>CANJLN010000021.1 GCA_947475175.1 Alphaproteobacteria bacterium
CCTTGCTCAACACATTAGATTTACTGCGCGATTATGATGGAGACGATCTTAAAAATATGCTTCAAAAAATACTGAAAACTCAACTTGTGTAGATACCTATGGGTCAAGCCGAAGGAAAACTGACGTGCGGTAGCTATTTTTATTAAGCTGAGTATCAAAAAAAAATAGCCATCTTTTGTCCGGGTTCAGATAGAAGTGAGAAATTTCAAGGTGGGTGAGCGCGCTTATTAAATAGCGCCATAGCGAACCTCTTGAAATAATAAAAAAAGGTCTCGAAGATTAGGTGTTATCAGACACGCTAATGAACTGCACAAAAATATATATAAACTGTACGCTTACTCCCGTACACAAGAATGTTTGGAAGTCTATCGTCTGAAGCACCAAGAGCCTGTAAATCTGCCCTGTTAAATCATGACCTACTCAATAAAAGAGACGTCTCTTTTATTGAGTAGGTCCATAAAAAAGCTAGATCCTCGGAACAAGTCCAAGGATGACATTGGTTAAGTTGAAGATAGAAAGTTTTTCCTCTAACCCACAACCTCTGCTTCGCCAACTTTATCTTCTTTCACATCCGAACGCTTCAGATGTAGGTAAAGCAACAAAGGGGCCGCCAGACAGATAGAAGAGAATGACCCGATGATAATGCCAACAATAATAGGCAAACTAAAAGTCGAAATAACTTTTCCGCCAAAGAAATAAAGGGCTAACAAAGCCAACAAAGTTGTCGTTGCTGTTAAAGTCGTTCTGGAGAGAGTTTCATTCAAACTTCTGTTAATGATCTCACTCAAGTTCAATTTCTTGTATTTCTTCAGGCTTTCACGAATGCGGTCAAAAATAACGATTGTGTCATTGATGGAATAACCGGCCGTTATCAAAACAGCGATAATAGCGGTTTCATTGAATTCCAAAGGAAAGATAGAAAATAATCCCAAGATCGCAATACAGTCATGCGCTAATGCCAAAATGGCGCATACAGCAAACTGCCACTCAAAGCGAATGGCAATGTACGCAAGCATCGCAATCAACGCAAATCCAACAGCTTTGATTCCATTTTGAACAAGTTCACCTCCCACTTTTGGGCCAACCGTTTCAACTTTACGATAATCAACGTTTGGACCCAAAGTCTCTTTGACTTTCTGAATGGCTGTTTCTTGTGCAGAATCATTGCCTTCTTGACGTTCAACTTTAATCAAAAGATCTCGATCAGCACCAAATTGTTGCAAAGCAACCTCGCCTAAATGGAGGTTAGATAATTTTTCGCGCAACTCAGAAACATCAACGGCCTCTGGCATTTTGACCTCAAAAATATAGCCTCCTCTAAAGTCGATGCCATAATTTAACCCTTTGGTCATGATGCTGAATAGAGATGAAAGAGCAATAAAGGCAGCGATACCAAAAGTTATAAAGCGAAAACCAATAAAATCAAAAGTGGTACCGTAGGGAACAATTTGTAAGCGGCGCATAAAATCCTCTTTATATCGGTAGAGTGGAAATTTTTCTTCCACGCAACCAAGTAATAATAATTAAACGTGTTAGGGACAGAGCTGTAAAGAGAGAGATCAAGATTCCCAAAGCCAACGTCACAGCAAATCCGCGAATAGGGCCCGTTCCAAATTCAAAAAGAACAGCCGCCCCTAACAAAGTAGTTAAGTTCGAGTCGATAATAGTTGTCATCGCTCTCCTATAGCCAGATTCAATGGCAATCGTTGCCTTTGTTCCTGCTCTAAGCTCCTCTTTAATACGTTCATAAATAAGGACGTTCGCATCCACAGCCATACCAATGGTTAAGGCAATACCAGCAATACCAGGCAATGTTAAGGTTGCTTGCAAAATAGACAGACCTGCAAACAGCAAGATCAAGTTAAAGGCCAACGCAACATCTGCAAACAAACCAAACATCGCATAACAGGAAATCATAAGAACAGAAACCATAATAAAGGCCAAAATAGTCGCTCTTTGTCCATCGCGAATAGAATCGGCACCAAGACTTGGTCCAACAGTTCTTTCTTCGATAACCTTAAGAGGGGCTGGCAAAGCACCGGCCCTTAAAAGAAGAGCTAAATCATTTGCCTCTTTAACAGCAAAATGTCCACTAATTTGTCCATTACCATCATGAATGATGTCTTGGAAAACAGGCGCGCTAATGACTTTATCATCTAAGACAATCGCAAATTGCTTCTTGATATTCTGCGCTGACATGTCCGCAAATTTGCGAGCTCCAATGGAATTGAACTTTAAACTGACAGCCGGTTGTCCCGTTTGATTAAACGTTGCTTGCGCATCAATCAACGTTTCACCACTGACCATAACTTGCCTTTTAACAGCAATATAAACAGCTTGACCATCTCCTCTAGTCTCCAGAAGATAGTCGCTACCCAAAGGTGCAGGCGTATGCGCCCCTCCCTCACTTATGGCTGGGATAGGAGGTGCACTGCCGTCTACCAGACGGAAACTCATTTTTGCTGTACGGCCAATGAGTTTTTTAACTTCAGCTGGATCATCCACTCCTGGAAGCTGGACAATAATACGATCATTTCCTTGACGTTGAATGATGGGCTCCTTCGTGCCTGATTCATCAATACGGCGACGAACAACTTCGATTGATTGCTCAATAATCGACTTATTACGTTGTTCTAGAACTTTTTCAGAAAGCGAAGCGGAAACAACAAGTCTCTCAGATGAAACATCCAAACTACTATCAATCGCTTTTAATACCTTAATAGCCTTATCTGCGTCATCTGTTGATCTCAGGGTGATTGTCAACGTCGGTTTTGACAACTTAGTATCTATCAAAAGACCTGTGTAGCCAATTTGCTGTTTTCTGAGATTGGAGCGTGCCTCATCCAAAAGGTTAGTTAAGTATTCTTTGGCAACCACTTTCAGATCTACTTCTAACTGAAGGTGAGATCCTCCTCTGAGTTCCAAACCTAAGTTGACTGTGTTTTGCAACCAACTCGGCATGTTTTGAAGAGCTGTTTGCGACAAAAGATTGGGCATTGCAAAAATAATGCCCAACGCACAAACGCTTATGATACTCCAGAATTTCCAACGTGGAACTGTTAACATATAAAGATCCGATCTATTCGTTTTCTACTTTTTTGGTCTTCTTTGATTTTGCCGTATCTGTATCACTGTTGGCAACAGGATCTGTCTTAGACAAAACTTCAGTGATTGTAGAGCGCATAACGCGAATGCGAACCTCTTCAGCAATCTCAACCTGAACTTCTTGATCATTTGTAAGTTTACTGATCGTTCCAATAATGCCACCACCTATTATAACCTTATCGCCACGACGAATAGCAGACAACATTTGCTGATGTTGTTTTGCTTTCTTTTGCTGTGGACGTAAAATCAAAAAGTAAAAAACAACAAAAATAAGAGCTAAAGGTAAAAAGCTCATCGCATCAAATCCACCGCCATGTGAGACAGCTGGTGCATCTGCGTACGCTTGGGTAATAAACATGTATTTTTCTCCTTAAAAATTTGGTTTCTAATAGTACTTAGGCAATAGATCCTCGGAACAAGTCCGAGGATGACAGAGTTTCTTTACGGCAAAGTTTTCATTGGATCGATTGGCTTTAAATCACTGCCACGCATCTGAAAATAAAGCTGAGGTTCTGTTGCTGCTCCCGTTTTACCAACATGACCTATATTCTGCCCTACCGTTACTTTATCCGTTGGCCTCACAAGAATATCTTTCATATGGGCATATATTGACATGTTTCCGTCAGGGTGCTTAAGAACGACCATATTTCCATAAGCAGGGATACGTGCTCCTGCATCTTTAACCACACCCTGAGCTGCCGCTTTTACTGGCAGATTTGCAGCCGCTCGAATATTGATACCCTCACTCAAACTACCATCTGGAAGCTTTTGTCCAAAGCCTCTAATTAAATCGCCTTTTACTGGCCATTCATAACTTGTAGCAGGTGGAACACCGGCCTTGCTTGCCGTTGCCGCTTCTGGGACACCTGTCGTTGGGTTCACTGCGTTAGCAGTATCTCCAACAACAGATTTCAGAGCATCACCATCAGGAGTTTTTAGATTCAAACCACTTCCATCTTTTGGAACAGCACCATCCTCTAAAGGCTTTACGGAAACATCTCCCTCTTCAACAGGAGCTGTCCGCCCTTCTTCGGATTTATCATCCTTAACGTGAACAACTAAACGTTGCCCTGTAAAAAGCTTATAAGGCTCTTTCAAGCGATTCAATTTAATAATTTCATCTTCTGTCATGCTGTATTTCAAAGCAACATCGGACAAAGTTTCATCTTTTTTCACAATATGATAAGGATTCAGGCGCTTAGAAAAAACGACTTCTGATGGAGGCTGATCTCTCGTACAAGCTGAAATCAGCAACATTGATAAAACTGTAATATAAGATTTGACTCTCATCCAGCGAACACTCCTTCAAGTGTGGATAATGTTGGGGTATGCGTAAGGTTCAAAGATAGAGGAGTTATAGATACATATCCTTGTGTAATTGCTTCTAAATCAGTTCCAGGAGGCGGTGGCACAGGTGAATCGCAATACCGATGGTTACCTGGACCAATCCAATAATATGGTTTTCCTCTAGGATCCATACACTCTATTAAATTATCCTCTATTTGTCGATGCCCTTGAGTGGTTACCTTTATCCCTTTTACCGATGAGACAATAGCATCTGGAAAATTAATATTAACAAACACATTTGACGAGATCGTTTGCTTAACTAATTTTTTTAAAATTTCAATTCCATAATGTTCAGCTGTCGCCCATTTAGGGGAATGATCCTTCATCGATACCAAGCTCATGGAAACAGCTGATATTCCAAGTAAAGTTGCCTCGATAGCAGCCGCAATTGTACCTGAATATGTGACATCTTCAGCAATATTGCCACCTTGGTTGACGCCTGACAAAACCAACTGTGGTGGATTATCTTTCATTAAATGATAAGCAGCAGCTGAAATACAATCCGTTGGTGTACCTGTAACAGCATATTTTCGCTCAGATACCTCACGGATACGAATCGGATTGCGCAAGGTCAACGAATGACTCGCGCCACTTTGGTCCAACTCCGGCGCCACAATCCACACATCATCCGACAAGGTTCTTGCAATTTTTTCAAGAACCTTTAACCCATGAGCGTTGATACCATCATCGTTACTTATAAGAATACGCATGCCGCTTTTGTCTCTAACCATTTTTGTCACTTATACAGCTGTTCTGTGACAAAGTAAAATCATGATTGACTCTGAGTCTCATTTGAGATACAATTGAACCATCAAATACAGTTAGGAGAAAGAATCATGAAAACGCAAATGATCCATACAAGAATTGATGAAAATCTTAAACGTGAAGCAGAGCTGGTCTTTAGTGCCCTTGGAATTAATACGGCCGATGCAATTCGTATGTTTCTTACGCAAGTAACACTAAAGCGAGGCATTCCTTTTGATGTGAAGATTCCCAACAAAGAAACAAGAGAGGCGATGGAAGATGCAAGGTTGAATAGAAATATGACTCGTATTTCGGTTGACGATTTGGATCTGCTGTTTAATGCTTGATGCTGTCTACACCAATAGGTTTAAAAAAGACCTTAGACTTGTGCAAAAGAGAGGTCTTAAGGATGAGAAACTCAGAAACATAATAACTTTGCTTTGTGAAGGTAAAGAGCTCCCGAAGCAATGCAGACCTCACCTTCTCTCTGGTGTGTGGGATGATTTTTGGGAATGTCATATTGAACCAGACTGGTTATTAATTTATCGATTCACAGAAGACGACCTTGAGCTGATCAGAACGGGAACGCATAGCGATTTATTTTGATAAAACCAAAACCCTGCTCACAAGCTTGACTTTTCACCTCAACACTATAATATCTTTGTTAATCAGGTGACTGGATGATCGCTGGAGCTTTGCTCTGGAGGAAAGTCCGGGCTCCAATCAAGCAGGGTGCCGGATAACGTCCGGCGGGGCTGGCTTCAAGGCCGGTTTTAGGGAAAGTGCCACAGAGAATATACCGCCATTTTGAAGTTTTCTTTAAAACGGTAAGGGTGAAAAGGTGCGGTAAGAGCGCACCGCGCGGATGGTAACAGACGCGGCATGGTAAACCCCACCCGGAGCAAGACCAAATAGGAACAAAGGTTCATAGTTTTACGTTAAGAGTATGAAGAGTGAGTTTGTACACTTTTGTTCGGGTAGGTTGCTAGAGGTGATTGGTAACAATCATCCCAGATGAATGATCATCCAGAGGGGAAACCCTTGGACAGAACCCGGCTTATAGGTCACCTGAATTTCTTACCTGACGTCATTCCCGCGAAGGCGGGAATCCAGTCTATATTTTCTGGATCCCCGACTCGGCACTTCGTGCCTCTCGAGGATGACAGGGAGCTGATAAAAAACCCCGGCAATTTTTGTAGCCGGGGTGGAAAATTCTTCCGTTCGGGTTAACCCCGGAATTTTTAGCGCTCGTCTTTATTCTCTTTAACAGGACTGACTGCAACCGCTGCTGCAGTTGTCTCTACTCCCTTAAGGCTATCCACTACTTTGTCGAAACCATCTAGATCCATAGGAGGAACAATCACCACCTTACCGTCTTTTTGGATGCCAAGTATGGTTGGAACACCAGGGATCTTAATTTGCTCAGCAAGTTGTGTATGGCTAATCAAGGTCTTTTCTGTCTCTTCTGCCAGTTCATCTTTTTCCATTTTAGCGACATCGATTCCACAATCTTTGGCCATTTGCAACAATTTGGCACGATCAATATCAGCCGTCTTATTGATGAATTTCGTAAAGAAAGCATTCATTTTATCTGGACCTTGTTTTGATGCAGCAAGCAAGATTTTCGACATAGCGACTGAATTTGGCCCTAATATCGCAATTGGAATCACGTGAATAACAACATCCTGACGCTTTTGCAACAGGGCGTTAACTACCTTATGAAACTCATGGCAATGAGGGCACATAGGATCCGTAAATGCAATCATATGGACTTCAGCTTGAGGGGAACCAAGGGCTACACCTGCTGCTATAAGCTTATCTTTCATATCAGTGGCACTTTTTTCCATATCGATACGTAACTTATCTTGTTGCGCTTGCATGCCTTCATTCATTGCGCCCATAAACAACTCGGGCTTCTCACGAATAAGCTCTAAGAAGATATTCTGAATTTCTTGTTGTTGTTGTTGACTAAAACTCGAAGAAACTTTAACTGCAGGCTTTTCAGATTGAGCCGTCGCTTCTTTTGTTTCAACTGGCTTTGCTTCAACTGGAGCTGACTTATGCGAAAAAGAATAGATGCCATATCCTAAGACAGCAACAGCCGCAACTCCTGCCAATATACCCACTGACAAGGGAGACTTTTTTGGGGAATTTTCCATAATAAAACCTATTTAAAAATTACATAAAATACATTCTAAACTGGTGTTCGTAGAATTTAAAGTGTTTTCTTGGCACGTTCTTTGCATAGCTATTTAGCAATTGAATATCAATCGAATTGGAATTGGAAATGGCAGCAGTTATTAGCGAAGCAAGAACTATAGTGGCTCAACCTACACCGCTAAAAGATGGCTCTCAAGTAAAGCCATCCTCAGAGAGTAGCGAGCAAGAAGCAGGGTTTTCTTTCGGAGAGATTTTATCATCCGTGCCCGTAGGTTTTGATTTGACAAAAGCCCTTTTCCAAACAAATTCAACGCTCCAAATCAAACCAACAGAGATGAGAGAGTCAAATACGGTAAAAACCATAGACACAAAAGAGGTTAAAGAAACAAAAAATGATGGACCTATACGTGTCGTTGAAAAAAACGAAAGAATAGATACTGGCCCCGTACAACAAACTCGAACGGATGGGCTTTTTTTTCAGGAAGCTGAAATTTTAGACACAGCTAAAGCAGGGACTGTTTCAATGAGACCTCAGGAGTTAATTGCAACCGAGAAATCAACAGAGGAAGGATTCTCTTTCTCATCCCTAACAGGTTATTCTCACCTAAAAAATGAAGCAGATGAAGAAGGTACAGACTCTGCACGCACAGCAATGATGCAACAGGCAGTGACAACAGGACCAATCACGACAACAGACAAGCTCAAATTTGTTAGTCAAAAAGATAAGACCGTAGCAGCTGACATGCACCTTTCAAGCGACCCTTCTTTGATTGAAAACGATTTCGCTTCAAAAGAAATAGTAACTGATCCGCAAATTACTCATTTATTGAATCGCACTCCTCAACAGCAAACCACAGCACAAGTGCAAATTCTAGCGCAACCAGTAGTAATGGTACCGCCTTTAGCTTCCGCTGTTCCTTTGCAGTTTATTGAAAGAGGAAGTTCAGATGCCATTCAACCGCACGCAAATCTAATAGCAGCAACTGTAGTCGATGGTGAAAAAGCTCAATCTAGCGGCAATGAAGGATCCTCTTCACAAGATCATTCTGGGTCCTTTACGAATCAACGCTCTTCAGAAACAGCTAGTGCTCAAATGAAAACAACAGAAAGCTTGAGTCACACTTCCACACAGCAAGCAGAAAAAGTTCAGGCACTTCAGCAAGTCATACAAGATTTTCGTCGGCACTTAAGCCAGATTTCTGGTCGCCCAACAAATTTGAAAATTAGTGTTCAACATGAAAAATTTGGCAATGTTGACGTCAAGCTTAACTTTAATGAAAAAGACAAAACTGTTTCGGCTGTTTTCCACGCTGATTCAGCAGAAATGGTTCAAATGCTCACGCAACAACGTTCAGAGATTGAAGATATCTTTAGAGAAGCAAAATTAAACCCAACTGCTGATTCCCTTAAATTTTATAAGACTAAGGAGGCTTAAAGCATGCCTTTCGCAATTTCAGAATCACGCGACAAAGGACTCCGTGTCCCTAATTCGAAACCAGAACCAAAATCTTTTAGAGATGGTGTAGAAGCAAAAAAGTTTTACGATGAATATAGAACGAGCACCGACGCACAAAAAGCTGCCAAAGCTGCAAAAGGAACGGGCATGAACGGTCTCCTTGGCAATACTGCCGAAGAGCAAGTGGACTTTGGTATGAAGATTTTTCTAGCCAGCTTGAAACATCAAATTCCTGGTGATGAGACAAATACAGATGAGATGGTCCGAACATTAATGCAAATGACATCGACCATTCAACAAGCACGCTCCAATCAATTATTAGAAAAAGGAAATGCAATTAATTCCTCTATATATGCAACCGGATTAACTAAATTCGAAGGCGATACTGTTGAACATCAAGGAAACACATTTACATTCGATGGAACCAGTCAAGAAATGCTCTGCTCTTTCGACAAGACAGCCGCACAAGCAGTTCTTAATATTTTTGACGTCCATACACAAGAGCTCGTTCGAACTATTCTCGTGGATACAAAAGGGGAATTAGTGACCTGGGACGGAAAAGACAATATTGGCGCCAGCGCAGCAAAAACCGACTATGTAATTCGGCTTGCCGCATTAAATACGGAGGGAAAGCAAGTGGAAAGCAAATTAAGCTTAAACAGCAAGATAACATCCACTTATTACGACAAAGATAATCTTCCTGTTTTAAGATCAGGAAATATTGAAATTAGAGAAATTATTGGTCACAAGAGAAATCATCAACCCTACAAAGCAGAACAACCCAGGCCGATGATGAGATCAGTCGATACCAACACATATGAGAGCATGGGCTCTAGATCGACAGCTGTTGGTGACGATGAAGCTCTAGACTTTAGTGTATAGGAGAATAAAAAATGACTTCAGGTCTTAGTTTTGGAACAGCGCTACTTGGTGCGCGAGCGTATTCTGAATCTTTCGGTGCTCATACCCAGAACCTAGCAGCTGCTGGTGCTGTTGCTGGACGTCCAGATGAAAATTTTATTAACGCTTTTGAACTTAATGGTGGTGTTAAAGGTGTTGACACATCAACTCTTCGCCACTTAGACCAAATAGGGTTACCTGTACAATCATCAGTATCAACTCATTTTACAGTGGGTGGAACTGGCTATGTTCCGGTTAATAATGCATCTTCGGGGGGAAATCTTGGTTATACCCGTAACTGCACATTTGCACCTGACGGAGATCTTAACTTTGTTAATGGTCTTGGAGAAAATCTTCAGGTCTTTTTGGTTAACGCTGATGGATCACCAAAAGTTTCCGACGTAACATCTACAGCTGGTCTTTCAACATTAAACGTAAAAGGACTTGCATTATCAGCTGTTGCAACAACAAACGTTTCATTGGCGGGCGTTCAATTACCTGCCGATTTAGCTGCCGCTCCTGTTGGAACAGTAAAAACCAGTTCTGTGCCTGTCATTGACTCTACTGGTAACATTCGAAACTTGACATTTACTTGGACACGCGTTGATCAAACAGCCATTGGTGGTGGCGCAGATGTTTTCAATGCCGCACACACTGCCGCCGGTGGCGCCGTTGGCGATGCAATTTCTACTCAAGCGTGGGATCTAACGATTTCATCAACAGGAGCTGCAATTGCTGCTCCATATTTAGCCGGTTCACGCATTGAATTTAACAGCAAAGGAAATCCAATCCATTTCAACACGCAAGGGGCTACCACTGGATCAACAACGCCTATTCCTCTTAGCGTAACAACTTGGCCTGGCGGAACTGCTGCCGCCTCAGCAATTACGCTCGACTTGGGTGCTGTTGGAACAAACACGGGCGTTGTTAGCGCTGGTAATACTTATTCAGCAGGTTCATCAACAAAGGATGGCTCTCAACCAGGTCAGTATCAAAGCATTTCATTTGGCCCAGATGGATATGGCACAGTCACCTATTCAAATAACGCCCAAGTTAAGTATTGCAGGGTACCTGTGGCTATTTTCAACAACACAAACGGTTTAAGCGAAGTTAGAACGGGTGTGTTTACGCCAACAGCTACTTCTGGCGGCTATCAGCTCTTCTTCCCAGGAGCAGGAGGAACAGGCAGTCTTAGCGCTGGTACATATGAAGGATCAGCGGTTGACTCGACACAGGTTTATGTTCAGATGATTCAGGATCAACAACGATTTGTGGGTAACTTGAAAGCTATTGAAACCATTCACCAAATGCTAGACCGTTTGGGACAAGTTTAGTACCTTGATTTTGAGATTATTCTCTCTACATATGTAAGGAGGATTCATTGGTTTTTTGCGGGCATTGAATGGTTTTTTATCTTATTTTTTTTCACAAACCTAATTTAGCGATACTGTCATTCTCGCATTTATTGCGAGAATCTCTAGATCCTCGGAACAAGTCCGAGGATGACAATACGGAGTTCGAAAGTGGCAAGAGACGGTTCGGAAAGAAGTGTGCCTTATTACTCATCTACATCTTATCCGCAGCCCCCTCATTTGCCATCGTCAGCGATGGAATTCACAGCAACAAAGACTATGTGAATCTAGCTCATGAGCATTCCGCTTTTGAATCGGCTTGTTCTATTTTTGACAGCCGCACCAACATATCTCAAAGCGGTGTCTTGATTGCTCCTAACATAGTCGCAACGGCAGCTCATGGCATTGCTTCTATCTTAAACAAAACACAGACTATCGGTTCTGCAGCAACTCTTGTTCCTGTCAGTGGTGTCAAAGTAACTTTTGATTTGAATGGCTATCAGTCATCTTATGAAGTGGAAAGTGTTCTGATCGATAGCCGTTATTTAAATAACATCCTTGGTGTTGAAGCAAAATATGACATTGCCCTTGTCAAACTTAAAGAAAATGTAAAAGGCATTACTCCGGCCAAAACTTTTAACAGTGCAGAAATTCCGTCGAACAGCCCTTTATATGTTGTGACCTTTGGTAACGTTGATCGGCCTGGTCGATACTTTTCTAAGCGTGCTTTTATGCTTTGTGAAATGGATTCATTTTTCCCCAGCCCCTTTGATGACGAAGTTCTAGAGTTAAATCGATCCATGTTGATTTCATCTCTTTTCTTTAAACCAGACGAAAGTTTAAAAAAACCGACAGCCAATACAGACGAAATAACATCGCGCACTTATGAGGCAACGCAAAATTGGATAACGCAAGGTAGAAAACCTTATGGTCTTGCATTACCTGGAACGAGTGGTGCCCCTGTTTTTGTGACCCTGACAATTAATGGAAAGAAAGAAGATTTTTTGTTCGGACTTGTGACAAGCTTTTCTCATCTTTCAGGAAAATTCCAAGCTCCAACAGGACAAACGGAACATGACTATATTTTACGAAATAAAGACAAAGCATTTGGGCAGTATCAAACTATTTTTGCTCTTTTTTACCAAGAAGATAGCCTGCCTTTAAACCCCCATGCTAATACCAAGCTATACAAAAAGGATATGGCATTTTCTTCTCTTTTAAACCAACTGCAAGGGCGCACTAATGGCAATGACCGCCGATCAACAGGGAAGACTCGCCGAAGCTGAAGCATGTGAATTTTTAAAGAAAAAAGGGTACACGCTTTTAGTCAATCGTCACAAAACACCCTATGGTGAAATTGATCTGTTGATGGTTAAAGGGAAAGCCATCATCGCTGTTGAAGTTAAATATAGACGCACTTTAACAACCGCAGCTGAGTCGATCAGTGATCGCCAAAAGAAACGAATTCAAAATGCTTTATCAAGTTTTCTTGAGCAGCACCCAGAATTAGCTGATAAATATCCTTTTACTCAATTTGATGTTGTCTTGTTATGCACGTCAAAAACTGTTATCCATATTTCAAATGCTTGGCAAGTCGAGGATGATTTTTTATGAAACTTAAGTCTCAATTTATACTTCTATTTTTAGTAGCCCCTCTTTTAAGTTCATGTGCCCCCATTATTATTGGAGGTGGAGCGATGGTTGGTGCGTTGGCAACACGCGAAAAAGGTGTTTCGGGCACCGTGAGTGATAGTCAGATTTCAGTCCTTATTAAAGCAAAATATTATTCGTTTAATTCTGACTTACACTCAAAAGTAGGTGTTAATGTTCAAAGTGGAGAAGTCTTACTCACAGGTTCAGTACCTGATCCTCAGTGGCAAGTCGAAGCGGAAAGAATGGCTTGGGAAGTAAATGGTGTCAAGCAAGTTGACAATCATATCGAGGTATCTGAAGGAGGTGGGCTTGGTAGTATCGCTCAAGATGCTTTAATTACCACACAAGTTAAATCCCACCTACTATTCGATGGCGATATTCGCTCACTGAATTACAGCATCAAAACAGTTGCTGGAAACGTCTACATTATGGGCCTTGCGCAGAGCCAAGAAGAGTTAGAGAAAGTCACGAAATACGCAAGTGGCGCAAAAGGAGTCAACAAAGTGATCTCCTACGCTAAACTTAAAGAGGAAGCAGCGAGTTAAACCAATGTTAACAGAACTCCCCCACCGTACGATCATCCAGTTGAATGGTGTGGATAAGGTTCCATTTCTGCAAGGTTTGGTTACAAACGACGTCACAAAGATTGATAAAGAAAACCCTGTTTACACGGCCTTTCTGACGCCTCAAGGGAAATTCTTATTTGATCTTTTTATTTTCCAAGTTGGCGATAGCTGGTGGATTGATTGCGAACGAGCTCGTGCAAATGCGCTAATCAAGCATCTTACAATGTACAAGCTTCGTTCACAAATTGACCTGATGGATTTGAGTTCCACCTATCGTGTTTTTGCTCAGTGGGGAGAAAGCTTTACAGAAGAAGGTATTGTTATTAATGACCCACGTCTTTCTCAACTTGGGCAACGTGTGTACATAACGACTGATTCTGAACTTAACTTCTTTCAAACCTCATCTTTGTCATCCTCGGACTTGTTCCGAGGATCTAAAGATTCTCGCAATAAATGCGAGAATGACACCATAGAAAGATTGAGCTTAAAAGGAAACTCATCTTCCCTAAGCGCCTATGACGCTCACCGACTTTCTCTTGGTGTGCCCGATGGAAGTCGTGATATTCCAATTGATAAAGGGATTATCCTTGAATGCGGTTTTGATGAGCTGCATGCTATTGATTGGAATAAAGGATGCTACATGGGACAAGAATTAACGGCTCGCACGCGCTATCGTGGTTTGGTTAGAAAACGTCTGCTTCCTGTTTTAATTGAAGGAAATGCTCCAGAACCGTACACACCTGTTTTCTTAAACGAAGCAGAAGTTGGAGAAATACGCACCAGCGCAGATGGTTATGGATTAGCCCTTTTACGGTTAGAAAATATAAGAGATACTTTGCCTGCCTTAAAATGCGGTGATGCAATCTTGAAACCTTATGTGCCAAATTGGATGCAATTGCCTAATATCGTTTGAGATATTTTTTTTCTTCAACTAAGCTATTTGTAAGCAGTGTAAAAAACCCATTTATCTGGAAAGAGCTTAACATGGTACAAGCTTCACAAAGCACAGAATCTTTTCTCTATAAAGCCCTCGGACAAAGAAGTGTTCAAACAATTCTAGTGCTAAGCATTTATCTTCTAACAGCTTCTTTTTTGCCTACAACGGCCCATCAGATGTTTTACACAACCAGTCTTTTTATTAAAGATATCCTGATTTTGGTCATGCCTTTGACCGTTGCTTTCTTTATTGCTTACACTGTTTCTTCTTTTGAAAATAAAGCGCCGATTCTCATTCTGTCTCTTATCTGTTTCGAGGTTGTTTCAAATTTAAGCAGCGTTTGGTACACTTTCTCTTTTGCAAGCATTTCCCTTGATTCTATGCCCATGCTTCAAGGGGCAGATTTAAAAACAAACTTTGCTGCTCTTTGGCGTTTGCCTTTTCAAAAACCTGCATGGTGGGCTGCCGACAAGGGATGTATTGTTGGTTTAGTCTTTGGATGTATTGCTGCTTTGCATAAAAATGAGTTTCTGTCTTCTACTCTTTATAAGGGTAAAAAAGTGATGGAATTCATCCTGACGCGCATTTTTGCCAGACTGATCCCTTTGTTCATCTTGGGTTTTGCTGCTCATTTGCATCAAACACAGCTTTTACAACAAATTTTTGCAGAATATAGCGTTTTGCTTGTTTGGTTGTTAGCCGCTTTATGTTTGTACATTACCTTTTTGTTTGGTCTTGCAGCAGGTTTTGATCCAAAGAAAATGCTCAGCTATTTTAAAAATTTACTGCCAGCGGGTGGTATTGCTTTAACGTCTGGCTGCAGTCTATCAACAATGCCGTGGACAATTCAGGGCGCATCCAAAAACATGAAGAATCCAAAACTAGCAGAAGCCATCATTCCAGCGACAACAAACATCCAACAAATTGGTGATTGTATTGCAAATACTTTCTTGTGCTTTGTTATTTATAAACACTTTAATGGCCATGCACCGGATGTAGGCGTTTGGATGACTTTCAGTGTTGCTTTTGTAATCGCGCGCTTTGCAACCGCCGCTGTTCTCGGTGGCGCTATCTTTATTATGCTGCCCATTTATGAAACGTATTTGAATTTTTCTCCTGAAATGATTGCCATCATTTTGGCATTTAATGTTATGTTAGACCCCATTATCACGAGCACCAACGTCATTGCCAATGGAGCATTATGCAGTGTCTTTGAACGCTTTTGGATGTGGGTTGAATCGTTTAAGTTTCAAAAAAGAGGTTCGGTTAAGGCTGTTTAATTTTGAAAAAAATCAGCAGCTCCTCACTATTGACCTTTCATCTTTATAACATATTTGTTATACTAAGAAGATGAATTGGAAGATAACTTACTATAATCTAAGCGTTCAGCAAGAAATCTTAAGCTTCCCAAAAACACTGTTGGCTCGGTATTTAAGAATGACGGACCTCATGCTCAAGTTTGGTGCACACTTAGGTGAGCCTCATACGAAAGCAATGAAAGGTGGATTGCTGGAATTAAGACTTAAAGGGCAAGAAGGAATAGCAAGAGTCTTTTACTGTACTATCGTTGGAAAAGAAATTGTTATGCTTCATAGCATCATTAAAAAGCAGCAAAAAACCCCTTTAAAAGATTTACGAATAGCTCAGTTGAGATTAGTGGAGATCAAAAATGAAAGATAAACTGACTCATACAGATTTTAAAAAGCATGCTTTAGCAGACGATGAAACACGCAAATGTTACAATGATCTGGAGGAAGAATTTTTAATTTTGGAAGAATTTATTCAAGCGCGTCACGCATCAGGTAAGACTCAAGCGGAGGTTGCGGAAAACATGGGAACAAAAACCTCAGCTGTTGGCAGGCTGGAAAGTTCTTTGATTCAGAAAAAACACTCCCCCTCGTTATCAACTCTCAGAAAATATGCCAAGGCTATAGGATATCGACTTGAAGTTCATTTGGTTCAAGAGTTTTACCCAACCACTGAAGACGTCTGACCACTCGCCAAAATTACACAGTGATTATCAACCATTTCAAGATAACCGCCCTCTATTTCAAAAACGAGTTCTGGTTCATTGTGCACAGAAACTCTGATTTTTCCCTGGCGTAACTTAGCAATAATAGACATATGATGCGTCAGAATTTCTAGATTCCCTTCTTCTCCGGGGACAAGAATTTGTGTTGCAGGTCCTTTGTACAGCTTTCTATCCGGCAACATAAGATCAAGAGTAAAAAGATCCATAGTTTTTCCTCAGGCTACTTGTTTCAGCTGATCAGACTTTTTCAAAACTTCTTCAATCGTCCCAGTCATATAAAACGCTGATTCTGGAATATCGTCAAACTCTCCATCCGCAATCCCTTTGAATCCTTTAATTGTATCCTCTATAGAAACAAACACACCAGGTGAACCCGTAAAAACCTCTGCCACATGAAAAGGCTGTGACAAAAAGCGTTGAATTTTCCGTGCTCTTGCAACAACAATTTTATCCTCTTCCGATAATTCATCCATCCCTAAAATCGCAATGATGTCTTGCAGAGATTTATAATTTTGCAAGATACGCTGCACATCACGGGCAACTTGATAATGTTCCTTTCCAACGACCATCGGATCCAAAATACGAGAAGTTGAATCCAAAGGATCAACAGCCGGATAAATACCCAATTCCGCAATCTGACGACTTAGAACTGTTGTTGCATCCAAATGCGCAAAAGACGCAGCAGGTGCAGGGTCAGTCAAGTCATCCGCTGGAACATAGATGGCCTGAACACTGGTGATGGATCCTTTTAAAGTACTTGTGATGCGTTCTTGAAGAGCTCCCATTTCTGATGCCAAGGTTGGTTGGTAACCAACAGCTGATGGAATACGCCCCAAAAGGGCCGAAACTTCAGCGCCTGCTTGCGTAAAGCGAAAGATGTTATCAACAAAGAATAAAACATCTTTACCTTCGGTATCTCTGAAATATTCAGCCAAAGTTAATCCGCTTAAACCAACGCGGGCGCGTGCTCCCGGTGGTTCATTCATCTGACCGTAAACAAGAGCTGCTTTTGAACCATCCCCCTCTAATTGATTCACGCCTGAATCAATCATTTCATGATAAAGGTCATTTCCCTCGCGGGTTCTCTCGCCCACACCCGCAAAAACGGAGTAACCACCATGAGCTTTAGCCACGTTATTAATCAGTTCCATAATCAGAACTGTTTTGCCAACGCCCGCTCCTCCAAAAAGTCCGATTTTCCCTCCTCTTGGATAAGGGGTCAGCAAATCAATAACCTTAATACCCGTGACCAAAACCTCAGTTGCCGGTGATTGGTCAACAAATTCAGGGGCTTCGCGATGAATAGGCAGATAGTCCGTTGCAATAATGGGACCTCTTTCATCAATAGGTTCACCAATAACATTAATAATTCTACCTAAGGTTCCGGGCCCAACAGGAACTTTAATACAATCCTTTGTATCGGTAACTTTAACACCTCTGTACAAACCGCTTGTGGAGTCCATGGCGATTGTTCTGACAGTATTTTCACCAAGATGTTGAGCGACCTCTAGAACCAACACTCTGTGAACATCTTTCCCGTCTTTAAATTCGGCTTTTAATGCATTTAAAATAGGCGGCAGCCCTTTTTCAAAGTACACATCAACAACAGCACCGATGATTTGAGAAACTGTCCCATAGTTTTCTTCTGTTGTTAAATTCTTTTTGAGGGCCATAAATGGTTTCCTTATTGTTAGAGCTAGGTTTTACAAATCTTGGGCGCCAGAAATAATTTCAATAAGCTCATTGGTAATGTGAGCTTGTCTTGTTTGGTTATAACGGAGCTGCAGCTTTTGAATCATCTCTCGAGCATTTTTAGTCGCACTATCCATTGCTGTCATTCGGGATGCTTGCTCACAGGCAATATTTTCTAACATCATATGATAAATTTGAATACAAAGATTTTCCCTTAATAACGAAGATAATAAATCTTCAGGAGCAGGTTCCATAAGCATATAAGGCAAATACATACGGACTTCTTGGTGGCTCATCTTAAGCTCTGGCAATGGTACCAAAGGAACAGGTTGAATCTTTTGAACCAACACGCTTTTGAAAGTGCCCGCTATAAGTGTTACTTTTCCAACTTTACCAGTTTGTAGCCACTTTAAAATCTGACCCGTAATTTTCTCTGCCCATTTATAGGTAGGACCTTCTTTGAGGGACAATTCTGCTTGTTGCAAAAAGAGAAATCGATCGGCATATTGCTTGTTTAAAAGATCAAATCCCCTGCGCCCAACAACAGCAAGGTAGAAAGGCTGGCCTGCTGCTTGTAGTTTTTTAATAAAGTTTTTTGTTTCTTTCATAATCAAAGAATTATAGTTACCGCATAAGCCCCGCGCAGCACCCATAACAAAAATCAAATGCGCACCCTTTCCCCCTGCTTGCAATACAGAAGGTGTATCTATTTCGATATCTTGATGTAATATGCTGTCAATCATCGTTGAAAGCTTATGAGAATAGGGCCTGATTGTTTCCGTCTTTTCTTGGCTTTTACGCAACTTAGCCGCTGCAACCATCTTCATCGCGGCTGTAATCTTTTGCGTTGACTTGATGCTCCTTATGCGTCCTCTAAGTTCCTTGAGACTGGACATTTAAAAATTCCTTATTACGCTGCCCATTTTTTGACATACTCAGTCAGAAAAGCAGCCAATTTCTGTTGGTTTTCCTCATCTAAAGAGTGATTTATTTCGATTTCTTGAAGTATTTCTGGATGAAACTGCCGTATTTTTTTTAAATATTCAGATTCAAAATCCCCCATTTTTGCAACTGGCACAGTGTCCAAATATCCTCTGACGCCTGCAAAAAGACAAACAACCTGCTCTGAGACGATCATGGGCGCGTATTGAGTTTGCTTTAATATTTCTGTTAGACGTTTGCCTCGCTCTAACAATCTTTGTGTGGACACGTCTAAATCACTCGCGAATTGTGAGAAAGCAGCCATTTCTCGGTACTGAGCAAGCTCAAGTTTAATACGCGCTGAGACCTGTTTCATTGCTTTTGTTTGAGCCGCAGAACCAACACGACTAACAGAAAGCCCAACGTTAATAGCAGGGCGAATACCTTGATAAAAAAGCTCAGACTCCAAAAAAATCTGACCATCAGTGATAGAAATAACGTTCGTTGGAATATAAGCCGATACATCCCCTGCTTGCGTTTCAACAATAGGAAGCGCTGTTAAAGAACCGCCCCCTTTTGCATCACTCATTTTGGCAGCACGCTCTAGTAGACGAGAGTGAAGATAAAAAATATCTCCAGGATAAGCCTCTCTCCCTGGTGGTCTGCGCAACAACAAAGACATCTGTCGATACGCAACAGCATGCTTTGAAAGATCATCATAAATAATCAATGCATGCATTCCATTATCACGGAAATACTCACCCATTGTACAAGCCGTATAAGGAGCTAAATACTGCAACGGTGCAGAATCAGAGGCGGTTGCCGCTACCACGATTGTGTAATCCATCGCTCCATTGTCTTGCAAGATTTTCACAATTCTGGACACGGAAGACCTTTTTTGACCAATAGCTACATAGATACAAAAGAGCTTTTGTTTTTTGTCCTTACCATGATTGTTTTTCTTTTGATTGAGAATTGTGTCGATGGCGATTGTTGTTTTACCTGTTTGACGGTCCCCAATAATGAGCTCTCTTTGACCTCGGCCAATGGGCACCAAAGAATCAATCGCTTTTATTCCTGTCTGCATAGGCTCATAAACAGAGCGTCTTTCAATAATCCCAGGAGCCTTTCTTTCGACTTCCATATAAGAAACATCATGCAAGGGCTCCTTACCGTCGATTGGATTTCCTAAAGCATCAACGACGCGTCCCAAAAGCCCCATTCCCACATTAACGTCCACGATTTTCCGAGTACGTTTAACAAGATCACCTTCTTGAATATGACGGTCATTACCAACGATGACCACGCCGACATTGTCGACCTCTAGGTTTGTTGCAATACCGCGTACAACTTCACCTGTTGACGTTGTGATATCAACCCATTCTCCAGATTGAACAGAATCAAGTCCATAAACGCGAGCAATTCCATCCCCCACCGCCAAGACACGTCCCGTCTCTGAGACTTCTATTTGTGCATCAAAGTTTGCGATTTTCTCTTTAAGAATTGCCGAAATCTCAGCAACACGTACTTGCATTTAAGCGCCCTCTCTTAGTGACTCGGCCAGGTACCTTACTTGAGTTACAAAACTAGCATCAAGCATCAACGTATCAGATCTAACAACAATACCAGACAATAAGGATTCATCAATGGCAAAAGTAATATCAAGACTTTCAGGGAAAATTTTCTCAAGTTCCGTTTTTAGTTTTATTTTTTCTTTTTCGTTCAAAGAGTAGGCTGACACCACATCCAGTTTTCTATAATTCTTTTCCTGAAACACAAGCATTTGGTAAAATCGATAAATGGCGTTTAATAAACCAACGCGACGTTCTTGCACCAAAAGTCGGATAAAATTTAAGAATTTAGGGGTAAGTTGAATTTTTTTGCCGATGAGCTGCCAAGCAGCATCTAGGTGTTTTTTGTTGATAGCGTAACTTGTCAAAATTTCCTGTGCATGAGGGTAATCATGAAAGAGAATTTCCACTTGTTCAAAATCTTTAAGAGTTGTGTATCTTTCTTCAGGGCCATCAATGGCTTCAAACAAAGCCCGGGCATAACGACCAGGAAGAGAAGTTAATACGGCAGCTAAAAGATTTTGTTTCATAAGAGCTCCTTATTAGAAAACAGCTTCCATCATACCGTATAATTGGTGAAAAGGCTAAGTGCGAAATTTACACCTTTTCACAACACTTGCACAAAAAATGTGTCTTCGTATAATACAAATATAAAACAACGGCATTTCTTTCAAAAAGAAAAGTTCAGGAGAGAATTCAGTGCAAGACAATGAAAATCAAGTTGATGAAAATAATATTGTTGATATGGAGAATATCCTCGAGGAAGAACCTTCCCTTGAAAGTGAATTAGGTGAACTGGAAAAACAACTCGCAGAAATGAAAGACAATTGGCTGAGAGCCATGGCGGAGAGTGAAAACCTTCGTAGACGAGCGCACAAAGAAAAAGAAGATGCGCTTAAATACGGAGCCGTCAATTTCAGTCGCGATATTGTAACAGTAGCCGATAACCTTCACCGTGCCTTACAAAGCTGCCCTTTGACAGAAGAACTTTCTGCCAATATCAAAGCCTTGATCAGTGGTGTTGAAATGACGGCAAAGGAACTGTTAAGTAGTTTTGAAAAACATGGAATCAGGCGTCTTTCACCGATGGGAGAAAAGTTTGACCCAAACTTCCATCAAGCTATGTTCGAAATCGAAACCAACGAACAACCAGCAGGAATTGTTGTGCAAGTCTTACAAGATGGTTATGTTATGCATGATCGTTTATTAAGACCCGCTATGGTAGGGGTAGCTAAGAATACAATCGCACCCTGTGAGCCATCATTAAAGGTTGATACTCTCGCTTGAGGCAGCTCTCTTGAGCCTATCATTAATAGCTAACCCCAGACCATGGTTTGGGATTGGCATCACAGCAATAGCTTTGCATGTTGATTGATCTAAGAGTCGAAGCATTTGAAATAGGTTGGCTGCTGCTTCCCTCAGATCACCTGTTTCACTGAGATTGAGAGTTGCGTTTGAAGGTACATGTGGCCCAAACCCCAACAATGCTTCCCCCTCTAGAAGCACGATCACGTTAAGCCGCAACGGATGGTTCGGCGCATAATGTCGTTTCATCATCCCAGGAGCCTTAATGCACGCGGAAGAAGTTGAGAGCTTTAATGAAACACCAAGCACATTCTCAATTTCTTCTTTAGTTGCCCCCCCTGGCCTTAAAAGAACAGGTTCGGGTGTTGTCATATCTACGATTGTTGATTCAAGCCCAACTGCACAAATCCCGCCATCGAGAATAAAAGGTGTTCTTGTTCCAAGACTCTCTTTAACCGCTTCAACTGATGTCGGGCTGATATGGTTTGAACGGTTTGCACTGGGGGCCGCCAATGGTTTTCCAAAAACCTTTAAAAGCTCTAAGGCAATCGGATGGTTGGGAACTCGCAACGCAACTGTGTCTAAACCAGCTGTTGCCAGATGAGATAAGCTTGTATCCTTTTTTCGATTCAAAACCAATGTTAAGGAGCGATGGTCTGTATCCCAAAACGCTTCAGCAAGATGCAAAGCAGCAGGCGTAAAGTGAGCCCACTTCTCAGCTTGAGTAACATCTGGAACGTGCATAATTAACGGATTAAAACCGGGTCTATTTTTAAGCTCATAAATCTTTGCAACAGCCTGGTCATTCGTTGCATCAGCAGCTAGACCATAGACTGTTTCTGTTGGCATAACAACAAGGTCGCCGTTGGCCAGCATTTCACAAGCACGTTTGATGGAATTGTTCACAATGTTTAAAACTTTAATGAGAGGCGTTATTCGAGTTGCGATCACATTCAGTGATTGTTAGTTGATAACCTATAGCTTTGAGGATACTTTGAAGAGTTTTAAATTCTGGATTTGAAGATTCAGAAAGTATCTTATAAAGATGCTCTCGATTTATGTTCGTTTTTCGAGCAAGCTGTGATTTATTTATTTTACGTGCCTTTACTACGTAATCAAGAGCAATAGCAATAACTTTTGGATCCCCATCTTCAAGAGCTGACGCTAAGTAATCCCGAGCCTCTTGAGGGTTAATCAGTAAATTCAACAAATATTCATCATAAGATTTACTTTTTGTCATTAAACTCCTCCTGTCGAAAATCAAACCAATATTCTTTTGCTTTTAAAATATCTCTTTTCTGAGTCGATTTATCACCGCCAACCAAAAGTAAAATTACTCGATTTTGATGATGCGTATAGTAAAATCGATACCCAGGCCCATAATTTACTCTTGCTTCGTACACTCCATCTCCAACAGATTTGACATCTCCAAGCAATCCAGCTTGAAAACGAGTTAGACGCGCTCGAATCGCTATGGAACCTTTTCTGTCTTTGAGATCCTGAATCCACTCAACAAAAGGACTTAAACCAGCATCTGTAACGTAATACTCGAGTTCTATTTTTTCCATATAGTGTAGTTTATAACAAACATATTTCCAAAGCAAGCATAATTTACAATCCATGTTCAATCAAAGCTTCTGGCCAAAATAGCCCCAAAGCCATTTTAACACACAGTCTGAAAAGAAAAGAACGAACTTCAACAATATTATTTACACGCTGTCAAACCTCTCTGTAGGATGACCTGACATTCTCTTAACGCTAGGATTTTGTTTCGATGTCTCAGATGCTCACGTCCTTAAAAAATATATTTGAAAAATATGCACCGCTTCTGAAGTCTTTAAACAAAAAGACGGCTCTATATATACTGTGTTTATGTCTTGCCATGGTCCTTTTGCTTTCACGATATGTTGGCGGAGGAAAGGCCTCTATGGCGCACCCCGCTCCCTCGGTCATTGTTCAAGAAATCACTCTTAAAGATGTCCCCTTAGAATATGAATACGCAGGAAGAACAGCTGGTTCTCGAGAGGTTGAAGTCAGAGCCAGAGTCAGCGGAACTATTCTTGAACGCACCTACACCGAAGGACATTCTGTTAACAAAGATGATGTCTTGTTTAAAATTGATCCAGGCCCTTATCAAGCTAAATTTTCCCAATCCGAATCCAAATTAAAAGAAGCACAAGCCAATCTTCAAGAAACCAAAAAGAATTGGGAACGTGCTACAGGGCTTTTTGACAAAAAGATGTCCAGCGCTCGAGAGAGAGACCTTGCTCAATCTTCGTATGAGCAAGCACTCGCCAAGGTTCAAGGGGCTGACGCTGATCTTAAAAATGTTCAAATTGATCTTGATTACACAACTGTAAAAGCTCCTATTAGCGGTATCACCAGTCAAGAAGCACGCTCTGAAGGAAGCTTGGTAACCCCAACAACGGCTGATTCTAGTTTGCTCACACGTATTATCCAAATTGATCCAATCTATGTTAACTTCGCCTATTCAGAAAGCGAAGTCATGCGTCAGCGTCATTTAATAGACGATGGAAAACCTGGATCTGTAGAACATAAAAAACTTGTCGCAACGATACAAACGAGTAATAAAACAACGCAGCCAAAAACGGGCTCTGTGGATTTTACCGATAGTTTTGTTGATACACAAACAGGCACCATTCGGGCCCGGGCTGTCTTTTCAAATTCCGAAAAACATCTTTTACCAGGGCAATTTGTTAGAATTATAGTCAGCGGTATCACACAACCAAATACTATCATTCTTCCAAAACGCGCCATCATGCAAGGGCCAGAGGGTACTTTTGTATTTGTGGTTACTCCTGAAAATAAAGCTGATGTTCGCCCTGTAACTTTGGGGCTTTCAACAACACAAGGTCAAATTATAGAACAAGGCCTAAAAGCAGGTGACATCGTCATTGTCGAAGGAATGATTAAAGTTCGCCCAGGTCAACCTGTTCAAGTTGAAAAGAATGAGAAAGAACCTAAGACGGAACTTAAAACATGATCTCTAAGTTTTTCATCAACAAACCCGTTTTTGCATCTGTTCTCTCTATCATTATCGTAGTAGCAGGTCTTGGAGCTTTACGCATTTTGGCTGTAGAACAATACCCTCAGATTGTACCGCCCGAAGTTGCAGTCACAACGTTTTATCCAGGTGCCAGTGCTGAAGTCATTGCCGATACAGTTGCAACACCCTTAGAACAACAAATAAACGGCGTTCCAAACATGATTTACATGAGCTCCACAAGCGCAAATAGTGGCCAGCTAAACATGTCGATTGTCTTTGAAGTGGGCACAGACCCTGACAAAGCAGCCACCGATGTTAACAATCGTGTTCAGGCAGCCATATCACGTCTCCCCCCAGATGTAAGAGCGATGGGTGTTACTGTTAGCAAAAAATCAAGTGCGATCCTTCAAGTCATTACTATGTCATCGATTGATGGGACTCAAGATCCTGTTTTTATCAGTAATTATGCTCTCCTGAATGTCATCGATCAGTTAAAGCGTGTTCCAGGCGTTGGTGATGTTTCGCTTTTTGGGGCAAAAGATTATTCGATGCGTATTTGGATGGACCCTGGAAAATTGGCACAATACGGTCTGACTCCTCAAGACATAGCAACAGCCATTCAAGAACAAAACTCTCAATTTGCGGCCGGTCAATTTGGGCAAGAGCCTATGACTTCCCCTCAAGATTTTACGTATACAGTAAATACAAAGGGGCGGTTTTCAAAGCCAGAGGAATTTGAACAGATTATTATACGCTCAGATCCAAAAGGAGCTATTTTGCGTCTGAAAGATGTAGCCCGTATAGAGCTCGGTGCTCAAGATTATAGCTTTTTAGCAACGCACAATGGAAAACCAGCTGTTGCCATCGGTGTTTATCTACAGCCAGGAGCCAATGCCCTTAAAACAACACTGGCTGTTGAGCAAAAGATGACTGAACTCAGCAAGCATTTCCCAGTTGGTATTAAACACGCCCTCCCTTTTGACACAACCAAGTTTGTTCGAAATTCAATCTATGAAGTTATCAAAACATTCTTAGAAGCGATCTCGCTTGTTGTTTTGGTTGTTTATGTTTTCTTGCAAAATGGTCGGGCAACCTTAATTCCCGTATTAGCAGTCCCTGTATCCTTGATTGGAACCTTTGCTGCGATGTATGTGCTTGGGTTTTCAATCAATCTTTTGACTCTTTTCGGCATGGTCTTAGCCATCGGCATTGTGGTTGATGATGCGATCGTTGTTCTTGAAAATGTGGAACGTATCATGAGAACCGAAGGTGTCACTGCCAAGGAAGCCACATTCAAAGCCATGGAAGAAGTAACAGGCCCTGTCATTGCCATCGTTCTTGTCCTGTGTGCTGTGTTTATACCGGTTGGTTTTATGGGTGGCCTAACAGGCGTTATGTACAAACAGTTTGCCATCACCATCGCTGTTTCTGTTGTGATTTCTGGGTTTGTCGCTTTAACACTGACGCCAGCTTTGTGTGCCATTTTGATCAAACCAGGTCAGCATAAACCATCAAAATTCTTTGATACCTTTAATGCTTGGTTCGGTAAGCTAACGGATTATTACATTAAAATTGTTACCCATATCTTGAATCACACCAAAATATCACTCTCTGTTTGTTTGGCAATTGTTGTTGTCACGGTCACCTTATTTACAACCATCCCAACATCGTTGGTTCCTGAAGAAGATCAAGGCTATGTGATTACGATTCCGTTTTTATTGCCCGCTGCTTCTTTAAGCCGGACAGAGGCTGTTTCGGCAGAATACACCAAACGATTGCTGACTCATCCAGCTGTTGATCAGGTCATTACCTTTGCTGGTTTTGATCTTTTATCTTTTACCTCAAAATCGTACACGGGTGTTTCTTTTATCTGTCTTAAGGACTGGAAAGAAAGAGGCTCAGCCGCTTTGGATGCACGTAATCTGCCTGGCGCGCTTATGGGCATGGGCGCTGATATTAAAGACGCTTTTATTGTCGCATTCAACCCTCCCCCTATTATGGGCATGAGCACCACGGGTGGTTTTGAATTATTTATGCAAAGCAAAACAGGCGCAGACATTAAATCCATTGCCGATACAGCAAATAAATTAGTAGAGGCTACCAAAAAAAGACCAGAGCTTAGTGGTGTAAAAACAACCATATCAGCCAATGTTCCTCAATATTACATTGAACTAGACCGTGAAAAAGCCAAAGCTTTGAACATTCCCATCAATGTTGTCTTCACCACCATGCAAAGTACATTCGGAAATTACTATGTCAATGACTTCAGCTATTTAGGACACTCTTACAGAGTCACACTACAATCAGAGGCGGAATTTAGAGAAAAACCAGAGGATCTCAGACTTGTTTTTGTAAAATCATTAGATGGCAAAATGATTCCGCTTGATACTCTAGTCACTGTGAAAAGAATTATATCGGCCGATATTGTTGAACGATCAAATGGTCTCACATCTGCTAAGATCATGGGTGGTCCTGCGCCTGGTTATAGTTCCGGACAAGCCATTGCCGCAATGCAAGCTGTTGCGGACGAGGTCTTAGCTGATGGAACGTATACTCTGAATTGGACAGGATCAGCGTACCAAGAACAACTCGCTCAAGGAACTGGCAATCTGACCTTTGGTTTGGGTCTTTTGATGGTGTTTTTGATCTTAGCCGCTCAGTACGAAAAATGGACTTTACCTATAGCGGTTATTACAACCATCCCCTTTGCATTATTTGGATCACTTGTGGCAATCTGGTTCAGAGGTCTCAATAATGATCTTTATTTTCAAATTGGGCTTTTAACCCTTGTGGGACTTTCAGCTAAAAATGCCATTTTGATTGTGGAATATGCCATCATAAAAAGCCAAGAAGGTCTTTCCTATAAGGATGCCGCCATCGAAGCTGCAAAGCTAAGATTCAGACCCATCATCATGACCTCGCTTGCTTTTATCTTGGGATGCGTTCCGCTTGCAATCAGCAGTGGCGCAGGATCAGCGAGCCGTCATTCAATTGGAACCGGTGTGATCGGTGGAATGATTGGAGCGACATTTATAGCCACGTTGTTTATCCCCTTGTTTTATAAGTTGGTATCGGAGCTGACGGATGAAAAAATATGACACCTTTCGTTCTTATTCATTCTTTTTTTATATGTGTTGCTTTCATTGTCTCGTTCCCAATTCTATTTGGAACAAAAGGCACTAAACGACACAAGCTTTTAGGTTGGATTTTTACAAGCAGCATGCTTGTCAGCGTAATAGCAACATTTTTCATTCCAAGCTTCGGCCACTTTAGCCCCATTCACCTATTGTCAGTTCTGGTTCTTTTCTGGCTTATCAATGGAGTATTAGCCGCCAGATTTAAAAAAGGGAACTGGCGATATACGCATGCAATGAGCATGGGAAGTGCTTATATCGCAATTATCATAGCGGGCATTGGCGTTCTCGTGCGTTATTCTTTTACACCAGTCAATTACATAAATGGTTATATTGCTTCAGGTATTACGGCTCTTATTGTGATTCCTTTGATGGTTCAGCGGATCAAGAAATACAAGATAGTTCATCTCAGTTTCCCTCCGGCTTGACCGGAAGGAAACTGTCATCCTCGGACTTGTTCCGAGGATCTAAAAAGTATAGCCAAATTCTCACTATACATATTTGATGGGCTTTTTCAAAATTTGCTTTTTAGCAAAATTTATGTTAAATTTAACAATGAAAGTGATGGATCAGAAGCGATGTGTAAAAGAAAAAAGATCAGTCCCGTGGCCGCAGGATTTTTCCGGACTCGACACACAAA
>CANJLN010000022.1 GCA_947475175.1 Alphaproteobacteria bacterium
CCTGAAGAAGTTGATACTCAAGAGGGCAGCTGGCCGTACGAAAGTCTGTTATTCGAATGTGAAAAGAGCTGTCATCCTCGGACTTGTTCCGAGGATCTAGGCAGTCTTTGACTGACTTTGATAGAGGTTATTTTGTTGCAGCCCCTTAGTAGAGGATTAGCATCACCCAATCAGTCGGTCTTCTTCTTTCTTTGTGCTTATAAAGATTGTACCAACAGCTGCTAATTCTTTAGCTGTGGTTAAAATTGTAGCTTGTGAATCTTCCACATCACGCACCCGAACCATACCCATGTTCATCATTTCCTCTTGCATCAATTTGCCTGCACGTTCCGACATATTAACAAAAACATAGGCCTGCAATTCCTCAGATGCCCCTTTTAATGCTAAACTTAGCCTTTGTCTTTCAACAGAACGGAGTAAAGTTTGAATACTCGCATTATCCAATGTAATAAGATCTTCAAAAGTGAACATTAAAGATCTTATCTTTTTGGCCGAACCACTGCTTTCTTCTTCAATTTTCTCCAGATAGTTTGTTTCTGTTTCTCTGTCAAAATGGTTAAATACTTCTGCAACCAACTCGTGGTTATCGCGTTTTGAAGATCTTGAAAAGTTATTGGTAAATTCGGCTTTGAGTGTTTCTTCAATAACTTCGAGGTTTTCTTTTCGGACACGCTCTAATTTTAGCATTCGCATGAGAATATCTTTGCCCATAGCTGGAGAAACAATGCTTAAAACTTTCGCAGCTTTTTCTGGTTTAACACGTGACATAACAACAGCAACCACCTGAGGGTGTTCGTTTTTAAGAAAATTAGCCAGCATTTCATCATTAACGTTACTCAGCTTTTCCCATACAGTTCTACCTTCAGGACCGCGCAATTCTTCCATGATTGCTTCAGCTTTATCACGGGACAGAGCTTTACCGAGCAGTCGTTCCGTACTTTCAAGAGATCCCACAAGAGAGTTTGTTGATGAAATTTCGTTCACGAAATCCATAAACACACGTTGGACAGCGCGAGGTTTAACAGCGCCCAAAGTTGTCATTGCGTGAGATAATACTTTTATCTCTTCTTCATCTAATTTTTCAAAGATAAGTGATGTCTGTTCCTCAGGTAAAGACAGGACCATAATCGCTGCTTTTTCTAAACCGGTTAATCGGAACTTGTCATTATCAATCGACATAAATTGCCCAAATTTTCTAAAGGTACGCTATTAAGGTATTTGTTTCATTTTAGCCAAGAGAGCATTAATAAATGGTAAATATTATCAATAACTGGGAGTGTCGGAATTGGAAACCAAAAGAGTAATTGTGTTATGCTTTCAAAAATGAGATTGAAAACCCTACTCATCGTTGTATTTGTTTTTTCCATCCCTTTTATTCAAAAGGTTTTCGTGAAAAACTCAGCCGAAGTCGATGTGCTGTTTTGCACCTATGACATTGGAGATTCAAATCCCATGAAGCGGGTTATGAAAGAGCTGGAAAGTTTGAGCATCTCTTATAGAGTTTTAGCTCTTGGTAAATCGGCGGATGTTTTTCGGGAAAACCCCAATCATCTAAGCTTAGAACTTCCTGATTTGATGTCTACCAGAGAAACACTCTTGAGCGATGATCTCCTAAGGCTGATTGAAAATGCTGTCAAACCAAAAATGGTAATTGCAGGTATGGCCTCAGCGGGGCAAGCGCAAGTATTAAATTTCTTTAAAGGGAAAGGTGCCTATACAATTGCTTTCTATGACAATTTTGATTCTCCCGTGGGCAAAGAGTACATTCAAGCTTTTTTGAGAACTGTTATTCCAATAGATGAGTATTTTTTGCCATCTGAAACAACGCTGCCGGGTTTTCAAAAATTGGATGCAACCAAACAAGTAAAATTGAGTGTTTTGGGACAGCCTGTTTTAGAAGATTGGGATGATATATTTGCAAAAACAGATCGGAAAGAGTTTCGTTCACGATTGGGTTTAACAGAACAAGACCAAACGATTCTGTTCGTTGGTGGTTATGATGATACGTATGCTGTGTATTTCCGTCTTTTTGTAGATGCGATGCGCGCTTTCCCGGACCAAAAAGTTATCGTGACCTATCATCCTAAAACCAATGGTTCATTGGAAAAATCAATCATCGCTGAAGAAAACGTAGCAAACATTCAGGTTATTGATGGCCCATCCACCGCCAAAGTCGCCACAATTGCTGATGTATTGGTCTGCCATAAATCAAGTGTAGGTGTACAAGCCTTGTATGTTGGGTTACCGGTGGTTTATGTGGTAAAAAAAGGTGACCTAAAGAACTTTGCCATCGATCAAGGATTGGCTGTTTCTGTCGAGACAGAGCAGGATTTGGTGGAAACTTTGCAACGCATTTTATCAGCTGCGAACCGCAATTATCCTCCCGTTCAAGGATTAGGCATACCAAAAGAAGCGACTAAGAAGATGGGGGAGAGGGTAAAAGAGATTTTGAAAGAGAGATGATCTATACGTTAGCATTCTCTCTTACTTTGCTTAGGTAATAGGTCAAAATGTAAATGCGAATACGACTGGATAAATTCGTCTTTTTTTCAGTTACTAAGTTTATAGAATCAATTTCTCGAATTAAGCCAGCCACCGATATTTCTTTTATTTGAGCGATGGTTTTAAGGGCCTCCCAAAATTCTGTTTCCAAAGAAATACTGGTTTGATGTCCTGAAATATTGACGGATCGTTTTATCATTTAACCCTTCGGCTCTGTCGATAAGTTGCTAAAACCATCACAACTAAAATAATAGCTGTGACTCCATAAGCACCAAAAATATAATCCCATATAATCATGCTGATAAAGCTTCCCTCTCTCTTTGACGCTCTCTGATAATGGTGGTTAGTCGCCAGCAACCAAGGGCAAGGGCATAGGCTCCAAACCCCAGTGCCATAATCAGCAAAGGCCATAACATGCTGTGATGAATAGCTGGTTTATCAAATCGCATAAGACTTGCTGGTTGATGAAGTGTATACCACCAATTCACTGACCATTTAATAATGGGGATATTTACTAATCCAATTATTAAAAAAATAGAAGCTGCGGTTAAAGTTTTCTCTTGTCGCGCGTTATGGGCAAAATTTAAATACCCGATATAAAGAAATAAAAGCATCAGCATAGATGTTAGTCTGGCATCCCATACCCACCATGCTCCCCATGTTGGTTTCCCCCAAATTGAACCAGTTACCAAACTAATGACCGTAAAACTTGCGCCAATGGGAGCAAAGGCTTTGGCAATTAAAAAACACAAAGGAAGCCGACCAATTAATCCGATAGCTGATACAGAAGCACAAAAGGTATAGATCCCTAAAGCCCACCATGATGCGGGTACATGGACATACATAATACGAACACTTTCGCCTTGCTGATAATCCGCTGGCGAATAAAAAAGCCCCCAAATCATTCCAACCGTCAATGTCAGAAATGCTATAAACCAGGCAAAAGGCATAACAATCTTGCACACATTTAATGCATCACGTGTTTTAAAGATAAACAATGATACACCCCATTTTTCTACGCTTAGAGTCAATTGTCGACTTGAAGAGAGACTGTTGTTGCACGTCCTGCTCGAATATCTTCTAAACGCTTTTCAGCAAGGTAAATATCTTCTATTTCACTCAGGTGTTCTAAGATGGCTTCTTTAACATAAAAAGATTTGCTACGCCCTGTTTGTATGGACAAGTTTTCAAGACGTTCTTCTATTTCCTGTGGTAATCGGATTGAATAGGTCATCTTTTTTTCTTAAACGTAATGCATGTAATGTACACTAACTTTTTAAGTGTAATTAGTGCAATTAAAAAAATTGAACATATTGGGAGGGGAACTTTAGGCTGTTCGGCGCCAGTTTCAGTTGACATCCTCGGAACAAGTCCGAGGATGACAGTGTGTGAGTTCCGAGGATCTACATAGCTTAAGAAGCTGGCTGATCACCAGACGCAGCATTAGTCACATTTGGAACAAAAAAGTTTGTCGTACCTAAAACGTCTAATCTAGGATGGTTCAAAGCAACAATCGCAGAGTAAGGCGTCTTTGCTTCCTCTGGAACTTCTACGACAAAGCGCCTTGAGAAAGCATCAACAGAACTTCCATTTCTATCAAGAACCAACTTAATCTGATCATCCAAAGACAATCTTTCAAATGCTGCCACTCTTTGTTCTGTTCCAACTAAATGTGCCATCAAAGCCCTAGTCTGAGCATCACCACCAGGAAGATCTAAATCACTGAACAAACTTCCTTTTGGGCCAACTGGTTTCGAATTTTTTAATAGCGCATTAAAAGCTTCTTCTGCTCCTGGCGTTCCCGACATATACGCCATATAGGTTTTTACTTGGTCGTTGTTACCAAAATCAATGGGAGGCCATGTTACGTGTGTAGGAGTTGGCAAGTCGTAAACCCGCACAACTGAGCCTCCAGCTTTTGTTGGATCAAAAGTCACAGAAGTATCATCCATCGCCACAGCTCCTTGGCAAACCATACCGAATGCGACAGCTGCTAATATTTTTGCTAATTTCATTTTTACACCCTTCATTACTAAGTTTAACATTTTAATACTACAACACATGTGTGAATGAAAAGTTATTTTTCAAGATGGGAAACGTAGTTTTCCTTCGGCTTGACCGAAGAATCTACTTTTCCGCCACTGTCATTCTCGCATTTATTGCGAGAATCTTAAGATCCTCGGAACCCCCCTTCGCCATGGCTTCGGCGGGCAGGCAAGTCCGAGGATGACAGGGAGAAGTGAAGATGGAGAAGAGTAATTATGCAACGGTGTCACACTCACTCACCATCCCACCTCATCATACTCAACACCCTTCACAGCATGCTCAATACATTTACGCGATAAATCTGTGATGTTGACAAGCAATTGATCAATTGGGAAAAATTCGACTTTCTCGCATTTATCAGGTTCGGCATTGATGATTTGTCCTTCGAACTTATTAACGGCAAAAACAACATAAGCCATTTCCGGCAGAATTCCTCTATCATCATGGGGATTATTAATATGAATCAAACTCTTGAATTCAATGTCACCCGGATGGCAAATGATACCAACTTCTTCTCTAACTTCACGAGCTACGGCTTGTTTTAACGGTTCGTGTCCGTCATGTTTACCGCCTGGAAGCCCATAGTACCCATCCATGAATCCTGTGTTTTTGCGAAGCCCCAAGAGAACTTTTCCATCTTGGATGATGACAGGCATAACAATTAAGGGCATTTTAAACCAGTGTTTTAGTTTTGATGACATGGACTTAAACCTCTTTTCTTTTGAAAGCATCTCGAATAACCGGTATATGGAATATAGACTTTGAAAATAGTGAGTACAATGCCAGACTCTCCTCGTCCTTTATTAGAACACTTGATTGAACTCAGGCAACGGTTGATTTATGCCATGATTGGCTTTTTCATTGCCTTTGCGGTGTCCTATGCCTTTTCGGAAGAAATTTTTCAATTCCTGGTCAAACCATTAGCCAAACTTTTGCAAGCCAAAGGCGAAGGGCGACGGTTAATTTATACAGGTCTGACCGAGGCATTTTTAACATACATAAAAGTTGCAGCCTTTGCCGCCAGTTTTATCGCCTTTCCCGTGATAGCCACACAACTTTGGTTATTTATAGCCCCTGGTCTTTATCAAAATGAAAAAAAGCTGTTTGTGATTCTAGCAAGTGCGACACCTGTTTTATTTATCACAGGCGCTGCCTTTGCTTATACTGTTATTTTCCCAACGGCCTATCAATTCTTTTTAAGCTTTGAAACAGCAGCTTCAGCTGGCACTTTGCCAATTCAATTAGAGGCCAAGGTGAATGAATATTTATCGTTTGTGATGCGTTTGATTTTTGCTTTTGGTGTTTGTTTTGAATTACCGGTTGTTTTGACATTGCTTGCTAGTATTGGTGTGGTAACCCGTCAAAGTTTGATCCAAAAATGGCGCATTGCTATTTTAATTATTTTCGTCATTGCTGCATTTATAACACCCCCTGATATCTTAAGCATGGTGGGATTGGCTCTGCCGTTGATTATTCTTTATGGTTTATCTATTGTTATGGTGAGTGTTTTAGAAAATTACAGACGAAGAAAGAGCCAGTTAAATGTTTGATTTGCGTGCTATTCGAAGCAATCCAGAAGATTTCGATAAGGGGCTAAAGAGGCGAGGGCTAGATCCAAAGTCTGCTGGCGTTTTAGAATTAGATAAACAACACCGTGAATCTTTAACAGAGCTGCAATCTCTGCAATCAACGCGCAATCAAATCGCTCATGATTTTCCGATTTACAAACGTGAAGGAAAAGATACAGCTGAATTGACAGCTAAGAGCGATTCTTTAAAACAAAAGGTTGCTGATCTCGAAGCTTTGTCACACAAACAAGAACAAGAACTCCATGATCTTTTATCCGGTATTCCCAATCTCCCAGCTGATGATTGTCCGGATGGCAAATCCGAAGATGACAACGTTGAGATAAGACGTATTGGTGATATTCCAACATTTAACTTCACTCCCAAACATCACTATGAATTGGGCGAAGATTTAAAGAGCATGGACTTTGAACGCTCTGCCAAATTATCAGGATCACGGTTTGTGGTTCTGTATGATGGCCTTGCCAGGTTAGAACGGGCTTTGGCTAGTTTTATGTTGGATATCCATACCCGTGACTTTGGCTATCAAGAGGTCTACCCACCATTATTGGTCAATGACGCCACCATGTATGGCACAGGACAGTTGCCAAAGTTTCGTGATGATCAATTTCAAACCAATTCGGGTCATTGGTTGATTCCAACGGCTGAGGTTGTTTTGACCAATTTGGTGGCGGGTGAGATTTTAACGGAGGCTGAGCTTCCCCTGCGGTACGTAGCCTATACCCCTTGTTTTCGTCTAGAAGCTGGAGCCGCGGGTAAAGATACGCGCGGGATGATTCGCCAACATCAATTCAGCAAGGTTGAACTTGTTAGCATCACAACACCTGAACAATCATTGGCCGAACATGAACGCATGACAAATGCTGCCGAGACTGTTTTAAAGCGTTTGGATTTACCGTATCGGGTGTTGGCATTGTGCACGGGTGATATTGGTTTTGGATCTGAAAAAACCTATGACCTAGAGGTTTGGTTACCAGGTCAAAATGCGTACCGCGAGATTTCCAGTTGTTCACGTTGTAATACATTCCAAGCCAGACGCATGAATGCAAGATACAGAGCGCATGATGGCAAACCACATTTTGTCCACACATTAAATGGATCGGGTGTGGCAGTGGGACGCGCCCTTATTGCTGTTATGGAAAACTATCAACAAGAAGATGGCAGCATTGCCATACCAGATGCCTTGTTGCCTTATATGGGTGGTCGAACAAAAATCGAGAAAATCAAATAATGCTATCAATTGTCATCCTTGCCGCTGGCCAAAGCAAACGCATGAATTCGAAACTGCCAAAGGTTTTACATCCTTTGGGCGGTTTACCCATGCTTGCGCATGTAATTCAGGCAACTGAAAAACTTAATGCCCATCAAACCATTTTGGTGACGTCGCCCTCGCTTTCTTCTTTTGATGCTTATACAACTGTTGTGCAAGACGAACCAAAGGGGACAGGTCATGCTGTTCAAACAGCGATTAATGCTCTTGATCCGAAAGCAGAAGAAGTCATTATTCTCTGCGGGGACACGCCTCTAATCCACTCAAACACATTGCAAACTTTAAAAGACAGCAAAGCTGATTTAACGTTGATTGGGATGAAATTAGACAGAGCTGATCATGCATACGGTCTGGTGATGCAAGATAAAAAGGGCGCTCCTTGTCAGATCGTTGAATTCAAAGATGCAACAACGGAACAACGAAAAATATCCTTTGGTAATGCTGGCATTTATAAAATCAAAACGTCATTGCTCAAAGAATTATTACCAAAACTTGATAACCAAAATGTGGCCGGTGAATATTATCTAACAGATTTGGTGGCGCTAGCTCATCAGCAAGGCTACAAAATAGAAATGCTACAAGGCGCAGAGGAAGAGTTTCAAGGAATCAATAACCGCGTTGAATTGGCAAAAGCTGAAGCGGTTTTGCAAGATCGTTGGCGACTGCAGATGATGCAAGCTGGGGTGACATTAGTTCAGCCTGAGACCATCTTTTTATCTCATGATACGAAAATTGGTAAAGATTCTAGAATTGGGCCTTTTGTCACTTTTGGCCCAAACGTGAAAGTAGCCGAAGATGTAACGGTTTTATCTTTTTGCCATATAGAAAACACAATGATCGAAGAGGGTGCATCCGTTGGCCCCTTTGCTCATTTACGTGGCAATACGGTTCTCGAATCTGGTGCTAGTATCGGCAATTTTGTTGAGGTAAAAGGATCCAGAATTGGTCGAAAAGCCAAAGCAAAACATTTGTCTTATATTGGTGATGCAGAGGTTGGCGATAAAGCTAACATTGGCGCTGGTGTGATTACATGTAATTACGATGGCTTTATCAAATCAAGAACAGTCATCGGATCTAATTCTATGATTGGCGCCAATACGTCTCTTGTAGCTCCTGTAACTATTGGCGAGGGTGCCATTGTTGGAGCCGGCAGTACGATCACAAAATCTGTTCCTGCCGACGCCTTGGCTGTGACACGATCTCAACAACTCACAAAACTCAATTGGGCCCGAAAGTTTCGCGAGAAAAACGGCGGAAATTAAACAGCACCACCACTCCCTTTTGCTGTATTTATTTGTGCAATCATCTTGAGTTGCTTGGCTCTCTTTTCGGCTTTTTTGCCATAAAAGTCACCTAATTTGTACATGGCTGCGCCAACAGCAGAAATACAAGTACCCACGATACTGTCACTATTTGTACTTTTCGATATCCCAATCCCTGCTAACCCAAGAGGAGCACCAAACAATTTGCAGACCACACTTGCAGACTTATCAAAGCAATTTGCACAACCGGCGAAGCGCATAAAATCCTCGCTCTTACCATAAAAGGCAGTACTTAGAACTTCTTCTTGTTCTGGCGTAAGCTCCTCTGTTGTTAATTTTCTAACGTCTTCGTTGAGAAGTCTTTCAATTTTTGCAGCTTCATGATCAGCTCTTGACGTTAAGAGATTTCCTGCTCTCTCGGCAAAAGAGCCTACAGTAGCTAGCGCCATACCAATATTCATTATCATATCTGTTGAACTTGCTGAACTCGTTGAGCTTGTTGTATTCGTTGAATTTGTTAAGCTTGCCGTATTCGTTGAGTGTGCTGCTGGGTCATTCCAAGTTAAAAGTATAACTGACCCTGCCGCTGCTGCGGCTGCTCCTGAAACTTCAAGAATCGTACCAAGCGTCATTTCAAACCAAGGCAAGCATAATTGGCATTTTGTAGGTGGCTCCGCTTGAATAACCAAAGCTCGTGAGCTAGCACGTCTTAAGACCGGAGCAGAAGCCGTTGTAACAACGCTTGCAAAATGTGCAGGAGATTGATCGTCATCGATTTTGAGTTCGAAATCAGTTGGCTCGGAATATTGAGCAGCCGTGGCAGAAACCTCAACAGAAAATCGTGGAGAAGGTTGGCTAGGATCATCGACATCGAGTTCATCAAAGGCTCCACTTGCATGAGAGTGTTGAATTGACAGTAAAATTAATCCGGCTAATAGAAAACTTTTCATACCTATCTCTCCAAATACAAATGTCTCTGTAATGAATCAGATAAGTAGAATTAGTTAATAAATTGTTAATGGCAGCCCAACATCTTTTTAGGATCAGCCAACGCATCAAACTCTTCTTCTTTAACAAGACCTAATTCGGATGCGGCTTGCTTTAAAGTCTTGTTTTCAAGCATGGCTTTTTTAGCAACCTTGGCCGCATTATCATACCCAATGACTGGATTCAAAGCGGTTACAAGCATCAATGACCGATCCAAATTCAACCGCAGCTGTTCTTTGTTGGCTGTAATACCCTGAATACAATTTTCAGAAAAGCTAAGAGCTGCATCAGACAGCAACCGAATTGACTGCAATACATTATAAATGATCACAGGCTTAAACACATTCAATTCAAAATGCCCCTGGCTGCCAGCAACAGTAACCGCCACATGATTGCCCATAACTTGGCAACACACCATGGTCATTGCTTCTGATTGAGTTGGATTGACTTTTCCTGGCATAATGGACGACCCAGGTTCATTTTCAGGAAGATGAATCTCCCCAAAACCACACCGTGGACCCGATCCCATAAGTCGAATGTCATTAGCAATCTTCATATAACTCACAGCCAGTACATTCAAAGCCCCTGAAATTTCAACCATGGCATCATTTGATGCTAGAGCTTCAAATTTATTGGGTACGCTTGTGAAAGACAAACCTGTTAAATGACTAATCTCTTTAGCAAAAAGATCCGGAAATCCTTTTGGACAATTAATACCTGTCCCAACAGCTGTTCCTCCTTGAGCAAGAGCATACAAGCGCGGTAAACATGCTTTGATTCTATCGATTCCTAATTCTATCTGATAAGCATATCCACCAAATTCTTGGCCCAAAGTAACTGGTGTTGCATCTTGTAAATGAGTGCGTCCCACTTTGATCAGGTCTTTAAATTCAGCCGCCTTTGAAGATAATTCTTTTTGAAATTTTTCTAAAGCAGGCAATAAATTTTTGTGAATTTCAACAACCGTTGCGATGTGCATCGCTGTTGGAAAACTATCATTGGATGACTGACCATAATTCACATGATCATTAGGGTGAATTGGTTTTTTAGAACCCAAAGGACTGCTCAAGATTTCATTGGCCCGATTCGCAATCACCTCATTCACGTTCATATTGGTTTGCGTTCCCGATCCCGTTTGCCAGACCACAAGCGGAAATTCAGAATCCCATTTTCCTGTCAAAATTTCATCACACACTTGGATAATCGCTTTGGCTAAGTTGGAGTCAAGCTTTCCAAGAGATTCATTGGTAACAGCTGCCGCACGTTTCAAGGAAGCAAAAGCGTGAATCAAAGGAACTGGCATTTTCTCGCCGCCAATTTTAAAATTCTGCCGAGATCTTTCCGTTTGTGCACCCCAATACCGTTCTTTTGGAACCTTAATTTCTCCCATGGAATCGGTTTCAATACGAAAATCAGTCATTTAATTTGGTCCTCCAAGATTTCACATGCACATAAATATAAGGCAGCACATAAAGGGTCAAAAGAGTTCCAACCGACAATCCCCCAACCAAAACAAATCCAATAGCCCGACGTGCTTCTGATCCAGCACCACTTGCAAAAATCAAAGGCAGAGCTCCCAGTAACATCGCCGCCGTTGTCATCAAAATCGGGCGCAACCGCAATAAACACGCTTTACGAATCGCCTCGGATGCTTTTTCACCCTTGCTTATCGCTTTATTAGCAAACTCAACAAGCAAAATCCCATGCTTGGTTATAAGACCAATAAGCGTAATCAACCCTATCTGAGAATAAATATTAAGGGATTGCCCAAAGAGCCATAGTAAGAAAAACGCTCCAACGCTAGCCAAGGGAACCGTTACCATAATGATCAAAGGATCAATCCAACTTTCAAACTGCATGGCTAAAATGGCATAAATAAAAATCAAAGCAAGAAAACACAAAGACGCCATTGTGTTACTTGTTTCTAGGAAAAGCTGAAGCGATTCTTCCCATTCCATTTTTAAATTGGCCGGCAAATTTTCTTTCATAAAACCTGTCAAATAATTTAATCCTTGATAAATCGACTGCCCTGGTTTTAATTCAGCTTGGAAAATGGCTGACCGCATTTGATTGTGGTGCGTTAGTCTTTTAGGAAGTGTCGATTCTTCCAACGTTAAAAACGCTCCAAAAGAAATGCTATCGCCCTTGTCATTGGTGATATACAACTCATCCAAAGACCAAGGCATAGGGTTGCCTTTTATGGAAATTGGATAATTAATCTCCTCGAACAAGAATTCAAATCTTTGACAGCCACCTTGAAAAATTTCCAAGGTTTCTGAAACTTTTTTAGGATCTAATCCCATATCAACCAAGTATTTATTGTTGGCATGAATTCGGTAAGCAGGGCCACTCAAACGAAGCTTATGATGAACACTTTCAAAGTGATCTGTCTTGGCAAGTTTTTTCCGCAAATTATCCAAATGACTGATCAGCTCAGGATAGCTTGCATGGCTTTGGATAATTACCTGTACAGATGTTGGCGAACCAATTTTGTCGAATCCAGGCAATCCTGAATTAGATGTCCAACAGTCAATGTCTAAGGATGGGAAATTACGAAGCGCCTTTTTGAGTGATAGACGAATTTCTTCAGTACTTCTGCCACGATCATTCCAATCTTTAAGTAGAACAAGCGCGTTCCCACCCCACTGCCCCATAGACACAAAAGAATCAGAAGCTTCAGGTATTTTCGAGGTTTCTTTTTCAACAATTGCTAAATAAGCTTCTATGGCGTCTAAATTTTTACCTGGAACAGAAGGAACATAGACACCCACAAAACCGCGATCTTCGTTTGGTGTTATTTCCTTTGGCAGCAAGTAGTAAAAAAACGCTATCAGCCCTAACAACCCAAGTGCATATCTGCCAATAACGCGCAGATTTATATTTAAAAAAGAAGACAAAGAATTTTGATAATAAGGAATCCACAGCGCTAACTTTTTCTCAATAAAATCAAAAGAAGAATGAGTCTCTGATGGTCTTATTAAATAAGCACACATCATTGGAGAAAGTGTTAAGGCCACAAAACCTGAAACAATAACAGCTCCTGCCAATGCTATAGCAAATTCTGCAAACAATTTACCTAACGCTCCTTGAATAAAAGCAATGGGTGCATAAACGCTAGCAAGCGTAAAAGTCATTGCAAGAATGGGAAACAAAATTTCCCGACTTCCCTCAAGTGCTGCATCCAAAGCCTTTTGACCCTGATCAAGACGTCTGTGAATATTTTCAATCACAACAATCGCATCATCCACAACCAAACCAACGGCCAAAACAATCGCCAGCATGGTTAGAACATTTAGGGAAATACCCAACAAGAAATAAAAGAAAAATGACCCAACAATAGATAATGGAATCGTAATAAGTGGAATAAGAGCCGATCTCCAGTTTCCCAAGAAAGCAAGCACCACTAGAAAAACTAAAACAATAGATTCAATAAGAGCAAAACGAATGTTATTCAAAGATTGTGAAATAACTTTTGATTGATCTGCGGCCAAGCGCATTGTTACATGCTGATCAACCTGCTTTTGCAGTTTGGCAAAAGTTTCTCTAACCTCACTTGCAACTTGAAGAGGATTCGCTTCTTTTGCCTTTCGAATGGCCAATATTATACCAGGTTTCCCATCAACATGTTGACGCATAGAATCGCTTTGAATACCAAGTTCAATAGTCGCTATGTACTGCAAAAACACACTTTTTCCAGAATCGCTCTTAATTACCAAATTTTTAAAATCATCAATATTCTTCAGCCTTAGATCAAACGTCACGGGAACTTCCATCTGAAATTTACCTGCTGGTATTGAGACGTTGAAATCTCCAAGAGCCTTAATCACATTATTACAATTGATACCAAAATTTTTCATTTTCTTGCTATCAAGTCCGATATTCATCACATAGGGTTGAGCCCATAGTTCAACCGCAGCAACTCCTTTTAACCCCCTGAAATTATTTTTTATGTGTAAATTAGCGAAATGAGTCAGCTCAGCACTATTCATTGTTGGAGAAGATAAAGTAATTGCCATGAACGGGTATTCGCTACAGCAATCTCCGCGTTGAATCGTTGGTGATTTAACACCATTTGGTAACATATCTTGCGCCATTGAAAGAGCATCTCTCACCAAAATCATCGCTCTATCAAGAGAGGTTCCCTCTTTAAATTTTAAATCGATAAAACTATGCTCGAAGCGACTTTCTGAAGACATGGATTTCAGACCTTCAACACCTGCCAAAAGATCTTCTAAGGGATTGGTAATTGCCGTTTCAACAAGTTCAGCGCTTGCATTTGAATAGAAAGCACTAATCTGAAATACAGGCCTTTCAATATGAGGATATTCTTCAAGTTCAAGCTGATTCCAGCACAAAAACCCAACTAAAAACACCAGCGCATTTAAGACAATTGCAAAGATGGGACGATGAATTAAAAAAGATGTCATGACCTTTTTTTAGTCTTTCCAGAAAGCAGAACCGAAGGTCCAACTTTAACTTCAATTCCATCATATAGATTGTCTTGACCGCGAATAATAACCTGTTCGCCTTCTTTCAATCCTTCGGTTACTTCTACTTTTTCTTTTTGTCTGACGCCAATCTTTATGGGTTTCAAAGTCGCCTTATTTTCTTCAAAAACATACACATGAAGTTGACCATCCTTTATAAAAATCGATTCATGAGGAATGATAGTTGTGCCTGTTTTTTCTTGGACAATTAATTCCACATCAACGGCAGATCCAATAATAAAATCTTTAGAATTTAAAGAAGAAAGATCCGTCAAGGCTGATGCCATGTGTGTTTCCGCATCAACAATTTTTTGAAAATGGAGAAGGGGTAAAGACGTTCCGTTGATAAGCACTTTGGCATTTTCAGAAAGACTAGAAAGAATACCTTCTGGGATCTCTATCTCAACCACCAAGTGATCGTTTTGATAGAGCGTCACAATCGTATCACCTTCTTTTAGAAAAGCTCCCTCTGGAACTTTGTAACCGCCTAAAACACCATCAAATGGAGCCGTTAATTTTGTTTTATCTAACCCAGCTTTAGCATCAAGCGCTTTGCTTTCAGCTTCTTGCCAAGCTATCTTTTTTTCTTCCAACGTTAATTGGCTCGCGGAATTATTTTTTTGAAGAGTTTGAATTCTTTCATATTGAGTCTTAGCAATCTCAGCTGCATTTGCTAAAAGATCGTATTTCCTTTGCAAATCACTATTTTCAATTTCTGCGAAAAGTGTATCTTTTTTTACAAACTCACCTGCCGGAATACGGATATCAAGATGTCCTGAAATCTTGGCACTTTGAACCGCTTGTTTTTTTGCTCGAACCGTTCCAATCAAACGCACTGATTGGTAAATATCGCCTCGAACAACCGCAAATACTTCAACTGTTTTTTCTGGTTCTGCGTGACTTTCTCTAAAGTTCAAAAGAAGAAAAATCAGCCATAAAAATTTTAAACTCACAAAGGCACTTCTCTCTTAAAAATCCAGCAACACCTTGACTATAATGAAGTCCTTAAGAATCAAAAAGCTATTTATCCAACAATATAAAATGATGAAGCGAAACTGATTTCGCTTTATAAGCCAAAGCTGGAACAATGACATCAAATCCATCCAGTTTATCTCTTGGAATTTCGATATTTCGCCCATGCAAAATCATCGCTTCACTTGGATATTCACTCAGCACAAAGTTGGCATATAATTCGTATTCAGAAAAACCACCCTCCGGAACATCCAATTCATTCAAAGCATCTTGCCACGGCTTTTGATGAATTTTCTCTAACTTTTCTTTCAAAGCTTTCAACTTACTTTTTTCAATGTGCATATGATGAATAGTGAAACAAAAGTTGTGCAATCTATTTAATTGAAAGGCTCTTTGAACCATAACTTTACGAGAAATTGTATAATTGAAATGCGCGTTAAAAATTGTTTTTCCCTCAAATTCAAAAACTTGAGGACGCACAAAAACAGTGTCGCATCAACTACTAAATAATGGTCACTCTGCACAAATTGATCGGCATTAAGTTTCAAATACTGCTGTTTAATCCAACCCGCTTGAGGCGGATTTTGTCTGAATTTCGGCAAAACCGTATCTTCCAAAATAAACGTTGCATTATATTTTTCAGCTGCTTCTCTGATTTTCAAAGATTCAGGTGCGATCAAATAAATGGTCCCCAAAGGGTGCATCAGTTGGCTTCGAATGCCTTTAATAACATAGGGCAATGTTGGTAAATCTTTTTCAATGATAGGAATCACAATGTCTAGTTTTACAGAACTTTGCGGAAGGAGAAAATTAAACATGGGATCAGGTTTTACATATTTCAGCAAACGGTTTGCTGTGTATCTTTTTACCTGATTAAAAAAATGATCAGAGCTTGGAATGCTGCTTGGCGTAAAAAGGAGGTAATAGAAAAAAACCAACGAAAGAGTAAACACTCCAAAAAAAACAAAAACCTTATTCTTTTTCATAAATTCTCTCTTTCACAGCAAGTTCATCAAATACTGAAGACGATACTGAAATACACAACCAACACTGTCAAGAGAAGCTTTGAAAACACAACTTACGTAAAGTTACGTAATTTTATAATGAATCATTAAATTAAATACGTTTTATTTCTGTATTTCGAAATTAAAATAATAATACTCTACATTAACTTAACGTTAACTATTTTCCTAGATACTCAAATATGGGAAAGTCCCATGTTTTAGAATAAAGGTGTTATGTATGGAATTTGATACGAATAATTGTTATGGAAAAATGCACTTTATAGGAAATTTTAGACCAATAAGGTATTTAAGCATAGAATACATGTTAATCAATTAGCAATTTTTCGTCTTCGAGACCGTTTTTGCACCCCTTAGTTAAGGAGAGTACGAAGATGAAAATTGCAACTGTAAAAACCAGCCGTCATCTCGCATTATGCGTATCAATCCTTTTAGCAACATCAACATTTTCAATCGCAGCCGATGATGGTAGTGATGGAGGAGAACCTCCACTCTCACCGACAACAACAAGAAGGCTATCCGCCTATGATCCTTTTTTTGAAGGGATCAAAGCACTTGGTTCGCAGAACTTAAAAATAGATAGAGCCGTTAGAACTTTTGTAAGAGAGAATTTCAAAGGAGGAGAACCCACCCTTGATAACCTGCGAGAGTTTTGGTCGCATCTAGAAGACGTGCAGAAAGCACACGGTCTCAGCAATGATGCGGTTCTACGTATAGATACATGCTTAAATAACTGGAAAATACATCTCACTGCCACATCAGCAACTGATGGACCTTCAACTGCACTTGTTGTTGTGCCTTCTGCGCCAAGACTAATAGGCCCACGTTCTATTGACGGAATGACACCCGGAACAGATGTAAGAAGCGCTCTCTTAAGACTAATTGTGAATCAAGTGGAGCGCGAAAGAAGAGGCGCTCTTGTTCTGAGAGCAAGCGGCGGTGATACGGATTTAGAAGCACCTTCTGTAACGAGAGCAATTGCGGTTTTCCCTAGCGCTCCTGTTGAGGCTCTGCCTCTTCCAACAATTCCTGATTTTACAAGCCATCTGAATGCAAGAATTATCGGTGAAGAGAGCGCAATGACCGCTTTATCTATCGGTGTTCACACTCATTATACAGCCTTAAAAGTGAACGAGGCTCTTGCCGCTAAAGGAAGCACAAAACGTGTCAAGAAAGAAAACATCTTGCTTTGTGGGCCAACTGGATGTGGCAAGACAGCCTCTGTCAAAGCTTTGGCTGAAAAACTAGGAAAACCTTTTTTTGAAGGGGACTCCAGTGGCCTAACCAGAACCGGATACGTTGGAGAAAGCGCTGTTTCTCTAATTGAAGGTTTGGTTAATGAAGCAAAAAGCATGATCACAGATGAAGTTGTAGGATCACCAGAGTATATAGCTAAAGTGATCAAGCTTGTTGAAGAAGGAATGGTTTTAGCCGATGAACTCGACAAAATAGCTGCAAAAAAATCAGGTTCTGAGCGTGATATAGCAGGCTCTGATGTTCAAGCAGAACTCTTAAAACTAAGCGAAGGTAAAAAAGTTACCATCACCATTAAAAATGGATCGTTTCCACCTGAAGTTTATGTAATTGATACGAGCAAGATTCTGTTCATCGGCGCTGGTGCCTTTACAGCATTACCCAAAAATGAAGATGGTGTTTATTCGCCCAATGACTTTATAGAAGCTGGCTTTAAACCTGAGCTTTTGGGACGTTTTGGTCATATGATCTTTTTACAAGGCATGACAAAAGAAAAGTTTGAAAGAATCTTAGCATCACCAGATGCTTCACCCCTTCAGGATGACCTGTTGCTGTTAGAAATGGGATACGGAATCAACGTAACTTTTGAAGAGGAAGCTCTGAAACTAATTGCTGAGAACGCTCATGGACGTGAAACCGGTGTCCGTGGTTTAACAAGCATGGTCAGAGCCGCTTTAAGACCTCTGCTTGCAAGCTCAGAAGAAAATCGTGGAAAGACGGTTGTCGTCAATAGAGCTTATGTTGAAAAGTATATTCCGAAAGTAGTGGCTGTAAAAAAGCCTAAACATCCTCTAGGTACTTATGAACGGCATTTAGAAGACCACCCTGAACCACCTTTTGGTATGTATACGTAAAAATAGAATTCCCCCACTTCTTGCTAAGAAGTGGGGGAATTTTCTACTTCACGCCTTTCCAAACACGACGCATGGTCAGATAAAAAATCACCGTCATGAACAACAGATACGCCAGAACCTTAACGCCCATTTCTTTGCGTTGCTCCATCTCAGGCTCAGCGGTCCATGCTAGAAATGCGGAAACATCATGAGCCATTTGCTCAACAGTTGCTTTGGTGCCATCGGCATAGGTCACTTGCCCTTCAGTCAATGGTTTTGCCATAGAAATCTGGCCACCTGGAAAATACATATTGTAATGGCGGCCAGCGTCAACGGTTACACCAGCAGGGGGCTCTGTATAACCCGTCATAAGAGCATAGATATAATCTGCTCCTCCTTCGCGGGCCTTTACAATCAGTGATTGATCGGGTGGCAAAGCACCATTATTGACCGTTCGTGCAGTATTGTCATTGGGATAAGGTGAAGGGAACGGATCCGAAGCAAGCGCTTTCCTTTGAAACATTTGTCCTTCGGCATTTGGACCATCGGTGACTTCATACCCGGCAGCAATGGCTTTTATCTCGATCTCTTTAAAACCAATTCCTTTTAGATCCCGAAAACGGATGCGCTTTAGGCTGTGACACGCAGAACAGACTTCTTTGTAAACCTGAAACCCACGTTGCAATTCATCACGTTTGAATGTGCCAAAGGGGCCATTAAAACTCCAGTTTTGTTGGAGTGGATGATGTGCTGCGTTTTCAGCGTGGCAAGAAAGAGTTAGCAAGATGAAAACGGTTAATATTTTAAACATTACTAAACCCCATTTGAACTAACAGAGTCAAAGCTAGTCGGCAGTTCAGGTCTTGGTTCATACTTTCCAAGCAACGGCAGCAACACCAAAAAATGAAAGAAATAATAGGCCGTGGCCAATCGACCGGTTATCAAATACACCCCTTCTGGCGGCTTTGCCCCAACCCAACCCAGAACAAAACAATTGAGAACCAAAACCCAAAACAGGTGTTTATAAATGGGACGAAAGCGACTGCTTTTAATGGGGCTTCTGTCCAACCAGGGGACAGCTGCCAAAACAAATACAGCCCCAAACATACACAAAACACCGCCAAGCTTATCTGGAATGGACCTCAAAATCGCATAGAACGGCAAAAAGTACCATTCGGGCACGATATGAGGCGGTGTCACCAAAGGATTGGCTGGAATATAGTTGTCAACCTCACCAAAAAAATTCGGGCCAAAAAAGATGAAAAGACAATAGACGATCAAAAATACGCCTAAGCCAAACAAATCCTTAATGGTGTAATAGGGGTGAAAGGGAATACTATCCGACGGTTTTGTACGCTCAATTCCCAAAGGGTTATTCGATCCAAACTGATGCAAAGCCATCAAGTGTAGCCCTGTGATGGCGACAATGATAAAAGGGAACAAATAATGCAGCACAAAGAATCGATTTAACGTTGGGTTATCAACAGAAAATCCACCCCAAAGCCAATGCACAATCGATTCACCAAAGGGAAAAGCGGAAAATAGATTGGTAATCACCGTTGCACCCCAAAAGCTCATCTGCCCCCAGGGAAGCACATACCCCATAAACGCCGTTGCCATCATCAACAACAAAATCACAACACCCAAAATCCAAAGCAGCTCGCGTGGAGACTTATAAGATCCATAATAAAGGCCTCGAAACATATGGGTATAGACAACAATGAAAAACATCGATGCTCCATTCATATGAATATAGCGAATCAACCATCCGCCATTCACATCCCGCATAATGCGTTCCACGCTGTCAAAAGCTTTGTCCACATGAGGCACATAATGCATTGCCAAAAAGATGCCACTTAAAATCATAATGACCAGCGTAATCCCAGCCAATGATCCAAAATTCCACAGATAGTTTAGATTTTTAGGGGTGGGGTATTGTTTCAGCTCTTTATTGAAAAAGGTAAAAATAGGCAGGCGTTCATCGATCCAGCGAATAAGACTCATATACGGTTATCCTATACGGATGGCAGAGCCATCATTGATAAACTGATACGGTGGAATATCTAAATTCCGAGGCGCAGGCCCACTGACAATTCGACCAGAGCCATCGTACTTAGAGCCATGACAGGCACACAACCACCCCCCTTGATTATGATCCGGCCCCATGTCTTTTCTCTCATTAGGTATACATCCCAAATGGGTGCAAACACCAATCACAACCAACCACTTTGGGTCTTTAGAAAAACGCTCTTGATCTGTTTGTGGATCGGGTAACGTTTTCAAAGAAGTTTCATTGGCAATCTTGATTTCATCTTCGGTTCGATGGCGAATAAAAATAGGTTTTCCTCGCCACACAATCGTCTTACTTTGACCTGCTTGCAAACCTTTAATATCAACATCAACAGAGGCCAATGCCAGTACATCTGCAGCAGGATTCATACTGTTAATGAATGGTAATGCAGCGCAGCCCACCCCAACAACACCAACAGCACAAGCGGTGAGTGTTAAAAAATCCCGCCTTGATGAATCAATGGGATCTTGATTTTCGTTAAGATTTTCGTCAGATTCTGTGGGTTTTGACATGGCCCGTCTGAAACTTAAAACTTTTTCTTATATTAATCTGGTTAGGCCTGAGACGCAATGAGGGGCTGAATGTTTTCTCGCTCTTCTTCTTGACAATGCAAACGGCCAGGATTATATCATGCGCATAAGTTAATCTTTGAGACCGAGAAAACAATGAAAAATTTACTAGTAATATTAGGATTGGTTATTGCGACAGCGATACCAAGTTGGGCTATGGATCAGGAAGTACCAGACTCAAGAGAATTGGGAAGGAAACTTCTTGGTAAGATTGATCAACTTCACACTCAATATGTTGCTATAGATGGCATGATTGGTGATGGTAAGCCGTACAAAGGTCTAGCAACCAAACCGATTCAAAGTGCATTGACTCTTTTAGCAGGTTCCACAGAAGCCAGCGATATTGATTTTCTTGCAGCTTTAAATGATTGTCACACGATGGAGCCTGCCTTAAATCTTGAGACAACAACTCTAGAAACTTTATTAGACGCCAAAAGAAAAAATATCGATGCCATCGTCAGATTCATCGAGTCTATGGGCGTCAATATAGCTGAACTAAGAGAAGAAGCACAGGCAGAGAAACTTGCAGCGGCAGCTAAGGCTATCGATACTGCGCCTAGTCAAGCTGATCTTTTCAGAGAAGATTTATATGCTAATGCTGATCGTGCAAAACTTCTGCTGCTTCACCTTACCAGATCAAATTTAGGTGAATTTGTTGCCACACAAGCTGGTGTTCGAAACCATCTGAGAGAGGGACAGCTAACAAGTGACGAGAGACTGAAAGCTATTTTCTCGACCGTTGGCAGACAATACAGAAGCGATGATAAATATCTCTGGTTCGCTTTAATTGATATTCTGAGCGAAAATATTCCAGGGGTTAATCCTGACAATGTCGATGATCTTGTTAAAAAACTTGGCTATCAGGACACTTGGGCCATTAATGGTCATTTCCAAGGGACTCACAACAAGAAAACCCCTGACGCAGTTCGCTCTTACAAATTTGACCGTGAAGGAAGCCGCCTAGGTGTTGGTCGAGACGTCACAAGAGTATTGGCAAGGTTGTTTCACTAAGCTTCTCCCACACCATTTGACTGTTTGACTTGCCTCATATTATATTGAGGCAGGTCAACCCATAATAAATTGTAATTTCATGACGGTTCGCGTTCGTTTCGCCCCAAGTCCAACAGGGATGCTGCACATCGGTAATGCCCGTGCTGCCTTGATTAATTGGCTCTTTGCCAAAAAGCATAAGGGCGTTTTTATGCTCCGCCAAGACGACACAGATTTAGAACGCTCCGAAGAGCGATTCGCCAAAGCTATCATTGAAGACTTAGCTTGGCTTGGTTTAACCCATCAAGAATTTGCCAAACAATCAGATCGCTTTGATCAATACAAACAAGCCATGCAACGATTGATTGATGCTGGGCGGCTTTACCCTTGTTATGAAAGTGCCGAAGAATTAGATTTCAAACGCAAGCGACAATTGACTAAGGGACAACCGCCTATTTATGATCGCGCCGCATTAGATCTGACATCAGAACAAAAAACAGACTTTGAAAAACAAGGTCTTAAACCTCATTGGCGCTTTAAGTTAGAACCTGGTGTGATTGCCTGGGATGACCTGGTACGTGGACATGTTGAATTTCATGGCGAACGTTTAAGCGATCCTGTATTGGTTCGCGAAGATGGCGCTTATCTTTACACCATCACCTCTGTTGTTGATGATTTGGATTTTAAAATCACGCACATTTTGCGCGGTGAAGATCACGTCACCAACACAGCTGTTCAGATCCAGTTGTTTGCAGCTTTAAATAATGGCAAACCAGTTGATATTCAATTCGGTCACACAACATTATTAATGGATGCTGATGGAAAAGGGTTATCGAAACGTTTGGGTAGCCTTAGTCTGGCTCAAATGCGGGAAAATGGCATTGAACCCATGGCAATTAACAGTTTGATTGCACGTTTGGGAACATCTTTGCCAGTTGAACCCGTTTTGGATTTAGAGACTTTAGCTGAAAATTTTAACCTCAGCACTTTTAGTCGCACCCCACCAAGATTTGACGAACAAGAATTAGCATTATTAAACCATAAGCTTTTTCACATCATGCCCTATGAAATGGTCAAAGATCGCTTAAAGAATATTGATGCTACTATTTGGGAGGTCATTCGCAATAATTTACAGACCTTAAAGGATGTAGAGGCGTTTGAGACAATTTGTCACGGTGAAATAAAAGGAACAATCGCAGCTGAAGACAAAGATTATATCAAAACGGCTCTAGAACTTTTGCCACCTGCTCCTTGGTCTGCAGATACCTGGAGCCTATGGACCAACGCTTTAAAAGAAAAAACAGGTCGTAAGGGAAGAGACTTATATAAACCCCTTCGTCAAACTTTGACTGCTATGGATCATGGTCCAGAAATGAAAGATCTATTGCCGATTATAGGGTATGAGAGAGTAAAGAAGCGGTTAGGGTAACAACATCATCACTCATAAACCAAAGAAGTCGCCGCTTCTCGAGTCCACTGAAACAATACATCCGGATGAACAAACAAATAGACCAAAAGAAAAATCAGCCCAAACAAAACCAGCGTCAAAGGGAAATAGATTTTTTTATGTCCCAAAGACACAGTTGCTGTACGGCTTAATTTATCAATAAACAAAGCTTTAATTATCAAAAGATAATAAGCGCACGCAATAACACTATAGATTACGCCACTAACAGCTAACAGATAAGCGTTATGATTAATTGCAGATCTCAAAATAAGAATTTTAGGAATAAAACCAGGTAACGGTGGGATTCCTGCCATCGAAAAAACCATGAACCCCATTAAAAAGGCAATGCCCGGGTAATGACGGCCGATACCATTTAAATCAGAAAGAGTTTGTATTTCTTGTTTATTTTTCTGCTCGATATATAACAAACCCCCAAAAAATCCTATTGTCATGAGAGAGTAAAATACCAAATAGGTGAGAGAAGCCATTAAGCCACTTTCACTTGCAACCGTAACACCAATTAAAACAAATCCCATATGCCCAATTGAACTATAGGCAATAAGTCTTTTTATGTTCTGCTGGGCCAAAGCCGCAATAGCTCCCCAAGCCATGGAAAGAATGGCTAATCCCAAAAGCATCCAGTACCAAAGCGATGACAAACCACCAAAAGGTATAATAAGAATGCGCATTAATAAGGCAATCCCAGCCACTTTTGGTGCTGTTGCTAAAAAGGCAACGACTGGTGTTGGAGATCCTTGATAAACATCAGGTGTCCACATATGAAACGGTGCCACCGAAACTTTAAAAGCAAGGGCCGCGATAATGAAAATTATGCCACAAAATGGACCAAACATTTTTTCGTCCAGATGAGGGGAATTCATAAAGAATCGCCCTAATGCTTCAAAGTGAGTTGTACCAGTAAAACCATAAACCAGGCTGCACCCATACAGCATTACCCCTGTCGATAAAGCGCCCAGTATAAAATACTTAAGGGCAGCCTCACTGGAATGAGAGTTGTGTCGCCGCATGGCAACCAGGATATACAAACACAAACTCTGTAATTCAACACCAACAAACATCACCAAAAGATCATGGGCAGAAACCATAATCATCATGCCCAAAATGGCCCATAGAAAAAGAACAGGATACTCAACAACATTCAAATTTTCTCTGGCAAGAGACTGACGAGAGACTATCAGAACAAGAGCACCAGACAAGAGTATTAAAGATTTTACACTGATCGTAAAAGGATCACTGACAAAAAAGCCATTAAAGGTAAACTGTTGCACAGCTTTGGGTTGAAGCCACAGCAAAAAAGGAATAGCCAATAAAATTGCATTTGTGCAGTACAAACTCCACCGAAAAACGTTTTTATTTGAAATCAGCCCAGCCATCAATAGGCCGCAGGCCACAACAGCAACAAGAATCTCCGGCCATGCGAGTATAAAATCAGGAATTGTGGATGTTATCATAGTTGGCCCTGGTGACTTACCTTAAAGGTTAAGTGTACCTGTAATTTCTAACTTGCTCAATCAGTTGATGGACATACTTTATGGGGGTATGCGGCAGAATCCCATGACCTAAATTAAAAATAAAAGGCTTTTGACCTAAGGTTTTTAAAATTTCCGAAACGTCTTGGTCAAATTCCCCTGCAGCAAACTTTTCAGGATCAAGATTCCCCTGTACCGTTGCTAAAGGTTGTAGCTCTTCTTTAGCCCATACTGGATCAACAGATTGATCTAAACCAAAACTTACACTTTTTAATTTTTTAGCAAGCATGGGGTAGTGTTTTGAAACACCACGCCCGTAATAGATAATCGGAACTTCTGGATAAATTTCTTTTAGAGATTGATAAATTTTCTCCAAGGGATTCCAAAGCCATTCTTCTTGATGTTCTTCAGGGACGGCAGATGCCCATGAATCAAAAATCTGCACAACATCACATCCGGCCTTGATTTGACCCAATAAAAGATGCGTCACTTTTTCTGTTAATAGATCAAGCAGTTGCTTAAAAGTCTCTGGCCTTTCTTTGGAAAATTTTAAAATAGTATCAAAATTTTGCGCTTTTCCTCTTTGAACCATATACGTTGCAATCGTCCATGGGGATCCAGCAAAACCAATCAGAGATTTATCTAACGGTAATTCTTTTCGAACTGTTGCAATCGACTGATACAATGGCTGATAGTCAAAAGTTAAATCTTTTGTCATCGAATTTTTTAAAAACGAATCCCAATCTACTTTTTCAAGTATGGGTCCATGACCTGGGGCAAAACTAACCGTTTGTCCCAAAAGATGTGGAATTGTCAAAATATCGCTAAAGATAATAGCTGCATCAAAACCAAAACGTTCTATAGGCTGCAAGGTTGCTTTCACAACAGCCTCAGACGTAAAACAAAACTCCATAAAATTAGGAAGTTTTTCCCTTATCGCTAGGTACTCTGGTAAATAACGTCCCGCTTGACGCATAAGCCAAATGGGAGGAGGGGTTTGAGGAGTCCCTTTTAGAGCTTGAATTAGTTTCTGTTCGGGTTGGTTATTTGTCATTTCTGTCTCAATCTATAAAACACTACGATGTCATCCTCGAGAGGCTCGAAGAGCCGAGTCGGGGATCCAGAAAGTCTAACTGGATTCCCGCCTTCGCGGGAATGACAACGATTCATAACTCACGTATTTCATTACTTAAGGTATCTAAAACTCTGCCCAGCTTTTCGACTCTCCACACGAATATATTGTAGATTTTCTGATCTGGGTAACGGTCGACTCGCCCCGGCAATTCACTATGATCTGGCACTCTTATCCAAAATTCCGAATATGCTTCTTTAAAGTTAACATACTCTCTTCCTTTGTGTTCCCAGTCTTCGATTTTCTCTTCAAAGCTCGCCTGAGTTTCTGGAAGCTCAAGAGAGTAAGTTGCAAAATCACTCACCCCAAGAACCTTCAGCAACTTCTTTAATTCTTGTCCTTGTGCATACATATCTCGGACTTCATTTTTTAAGGCTTCTTTGCTAACCTTTGTTCTTAAATTAGCTTTCAAGGTTCTAATTTCTTTATCCATTAAAATCGGCATAAAAAAAACAGGAGCCCCAAACAAAAGAAACGTCCCCATTTTAATTAGTTGATAAACGAAACAAAAACCGACCATTAATTCAAAAAGGAACTTAAGGGGACTGTTCCAAAATTGATGTAGGCAGCAAAAACCTTTCCAATACCAATTTAATAGTCGGCCAAACTTGTTTTTGGTAAAAAAACCAGTCATCTTGTCGTCCTCAATCTAACTTCAAAACCTGACGTTGCAAGCGATTCAACTCTTGTGTTCCTGTCCGGGCTAAAGCCAAAAGTTCCATAAATTCTTTTTCTGAAAAAGGATCTTTTTCGGCTGCCGCTTGTATTTCGACAAGCTTTCCGCTTCCAGTGATAATAAAGTTAGCATCAACTTGTGCGTTTGAATCTTCAAGATAGTTTAAATCCAGAACCGGCTGACCGTCAACAATCCCACATGAAACAGCAGAAATTTGATCAATCAAAGGGAATGTTTTTATTTTTTTCTGATCCACCAACCTGTTCAAAGCTTGATGCAAAGCAACATAAGCTCCTGTGATGCTGGCTGTTCTTGTGCCACCATCAGCTTGTAACACATCGCAATCTATTTTGATTTGTCTTTCTCCCAAAGCTTTCAAATCAACCACAGCTCGAAGGGCTCGACCAATCAAACGTTGGATTTCTTGCGTTCTGCCTGTTTGCTTTCCCTTGACAGCTTCACGGTCAACTCTATCATGTGTTGATCTTGGCAGCATGCCATATTCAGCCGTTACCCAACCGCTTCCTGTATTCCTTAAAAACGGCGGAACCTTTTCTTCGATGGTTGCCGAACAGATAACATGGGTATCGCCAAATTTAACAAAGCAAGACCCTTCGGCATATTTTACAAAGCTTGGCCCTAAAAAAACAGGACGCAATTCATCTAATTTGCGATTTTGGAAACGCGCCATAAAACTTCAAAATTCCTCTCGTGCTAAATCTTGCCTTTGACTGTACACCTTATGACTTCAATTTGTCATCCTCCAAACTCCCATCTCTCCCCCTTTACTATCATCCTCGCCCCACACCCGTCATCTTCGAAACTCCCCCTCTGTCATCTTCGGATTTATTCCGAAGATCTAAAAAGTATAGCTAAACTTCCACTATACATATTTGATGGGCTTTTTTCGAAAATTTGACTTTTATTGATTCTTTTGATACTCTAACCAAGAGTAGAGTTGTTAAAGTGCCCCATGAATTTCAAGATTATCGTAGTTTGGCAAACAGGTTTTTTTGAATCATGCAAGGCAGAGCTGAGAGGAATAACAAAGGATAAAAGAGTAATCTCCATCAAAAACATCATTGAGGACACCTCAATAATGATGCACTTAGACGGAGTTTACAAGCGCAGCCCTTTTGGACTTTTGACCTTGATGCTAAAAATCAGGACCCACACAAAATTCTTTTCTTTGTCCTGATTTTTTTGACGATTTTAGGATCCTGTACCGGAAACAGGGCACCC
>CANJLN010000023.1 GCA_947475175.1 Alphaproteobacteria bacterium
GGGTAAGTTTTACAAGACCTGCACTCCTTGCTGGCCTTTGTTCCTTGCTCAACACATTAGATTTACTGCGCGATTATGATGGAGACGATCTTAAAAATATGCTTCAAAAAATACTGAAAACTCAACTTGTGTAGATACCTATGGGCTTGTCCCGAGGATCTTTTGAATCAGTTTTATTGAATTTTTTCTTGAGATCCTCGGGACAAGCCCGAGGATGACAGTTATTTTTATTCAGAGGATGATAGAGTTATCTTAAACTAGGCTTTTTTAGCAGGAAGATCACGACGCTTTTCGGAAATACGCGCGCTCTTGCCCGTACGACCGCGAAGGTAATACAGTTTCGCACGGCATACATCACCATGACGAATTACTTCAATACGAATATTGGGTGAAAAAAGTGAAAACACACGCTCAACGCCTTCACCATAAGAAAGCTTTCGAACACGGAACGATGAGTTCAACCCACGATTCTTGCGACCAATAACCACACCTTCAAAAGGCTGTGTACGTTCACGTTCACCTTCGACAACCTTAACGAAAACCTTAACGGTATCGCCTGGGCGGAAATCTGGATACTCTTTCCCTTCGGAAAGTTTCTTGACTTGTTCGGCTTCGACTTGTTGTAACAAATTCATTTTAATGCTCCTTGGCATGTCCGACCCTATCTCTGGCCTGACGGATGTTTAGTTAAATACGCCTGCCATAAATCTGGACGACGTACTTCGGTTATTTGTTCTGCTTGCTTATGTCGCCATGCGGCTATCTTTTTGTGGTCACCCGACAGCAGTATTTCGGGCACGACCTTTCCTTGCCAAATTTGAGGTTTAGTATATTGCGGAAATTCTAATAAATCAAGCTCAAAGCTCTCGGATTCTAGGGACTCTTGTTTGTTCACAACACCAGGCAGGAGCCTAACGCAGGCATCCATAAAAGTAAGGGCTGCGATCTCACCACCAGAGAGAATATAATCTCCAATGCTTATTTCCAAAAGCCCCCTTTCTTCGCGCCATTTTTCAATTACGCGATCATCCACACCTTCATACCTGCCACATAAAAGAATACAGCCTGTCGGATGATCTTGCATGAATGAGCGTACCCTTGATTGTCTCAGTGGTTCCCCACGAGGCGTTAGATAGATAAGAGCTGGTGGTTCATGAGGATATTGATTGCAGGCATGCGTCAAAGCGGCATCCACAATATCAGCCTTTAGCACCATCCCTGCGCCACCGCCAACACACGTGTCATCCACGGTTTGATGTTTATCATGAGCAAAGTCGCGAATATCAATGGTTTCTAAAGACCATTTTCCGTCTTTTAAAGCCCGCCCTGCCAGTGAATGCGCCAAGGGCCCAGGAAACATTTCAGGGAAGAGGGTGAGGATGGTTGAACGCCAGGTCATTTTAATCTCTTTATTGGTAAGTATTAATCCTGGATTGCCACGGAGTAAAGCTCCTCGCAATGACGCACATCAAACCAGCAAAAACCCAGATCTTATAACAATCTTCTTTGCACCCTGGTCTATAGAAACAATCGAATCATCATTGAAAATAGCCGTTACAGGCTTTGAACCTTCAGCTGGATAGATTTCTAAAAAGTCACCAGCGCCAAAATTTTGAATAGCTGTGACAGCGCCAATCTTTTGATCGGCATCATCAAAAACGGTCATACCAACCAAATCCTCTTGATAAAACACCCCCTCATCTAAAACGGGCAGCTGATCACGATAGATGTATAACTTGGTGCCAATCAAAGACTCAGACTGATTGCGCGTGACGCAACCCTCAACTCTTGCCAATAAAGAATCAATAGATTTGATATTTTCAATTTGAATTTTAATAGGTGTAAGATCTTCGCGAAGCAATTGACCATAAGCGAGCAGATCCTCGGGATGCCCAGTGAAGGTTCTAACCTTCACTGCCCCTTTGATGCCATGCGCACCAACAATTTCACCGAGACAAATAAGATCTTTAGAGGCTGTCACGAAGACTAAGCTTCGACTGCTACTTCTTCGGCAACCGTTTCAGCAACAACTGGTTCTTCAACAATAACTGGCTCTGGTGCTGGCATCGCAGCTGCAACTTTTGCCGCTTCTTTAGCTGCTACTTGTGCATCCGCATCAGCTTTTGCTGCTGCTTTAGCTGCAACCTGCGCATCAGCTTCAGCCTTCATACGCTCTTGTGCTTTTTTCTTTGGAGCTGCTTGGTTTGGATTATTCTTGTATGCTGGCATTGGCGCCAATTCTGCATGACCCAAAAACTTAGCAACACGATCTGTTGGTTGCGCACCGACAGATAGCCAATACTTCAAACGCTCTGCGTTCAAAACGATTCTCTCTGCATGACCAGCAGGCAGAACCGGATTGTATGATCCAACTCTCTCAACAAAACGACCATCACGTGGGCTTGTTGCTTCTGCGACGACGATACGATAGAAAGGACGCTTTTTAGATCCACCACGTGCTAAACGAATTTTTAATGCCATAACTTTTATACTCTCCCTAAATATTTAACTTTTCTCTATATAATATTTCTCAGCGCCCGAAAAGACCACGCATGGCCCCTCCGCGCATAAATCCTTTTTCACCAAGTCTGCCCATTTGCTTCATCATTGCCTGCATCTGCTGAAACTGCTTTAACAGCCGGTTCACATCAGACACTTGCATTCCACATCCGCTTGCCACTCTGCGTTTGCGAGAAGCGTTTAAAAGGCGAAAATCTCTTCTCTCTTTTTTCGTCATCGAATGAATAACGCCAATCTGCCGGCGAATCATACGATCATCAATGCCTGCTTCTTGGATCTTATCTTTGATTTTACCGACCCCAGGCAAGAAACCCATTAAACTGGACATCCCACCCATTTTAATCATCTGTCCCAGATGCTTGGCCATATCGTCAAGATCAAAATGCCCTTTTTGCATTTTTTTTGCAAGCTTTTCAGCATCTTCTTGATCAACAAACTCAGTTGCTCGTTCTACCAGACTAACAATATCGCCCATATCGAGGATACGACCAGCGATTCGTTCAGGTTGAAAAACCTCTAACTGATCAACTTTTTCACCTACACCCATAAATTTAACAGGGCATCCCGTAACGGCTCGCATAGAAAGAGCGGCACCACCACGGCTATCACCGTCGATCCGGGTTAAAATCAAACCTGTCACACCAATACGGTCATGAAAGCCTTTGGCAATCGTAACAGCATCTTGACCTGTCATAGCGTCCGCTATAAGCAATGTTTCAATAGGATTGGTGAGTTTTTTAAGGGCCGCCACTTCGTCCATCAATGCGTCATCAATATGAAGACGGCCAGCGGTGTCGAATAAAATCACATCAACAACTTGACGCTTGGCTTCACCCAAAGCACGCTTAGCAATATCGAGTGGTTTTTCACCTTCAACAATTGATAGCGTGGCAATCTTAAGCTGTTCACCCAATACGGCCAACTGATGCTGAGCCGCTGGACGATAAATGTCAACAGAGACCATTAATACTTTTTTATTCAGCTTTTGCGTTAAGTAACGCGCTAATTTAGCAGTCGTTGTTGTTTTGCCAGAGCCTTGCAACCCCACCATCATGATGGAAAAAGGTGCAGGTGCCGAAAGATTTAAAGGTTCCGCTTGCCCACCCAGCATCTCAATCAAGTTGTCATGGACAATTTTGACAACCATCTGTCCTGGAGAAACACTTCGAATAACTTCTTGACCAATTGCGCGTTCACGAACTTTTTCCACAAACTGTTTAACAACAGAAAGCGCAACATCAGCCTCTAACAAGGCAATGCGAATTTCACGTAGAGCGGCATTAACATCGTCTTCGTTTAAAACCCCACGACCGCGAAGTTTATCGAAAATACCTGTTAATCGTTGGGATAAAGATTGAAACATTAAATAACTTTAATTTCTATTTTTCAGAATGCTAGGGTAAGCCTTAAAGGCTACAATACTGGGATATTAAGGAACCACCAAGAAAAATACAAGAACTTCGCAAAATTTTTGTCAATTTTCTCTTGCAAAAAATGTGTGAATGGATACTATGTTGGTGGAGTCGCTTTAGACAAGCGGGCGTAGCTCAGGGGTAGAGCACAACCTTGCCAAGGTTGGGGTCGAGGGTTCGAATCCCTTCGCCCGCTCCAATTAATCGTTATAGAATCTAAAAAAGACCTTGCCTGAGCCTGGCTTGTTTGCTAGTATTCAGGGATGTTTTTGAGTGAAAGTTATTTAAAATGGCAAAATCTGCAGTAATTTCAATTAAGCTTCTCAGCACAGCTGACACTGGCTATTTCTACGTGACACAAAAAAATCCACGTAAAAAGCCAGAAAAAATGGAACTGAAGAAATACGATCCAGTTGTGCGCAAGCATGTTCCTTTTAAAGAGACAAAAATAAAATAGTTTTTGAACTCTTCGTGAATGTTGTCATTCCCGCGAAGGCGGGAATCCAGTTATATTTTCTGGATCCCCGACTCGGCTCTTCGAGCCTCTCGAGGATGACGTAATGCAGATTAAAAAGTTTAATGATGCTCCCTTTTCTTCACTCTCCTAAATTCCTTCTGCTTCTCTTGGCTATCGTTCTATTTGCACCAAGGTCATGTCTGGCTCTTACAGAAGCGCAAATCAACGCAAGTCGTCCTTTTATTGTGAGCATTAAAACCAGAACCACTGCTTCTGCTTATAGCGGAGAAGGGAGCATTTCTGGAACGGGCAGCATCATTGATAAAAAGAATGGGATCATATTAACAAATGCTCATGTTATAGGCCCAGATAGAGTTGTCCCTTATTATGAAATTACGCTTCATAATGGCAGAGAAGTTAGAGCCTATCTTCTTTACATGGACCCCTGGCATGATTTTGCTTTCTTAAAAGTAAGAGATGAAGATATAGAGAAATTACCGGCTGAGGTTACAATCGACAACCGGGAAATCAAAATTGGAGAGCCAGTCTATATGATTGGCAAAAATGAGAACAGACCATTTTCTCCACAAAAAGGAATTGTATCAGATACTTATGGAACCATTGGTATTCTCCCAAGTCAGGTTTTTCGCATTAGTCAAAACGCTCAAGGGGGTGCGAGCGGATCCCCTGTTTTCAGTAAAGATGATAAAGTCATTGGTTTGGTGAATGCTTCTGATGGCGGAACATTCTCATTTGCCCTTCCTATAGCTTATGCAATGGATGCTCTTAAATCAGTTAAAGAAAATAAAATAGCCCCGCGCTTTGCAACGGGCATTATCCTTGACTATAAATCCCTGGATGACTTAGTCCGTTTTTATAATTTCCCGAAAGATCTAGCCGAACAATATCGTACAAAATTCCCAACTGCTTCCAATCAGATTTTGGTTGTTAAAAATATCCTGGCTGCAACACCTGGCGAAGAACTCTTTGAGGTTGGTGATGTGATCACGCATATCAATGGAACAGAAATAGGACCAAATTATTATCTGTTAGACAAAATTGTCAACGAAGCGTCTGCATCGAAACCAGATGGATCGGTTGAGTTTACTGTCATTCGAAGAGGGAAGACCCTTAACTTAAAAGTAAAAACATATGATTTGAATCAAAGAAAAATTCAAAAAATGGTTCAATTTGGTGGAGCTGTATTCTACGAAGCAGATGACGCCATTGTCCAACGGACAGGGGCCAGAGATCACCGTGTTTTTGTCACCAACATAAGGCCTGGCAGCAGTTTTGCCGAGAAGCTGCCTCTTATTCCAAGATCTAATTTCACTCTTGTTTCTATTATTCGAATTGGCGAAAAGGAAATTACGTGCCTGCAAGACGTGATCGATTTGATTCCAACACTTGTAGAAAAGAACGACTTTTTTGTGTTTTATAAAAACTATGGGGTTGAGTTTGGTATAGATTCTTTGCCTTTCTTTGCTCAGACCTTGCAAACGCAACAGATTACCTATAGCAGACATGATGGATTACCAGAGGTTTACACCTTTGATCACAACTCTGGAGTGTGGGCTGTGGAAACCATAGGAACGCCTGCTACTTTGGCACCCAAGAAAATACCTCTTGTGGCTGTGACGCAACCTGCTACTTCGTCTGAAGCAGAGACCAAAAACCAATCTCTGATTGCCCGTATACGCGGCTATCTAACAAGTTTAGGTCTGTAAGCTCTTTGCGTGCTTTTCCAATGGCGCTTTCAACACAAACTAATGTTTCTGCTTGAATCCACCCTGTCTTTTTTAAATGGGCGCAAGCCGGTTCTAATAGTTCTGATTGGTAGGGAGGGTCCAAAAAAATGAGCCCAATGAATACAGACGATTTCCCAAGTTTTAAGATATCTGTTTTATAGACTGTTGTGTCATTCTCTGCTTTTAAAGAGGTAATATTTTCCAGCAAAACATGGGAAGCCTTTAAATCCTTTTCAACAAAGGTAACATGCTTAGCACCTCTCGAGAGAGCCTCAATCCCCATAGCTCCTGAACCTGCAAACGCATCAAGAACTCTTATCTCTGGAAAATCGATGTTATATTGATGACTCAGAATATTAAAGACGGACTCTCTAACGCGATCGGTTGTTGGTCTTGTTGTCTTTTCATCGGGTCTTTTTAGTAAGCGATGACGCAAACGCCCAGCAATGATTCGCATTTATTTGACAGCCTTTATTTAGTAGCTTTGGGGGCAGGACCTAACACTTCTGCAATGGCATCGTTCAGCATTTTCTCTTCTTCGAGCTTTTTATCAGCTATCTTTCTAGGGTCTACTTCTATCACTTCTGGTCTTGTTAGATATTGAAAAAACTTATTATCTTTCATAAGTTTTTGATACATCTTTCTTAATACCAGAATCTGATCACTTTGTTTGTTGAAATAATAACAAATAGCTAAAGAAAGAACCGAGGTTTTTTTCAATTCCGCATCCTTAGTATCATCAAGAATACCTGCTAAGACTGAAAGTTTATGAGCTGCTTCATCCCATTGACTTGCCTTCATGTGAAGAGTGCTTGCCAGTTTTAAATGAGAAGGCAGCACAGAATCCTTCAAGACGACTAAGGCTTCATCTGTTTTACCCATTGAGGCCTGAGCTTGCGCTATCAGTAAGAGTCTTTTCTCTTCGAAGTCTCTATCGTTTGCGTTATTCTTTGGCAAATCTTGCAGAATCGTTACGACTGTTTCTGGTTTTTTATCTAGCAAGTGAATTTCAGCGACTCTTAAGATGAGCGTATTTTTCTCCGGAGAATCCTTCTTTTGAACAGCCCATTTTGCAAGAACGTGGGCTGCTTGATCTAACAAATCAACTTCAATAAAAAGATCTGCGATGATGTTCATCAATTCATCACCACTTGGGCCACCCGGAACAAGATCAAAGAATTCTTCATAAACAGCAATTGCTCTTAAAGGAGATTTTTTACTTAAATCTTGTTTGAAGTAAGCAATAAAAAGAGTCTGCATTTTACTATCTAGCTTTTCGATCATTGAACGTTCAGGAAAAGTCTTTTTCAAAGTTCTTATATACCCAAGCATTTCGGAAAAAGACTGTTTTTCTTCTAGAAACTCAATAAGCTTTTTAGTTATGCGAAACTCAAACTGATCTCCTTTCCAATTCAGGCGCAAAGCTTCTAACTTTTTAATGACATCATCAACCTTTAGAGTGTTAGCGGAAAATTGATCAAGAACCACTTCAAATTCAGCTTCAACTTTTATACTAACGGGCACCAAACTACCCTGCTCTTTTTCTAATAAGATTTTATAAAGAGCCATCGCAGCTGACTTTGATCCTCCAACTTGAAGAACTCTAGCTTTGTGAAAGTCGAATATAAACCTTAGCCTTTTGTCTTCGGATGCATAATTTGAGCTTGTAAAAGCTTCAATAACAGGTATTTCCCCTGCAGCAGCGGCTACTTTAAGAACAATTTCTGTTAAAATATTACGCAACACAGGTGGATAGAAATCCAAAATACTTTTTGAAACCATAATGAAGGAATTAATTTCAACTGTGTTGGCCAAAAGCTCACGCGATATAGTCTTCCAAAACTGAATCTCTGTTGTTTCACTCAAAAAGCTCCAAGCCTCAAAAGCTTGAGCATAGTTCTGACTTAGGAAAAGTGCCATTCCCTCAATAGCTTTAAAATAAGGATTGAACTCAATTCCAGGGTATTGTTGTTTCAAATTTATTAAAACACCCATTGCTTCTTGGCCTTGACCGAGCGCTACTTCAACCCACGCTCGTTCTAGCTGCATTTCCGGAACGTTAGCTTGAGTCGATTCTCTGATCCTTTTCTCTAAGTCTTTTTTGTACGAAACCCAGTCTCGTGTAGAACCTGAATTAAAGAAAAGGAACTCTTGATAATTGTTAGGAGGATTAATGGCTTGCGTTGAAAAAGAAAAAATATCAGCTGCTTTTAATAGCAATTGGTTTTTTTGTCGTTCTAGAAATAATCGATTAGATAAGATTTGACATACAAATCCTTGAACGCTGTAACTAAGTTTGAAGTATGGAGTTTGATGGGCGATCCGAAGACCATCATCCAATCGCACTGAAGGAAGGATATAAAATCTTTGCCCTTCATGTGTCAGATAAATCTCTTTTGAAGATTCAATGGCGCTAACAACAGCTGACGACCAAGTTGCTTCATTCAGACTGAGTGGCTTTTGGTTCTTAATAGGAGGAATTGAAAGAACCGTATTATCAAAAAATGAAAATGATATAAACCAACCCTTTTCATCTTTCTGGACATCAAAAACCACATTTTTTTTTAATTCTAGCTGAACAATAGTCAGCTCAGGGTCAGAGGATGTGACGTTTAATTTTTCTATTTTGGTGACTAAGGTTACAGATAAATCTGCCTCAGGAACCGAAAAGTCTATTTTTTTATCAAAAACAAACCACCAGCTCTTATCTTTTTTAAAAACCGCTAAACCAGCTTGGACTGATGAAGAAAAATAAAGACGGTACTGACCGTCTTTTAGTTGGAAACTGATGGGATTTTTGAGGACAGCTTGCTCTTTAGCTGCTGCTTTAGCCGCTTCTTCTGGTGTTTCTATTTTTTCAGCATGGGCCATTTTAGACATAAAGAGAGCATCCCCTAAACTAAACAGGGTCAAGAGTAAGGATATGCAAAAACTATATCTAATAAAGGTAAAAAAAGACTGGAACATCCCTGTTGCTGGGTTAGTGTGAATCTCTGCGTCTAGTTTGGAGTGTTTTTAACATTTTTACTAGTCAGAAGCAAAAAAAGAAAACGGCAATTAAATAAAATTTTAATCGAATTAATTCATTTTCCCTCTTGCCACACAAAGAAAATCTCCGTCACACTTAGTCTAGTAGATTACTTTAAGTTACTGAGGGATTATGAGTAAAAAAGTTGTTATATCTTCCTTTATAGGAACCGCGCTTGAATTTTATGATTATACATTATTTGCAGCACTATCATTTGTTATTGCCCCCCTATTCTTTCCATCACAAGACCCAATGACGTCTTTGTTTGCAAGCACAATGGTCTTTTCTGTGGGGCTTCTTGCAAGACCGCTTGGGGGACTTTTATTTGGGTTTATTGGTGATACACAGGGTCGAAAACAAGCCTTAATTCTGTCCTTAAGCTTTATGTGCTTGGCATCATTGATGATCGCTTTTGCTCCAACATATGAACAAGCGGGAATATTTGCTCCCTTATTACTCGTCGTTGCGCGCTTGATACAAGGTGCCTCTGCAGGTGGCGAATATAATGGTGCGGCGATTCTTTCTCTTGAACATCAAGAATATTCATCAGGATTTGTCAGTGGCTTGCTAACCTGTGCAGCTGGTATTGGTTTGTTGGTTGCTGCTTTTGTGGCATCAACTGTCTACGGCTCTAGTTCTGCTTGGGCATGGCGTGTTCCCTTTGCATTGGGAGCGGCAACAGGTCTGGTTGGACTTTATATCCGCACCAATTTATTGGATTCATCGGTGTTTCAGAATCAAACAACGTTGCAAAAACCAACAGATTTGCTAGACAATCTGAGCGAGAATCGTTTGTCCATAACACAAATCTTCTTTACAGGTGGACAATCTTCTCTTCTTTGTTATTTGTTGTTTATTTCAGTTCCAATGCTTTTGCAAAGCCACGCAACGTTGACACCTGAGCTTGCTACAACGTGCAATTTAACAGCGCTGGCATCATTTGCCATCGCAGCTTTGGTTATGGGAACACTATCAAACACCATCCGTCCAGAAAAGTTGATGCTAACGTCTAGTTTATTAATGCCTCTTTTCTTTGCTTACTTTATCAATAATATTACAACAATGGATGTGACAGGAACCTTTGCTCTGCATATATTATTTGGATGTTTGATTGGAATGCAAGTAGGTCCGCAACATGCTTTGTATCAAAAGCTGTTCCCTGTTAGCACACGATACAGAGGCATTTCTTTTGGTTTCTCTCTTGGAACGGGCGTGTTAAGTGCTCTGACCACTTGGATCGCTTTTGACATTGGCGGTGAACCTGTTACTGCCATTCTTTGGATTGCAACAACCTCAGCGTGTTCTGCGATGAGCTTGATAAACATCTCCAAAAGATTGGAAAGTGCAGAATCGCCTTATAATATGGCCCGTGCTGCGTAAACAGATCTTTTTTACATTTTTTTAAAATGGGGAGCCTATATGGCTCCCTTTTTTTATTGTAAATAAATATTGATTATAGTTTAAAAAAGCCCTACAAAACAATTGTACAGAGAACATCTTTAGATAATGGAATAAAAAATGAATAATAAATTGATACGTTTTTATATGATTTTAGCCTTGGTTGCTTCAGCATCCAATTGTATTGGTATGGAAGGATGTCCTGAGGATACGCCTCCAACGACGCCTCGAGCAACAACTCCTGCTGCGCAAACAGCCGCCGTTGATACGCGTTGGGTGGATGTGCGTGCTTATGAAGGATCATTTTTAGCTTCACTGTATTCTGGCACAACCGTACATCTCGTTCCTCATAAAAAGGGTGTGATTGATGTTCGTCATGGACCTGGCTTTTGCCCTCAATCTCTTGTTGATTTTATAGAGCAACAAGTCGCAAAAGTTGGAACGCCTTTGCAAAGGCAATTAGCCGCAATGGATGTTCAAAGTGATGTCAGGCAAGCATTAGAAGGCGCTTATGCTAGGTTTATTGATCCTCTCATTCAAAGACATACAGAGGCTGTAAGACAACTGGCTGCTTTAGGCGTAGAAGCGCGACAAGAAGGCAGAGTGTTCTATGCTGCAAATACTTTTTCTCGCGACCTAACTGAAGCAGAACGTACTGATGCACTTAGATTGAGCATGATGTTTAGCAATGGCGTGTTCCCTGATCCACGTGTTCATCTGGAAAGTTCAAATGCTCTTTTACGTGCAGCACGTCTTGTTGAACTTCAGACACCGTGTCCTATGTTGAATGTGATTAATGCAAGGTAATTTTTGTCAATTGCGAGTCCTATAAGGGGCTCGCAGCAACAGAAAATCAAACGAACTCTTTGAGATCCATGCCTAATTCTTGGATTTTTTTACGCAAGGTATTTCGGTTAATACCAAGAATCTCAGAGGCTTTCTTTTGATTGCCAGAAACAGCTTTCAACGTAACCGCTAATAAAGGACGCTCAACTTCGTTGATGACCGTTTGATACAAGCCACCTACAGGAAAATCACCCTCGTGATCCTCAAAATACGTTGTTAAGAAAGAGTAGATAGCTCCTGCTAAACCTTGATATTTTTGTCCATTATTTTTCATGACTGGCCCACTAGCAGAGAGATCCGTAGAAATCGTTAATTAATTGATGCATTCCAACGGCTGTATCGGTTTGGTTAATAGAAACACGAAACTCGGCCGAACTTGTTAGGCCCTTACTATACCAACCCACATGCTTACGGGCAATCTTTATCCCTGTTGCCTCACCATAATGTGTGAGAATAGCATCGAAATGTTCTCTTATAATATCATATTGCTCTTTCATAGAGGGATCAGGCAAAACGGTTTTATGCTTTAAATAATGAGCTACTTGATTGATAAACCAAGGACGGCCATAGGTTCCACGCCCAACCATCACGCCATCAGCGCCGCTTTTATCCAATAGATTTTCTGCATCCTCTAAAGTGACCACATCCCCATTGCCAATCACTGGAATAGAAACCGCCTCTTTAACCTTGCGTATAAAGGACCAATCCGCACGGCCATTATATAACTGGCACCTTGTGCGACCATGAATCGTCAGCATTTGAATGCCACATTCCTGGGCAATACGCGCAAGATTAGGGGCATTTCGATTGTTATCATCCCAGCCTGTGCGCATTTTCAAAGTTACCGGAACAGACACAGCTTTAACCGTTGCCTCAATAATTCTAGCCGCCAATAGTTCATCGCGCATTAATGCAGAGCCCGCATGACCATTCACAACCTTTTTAACAGGACAACCCATATTAATGTCGATGATCTGTGCGCCCATATCCTCGTTAAGCTTCGCAGCTTCGGCCATCACCTCAGGCTCGCACCCTGCTAATTGAACAGCCATCGGTTGTTCATCTGCTGATTTTTCAATCATCTTGATGCTTTGACGCGTGTGACGAATCATAGCTTGACTTGCAATCATTTCTGAAATAACAAGCCCAGCCCCCATCCGTTTCACCAATCGCCTGAAAGGCATATCGGTTACGCCTGACATGGGTGCCAGAATGACAGGCATGTCGAGTTCTATAGATCTAATTTTAATCATGGAGTTTTTAGGTGAATAAATATGTTCGACCAGAATATACACAAAACTATACAGGCGCAAGTTTTTGTGATGAATAAACTCACCCAACGTTTACTTAGAATTAGTATCTTTACCATATTCTATTCAGTGGATGTATTTTTTCACTGGAGAATGATATGAGATTGATTACTATTTTATTAACGTTTTGTTTATTTACAACAGCTTCGATGGCGAGGTTTAGTGACGCGGATATTGCAGCAGAAGTTCAGGCTTATGACCAATTACAAAGGCATGCCCGAGGGCTTTTACAGCCAATTCGTGAGGACGCAAAGATGCGCACAGAACAAGTTGCAGCACCATTTCGCGCTCAACTGGAACCTTTGCAGCAGAGAATAGATGCTCTTCGGCAAGAACGAAATCCTTTATCTCAAGAACATGATGATCTTCGAAGAAGTTTGTATGGAATTGAAAGAGAAATGCGCCCTCTGGAAGAGAGAGAAATGGAAGAAGCTTTGAGACCATTGGAAGAGGAATTAATCAGGAGAAGGGTTCCGATTCAGGCGGAATTGCAAAGGTTAGCGGCGCGAGAGCAAGAAATTACCAACAATTATTATAAATGGAAGGCGCAGATGGGAAGGGCCTGGGATCACATAGATGAAATGGATATTGGTTTTCGTTTGGGTGCCGTTGAAACGGCGAGAAAAAGTCTCTTCGCTTCTGTTGATGGTGATTTCCCAGAACGTATTTCCCAAACTCGAAGTGGTATTATGGATCAGTATCGAGAAAGAAAAGAAGCAAGAGAACGAGAAATAAGCGCAGCTATGGAGAGGCTTTCTCTTGCGATCGGGGAAAGAGACGCCGTTATTGAAGGTATAGACCGAGAGATTCAAGCTATTTGGAGTGCTGAGCGTGAAGCTCTTGAGGGTGCTGTTGGTTTTGGTACGGCTGAAAGGCTTTTGCCTGATTTGGAACGTATGATGATTGCGGGAATGCCAATTGGTTAATGAGCCGGTTAATTGGCTTGACATTTTAGGGGCAGAGCGGTTTTCTTGAAGGCAAGAACGCCAGAGAAAGTTTTATCCATATGTCTGCTCCTAAGAAAATCTACGCTCTTATTGTTGCTGGTGGGAGTGGGACCAGGTTTGATAGTAGCTTACCAAAGCAATATTTGCCTTTGAATGACAAAACAATCATTTATCATGCTGTGACTCCGTTTGCTCAGCATCCAAACATCATGGGTGTGCAAGTCGTGATTGGGCAAGGGACCGAGTCTTTGTGTCATGATGCCTTAAAAGATTTGGATTTATTACCACCTGTCATCGGTGGTGCCACACGACACACGTCTGTATTTAATGGTCTTAAGGCTTTAGCCGTTCATGAACCTGATGCCGTTTTGGTGCACGATGCAGCAAGACCCTTTGTGTCGGCAGATCTTATTAATCGAGTAATTGAGGGTTTAAACCAAGCCGATGCGGTGATCCCTGTTATTGCCGTCACAGACACAGTTAAAAAAGTTGTGGATGGATTTGTCCAACAAACAATCGATCGAGAGATTTTAAAACGAGTGCAAACACCACAAGGATTTGACTTTCAAACTCTTTATTCTTTGCATCAGCGCTTTCAAAACCAACCCACATTTACGGATGATGCGGGATTATTCGAGGCAGCAGGCCTTCCTGTCTATTGCGCTCAAGGGGATAAAAAAAATATCAAAATAACAACATCAGAGGATTTACCCATGAGTTCGAGGATTCCAGATATTCGCGTTGGTCACGGCTATGATGTTCATGCGATCGGACAGGGCAAAGGCATCATGCTGTTCGGTTGCTTTATTCCTTGTGATTTTAGTTTGATTGGTCATTCAGATGCAGATGTTGGCTTACATAGCATCACAGATGCCCTTTTGGGAGCAATTGGAGATGCAGACATTGGGCACCATTTCTCGCCAAACTCAGATCAATGGAAAGGTGCTGATTCTGCTCAGTTTCTAAAACATGCCGCTGATAGAGTACGTGCCATGGGAGGAAGAATTAATCACATCGATGCCACATTGATTGGTGAAAAACCAAAGGTAGTTCCCCATCGTGAAATAATGCGGCAAAGAGTGGCTGAAATTCTGGATTTGCCCATTGATCGCGTTAGCATAAAAGCAACAACCACAGAAAAACTAGGTTTTTGTGGAAGAGAAGAAGGACTAGCTGCAACAACCATTGCAACTATCATCCTCAACGGATTTTAAAAATCCTTCTTCTAATACCCTGGCACTTTCTCCGAATCTGTCAAATTACCAAACCGTGTTAATTTGCCATCAAAATAGAGTTTAACCGTGCCAACTGGACCGTGACGTTGTTTGGCAATAATGACTTCGGCTTTGTTATAAACTGAATCCATCCGTTGTTGCCATTCACGATATTTCTCGGTTCCCTCTGGAGGTTGTTTTCTTGATTCATAATATTCTTCGCGGTAAACGAACATCACAACGTCAGCGTCTTGCTCAATCGATCCTGATTCACGAAGATCGGATAATTGGGGACGTTTATCGTCACGTTGCTCAACCGCACGAGATAACTGAGATAGAGCTAGCACTGGAACGCTTAACTCCTTGGCCAACCCTTTCAAAGCACGGGTGATCTCAGAGATTTCTTGTACACGATTTTCGTTATTTCTCTTTGATCCGCCTGCTTCTAAAAGCTGCAGATAATCAATGACAATCATGCCAATGTTATGTTGACGTTTTAATCGACGAGCCCGATTACGAAGGGTTGTAATGGTCAGAGCTGGCGTATCATCAATGTAAAGACCTAAACTTCCAATGCGACGACTGACCTCAACGAATTTTGGAAAATCATCAGATCTGATTTCGCCGCGTCTGATTTTATCCGAAGATATTTTTGATTCGCATGCTAAAATACGCGACGCTAACTGCTCGGCCGACATTTCCAAAGAAAAGAACGCGACATTAGCACCGTCTTGAGGACGTTCAGCAATAGCCATTGCGGCATTAAAGGCGATGTTGGTTGCAAGAGCTGTTTTACCCATTGAAGGACGTCCTGCTAAAATCAACAAGTCAGAGGGATGCATACCACCCAGCCATTTATCAAGATCAATCAATCCTGTTGTCACCCCCACCACATGGCTGTCGCGCTTAAAAGCAATTTCTGCGGTTTGAATAGCCTGAGTTAAGGCAGCACCAAAATGAACAGTTGCGTTGGAGAATTGCCCTTTTGTGGCTAGGTCATACAGCTTTTTTTCTGCATTTTCGATATGGTGTGTAGCAGGAACATCAATATCAAATTGACGTGATTCTTGAACCATTTCATGACCAATTTGAATCAATTGACGCCTTAGGAATAAATCATGAATAAGACGACCATAATCGCTAACACTAATGATAGAGACAACAGAAGCTGCCAAATCAATTAAGTATCTAGCACCTCCCAGCGGTTCCAGCGTTTTGTCTTTATCAAAAAAATCTTTAAGAGTAATAGGGTCAGCTATTTGACCACGATCAATCAGTCTTTGGATGGCATCATAAATTCGACCATGAATTTGATCGGAAAAATGCTCTGGTCTTAGATAATCGCTGACGTATTCTAGAGATGGATTGTTAAGAAGCAGGGCTCCCAATAAGGCTTGCTCGGCTTCTGCGTTGTAAGTCATTGTTTCAACAGGCACAACTGCCCGTGAAGAAACCTCAGTTGACAGTTGAAGAAGGCTAGCCGTAGTTGAAACAGTGTTCATTGGTACAATCATTTATTTAGTTGAGGAGCAAAGTATAACAATCTTTATGACTTTTAACCAAGTGTTAATAGCTATGTCTTATAGTTTTATTAAGGATTTTTAAATGGATGCTTTCATTATGCGCTCTCATAAAATAATACCAATATTTTCTCTAATGACTCTTTTGCTGCAAATGCCGTCTGTGAATGCAGCTGTTGATTATCAACGGAGACCTCCAGAACATGACTTCGATAAGTATTTGCCGCGTGGTTATGATGACCCGAGAGGACGTGAAGGCTATGACGCACGTCCTGGCTATCCTGATGTTTCCAGAGGCAGAGAATTACCATATGCACAACCAGCATATAATCCACAAGAATTGCAGGAAATGAAAACCAGGATATTAGTCGATCTTGTGAAGGAAGCAAAAAGATTGTCTCCAAGTAAAGGCTTTGATGCGAATATAGCGGAATACGCTCGTATTGTAGGCGAAATTATTAGAAACCTATCTGCTTCCCCTTATCGTGGTGAGCTAGTAAAAATGCTGGAAGCACATAAAAATACTGTTATAAGAATCGCTAACGACAGTTATTTCTTATCTGAAAAAATGATCTTTGATAGTCTTGGTAATGGCAAGGATGCTGAAGAAACACCTTTGCAATCAGCTTTCCGAAATGGCATGCGCATGAGTGAAGATAGTTTTGAACAGTTAAGACGTATGCCTTCTCAAGCAAAAGATAAGCTAACGTTTGATAGAGATTATTTAAAAATTCTCTTGATTCAACAATTGAGTGACAGTCACACAAGATGTGGTGCACGTCGTCAATGCCTCGCTCAAGATGAAAAACTGATGCAAGATTTTAAAAATGTGCTGCCAGCATCACTACAATTTGGGGCCATAACTGCCAAATATACAAAAGATCTGAAAGAGAAGTCGGCCAAACAATCCGTTTTGCCTATTATCTTGGGCGATATTAGAAATGAGATGGACCCAACTGAAGCGGATGCTTTGCTGAAAGAAAACCCTTCTGTTGCAGATGCAATGGTGTCTGCCGAAACAGAATGGGCTGAGGTAATCCGACAAGAACCGGGACCTGATGTCATTTACCCCTGGGTAGATCTAGCAGCAGAAGAAGCAAAGAAAAAAACAGAAAAAGAAGAAGCTGATAAAATAGCTAAAGTGAAAGCTGCAGAAAAAGCCGCGAAGAAAGAAAACAAGAAAAGCGTCATTGAAAAAGGAACTGATGACTTAAAAGCACAAGCGGGCGATCAAGGGAAAAAAGCGGCTCAAGACCTTATTAACGGTCTTTTTGGTGGCGGCGATAAGGGCGGAAAGAGCAGCGCTGGAGCCGGAACAGCTGCTAATGTCTTTGGAGGTTTGTTTAAGTAAGATTTACAATAGTGCCGCCAACTATGTTTTTGGATCCTCGGAACAAGTTCACAACTGTACGAACGTTGAGAAAACCACAATAATATTGCCCGTTGTCATCCTCGAGAGGCCGAAGGCCGAGTCGAGGATCCAGAGAAAAAATATAACTGGATTTCCACCTTCGCGGGAATGACAGCTTGAATCATCCAGGATGCAGATCCATCGTCGCAACCGGCAGGTCACTCAACGCAACCTTAGCGGCAGCGTGCACTTCTTCTAGCGTGACAGCTTGAATATAATCAGCCCACTTTTCGATTTGTTCAATGCTGAACCCACTTGCAAGGCTTGTAAAGACACTTAACGTGCTGTTGTTCCCATCTCTTATAAAAGCAAGCTGTGCTAAAAGATCACGTTTTGCTTTTCTAAGTTCTTCTTCAGAAACACCTTTTTCCAAAATACCTTTTAAATAATCAGAGAGTGCTTTTTTGAATACAGCAACATCCATATTGGGTGACAAGGTGGCTGAAATTCCAAAGGATCGAGGGTCGTAACTATCTCCCTCATAACTACTTCTTACACTTAAAGCCAATTTCTTTTCTTCAACTAAAAAGCGATAAAATTCCGTTGTGCTATTGCCACCTAAGATTTGAGACAAAACAATTAATGGGTAATAATGTTTTGTTTCTCCGACACGGTGGTTGGGAGCATTATAATACCAGTTCAACATGATTAAAGAGTTGCGTGGGTTTTTTTGCTCTATATGTTGTGTGATGCCTTGGTGTGTAGGTTCGGTGAAGCGCTGCCTTGCGGGAATTGTGCGAGAAGGAAGGTCACCGAAATATCTTTCAACAATAGGCTTCACTTCCGCTAAACTTGTTTTTCCAGCAATAATAATAATGGCGTTATTGGGCGTATACCAAGTTTTGTAGTGATTGTGAACAGTCTCAAAAGAATAATTTTGAATATGATGAGGATACCCAATCGGTGGAATACCATAAGGATGATACCAGCTCAACGCTTTTAACAGAACCTCATAGGCTTGCCCAAAGGGGTGGTTTTCAACACGCATGCGACGTTCTTCGAAGACAACGTCTTTCTCTGATTTAATCTCTTCTTCTGTGAAAGAGAGATTAGCCATGCGATCAGCTTCTAGCTTTAAAATAAGCTCTAAATATTCCTTGGCAATCTCTGTTTCATAAATTGTGTAATCAAAACTGGTGGCGGCATTGGTGCTACCACCGTGCCTTAAAATAATCTTTTTAAATTCTGATGCCGAAACAGTTTTTGTTCCTTTAAACATCATGTGTTCAAGAAAATGAGAAATCCCCATAAGCGGCAAAGGGTCATCTGCTGTTCCCACCTTATACAAGATGCCAATACTGACAATGGGTGCTATGTCATTGGGCACAACAATAATTTGAAGACCGTTTGGTAACGTGTGAACTTCAGGATTAAAAATGCCTGCCATGCTTTGTCCCATAAAAAGAGTTAAATAAAAAACAAAAGTACTAAGAAATCGTTTCATTTTGCATCTGCTCGTTTTTCATCCGCTTTGGCTTCAGATCGACCCACAATAATGAATGTTAAAAGCTCTGGATGCAGCACTCTTTTAATAACTCGATTAATATCTTCAACAGTTAGTGCGCCAAAATAAAGATTCCGCTTTTGGACGTAATCTATGGGCAAGTCATCCTGCCTATAGCGCCCTAGTGCACTAACAGTTTCTAAAGTTGAACCAAACGACAATGGAAAAGAACCCATGATATTTTTTTTGTGAAAATCAAGTTCTTCTTGAGTAACGCCTTTTTCAATCAGATTTTTCCATTCTTGTTTAATGACGGACAAAGTCTCTTCTAGAGTTTCTGTTTTAGTTGCGGTTGCACCGATCATTCCAAACGCTAGATCATTTGTGAATAAATCCAGATTGCAAAAGTAAGCAAGTCCCCGTTTTTCTCGAATTTCATTCCAAAGACGTGATTCAAAATTCCCACTTCCTAGGATTCTAGCTGCTAAAAAGAGAGCATAAAAATCAGGATCTTGTCTGCTGACTCCAGGATGGGCAAAGAAAATTAAGCTTTGTGGAATATCCAAAGCAACATTAAATGTTTTTCCTAAATTTTGAAGATCAGTTGGCGTTGGACTAGGTACAGAGTCTCCTTTGGGAAGGTCTCCTAGCGTTTTTTCAAGAGATTGTATTAGTTCTGTTGTATCAGTATTTCCGCAAGCCACAATTTCTAAATTAGCCAGCGTAAAATTCTTTTTTATCTGAGCGCGCAGCTGTTCGGCTTGAATCGTTGGAAGAATCTTAATGCGTTCTAATGTTTTTTTGAAGTAAGGATGATTTTCGCCCAAAAGACGCTTTTGTAATTCTTCTTTTGCAATTGGCTGAGGGTGATGAAGGGATTGTTGTAAGCCCGCAATCATTTGCTCTTTAACACGCTGCATGTCTTCGTCTGCAAACCGTGGTGAAGACAAAATAAGCTTGATAAGCTCTAATGCGTCTTTAATGTTTTCTTTAATCGTACGAAAAGTGATTGTAAAATTATCTTGTGATGAAGAAACTGACAGGCTGATATTTTTTTCAAGCAATACTTTTTTAAATGATTGACTGTCATAAGGGCCAGCACCTTCATCTAAGAGAGCGGCAATTAAATCCGTTAAGCCAGGAAGATCAGTCGGAGAGCTTCTATCTCCTGCATTTCTGAAAGTAAGAGAAAGGCTTATGACTGGGATGTTTGTTGGCACAAACCAAACAGGCTTTCCAAGATTAGTCTTAAGTTCTTGTACCATAATCGGAGATGTTGTCATAGAATCCTGCGTCTGTGATAGAGGATGTTTTTCAGCGGTTTTTAACCACGATTTTCCTGATAAGCCTGCAAAAATTGCCAAAGCTATTCCACAAATCCCTCCCAGTAATAGAGTTCTTTTTTTCATTAATTCGCTTTTTGCTCAGTCACAACTGGAGCAACCTGTGCAGGTTGCGGTTCAGCATTGATAGAAGCGGCATTCTTTGCAAATTCTTCCTTCCATCCCATGATTCGTTGAATCAGTGAGTCAGAAACATTTGTTGCAACAGCTGCTTCTTTATTCACAGTATCGCGAATATTAGGAGCTGCTTGTTGTTGTGCAGTGGCCATGGATAAAAGTGTTTGTTCACTAGTTCCTTTAGATGTTCCAGTTGTTGCTGAAGTTGTTCCTAGCAAAAGATTTTGTGCTTGTGACGATGCTCCATTAGCGCTTGCAGTTGCTGCTGTCTGAGTGTTTCCCTCGCCATTTGCAGGCGGTCTCAATTTGTAATCTTTTGGAATGCTAAGAGGAGGATTATCAGATACTTTAAATTCATCAGGTTGGTAGTGATCTAAACCAAAAGTGTTACGAAAACTATCGCATCCGCTCAAGAACGCAAGGCAAGCTGCCAACGTTGTTAATGATAAAAACTTATTGAAAAAAGGGGTCATTGTCATAACTTAAGTTACCTGTTTGTTTTTTACAAAATGCCATGCTTGCTGCAATAAAATCAAGCCTACTCCAATCGTTATAGCACTGTCAGCAATATTAAAAATGGGAAAACTGTAATTGTTGTAGTGAAAATGCAAAAAGTCGATCACAGCGCCACAGTAAAGACGGTCGATGATGTTGCCAACAGCTCCGCCAATGATAAGTCCATAGCTTATGGATTCTAGCTTTGATGGCGATTTCCACAGACAAAACAACAGCCACAAGACAAGGACGCATGCTAGGGACAAAAGAATGACTTTTCCTAAGATGCCATCTGCTGGAAAAAGACCAAAACTAACGCCTCTGTTATAGGTTAACAAAAAATCAAAAAAGCTAGTTACGGTAATGACATCAGGGCGACAAGGAATGTGTGTAATAATATATTTAGAAAACTGATCCACAAACACTACCAAAGGGATGATGATGAGGCCCGTCTTTCTCAATTGATTCTGCATTAAAACGAGCGCTTCGTTGGTTTCTTTTTACTTGGCTTTTCAGCGTTCTCAGACTCAAGAATCTCAGTGTGTTTTTCAACGATCGAAGAAACGTTCTCTTTTTTTTGTTTTTTAGAGATTTTTTTTACCTGTTCTTCTTCCCACTCAGGATTTAAGAAAGGTAAAAATTCTTGAAGTTGAGGAATTTGTCCCAAGGAAACACCCTGAAGGACGCTAGAAAGACCGCAGCCAAAAATAACCCAAATGGGCCAAAAAGGACCACATCCCATGCTAACCCATATGACAACACAGGCAACGCAGACAACAGCATAAATAACAAGATTGGTGTAAAAAGTTTTTAAAGCTTGAACGCGGTTGCGGATTGAATTTTCATGATCCATGGCATGGGCCCCGATAAGTCGTGTTTATTTTAACTATCTTATCAGGGCCTCTATTCAGATTGCCACTGGTTTTTTTCGCAATGTCATCCTCGGACTTGCCTGCCCGCCCGAAGCCGTGGCGTAGGAGGGTTCCGAGGATCTTTTATTGCAATGGTTTTTTAAACCTTAGAAGTTGTAAGTAACGCCAACAGACACACGGTTACCAGAACCTGTTTTATTGTCCATAGTATCGCGTCTGATGTGAGCAAACTCTACACCTGCTTCGACATTTTTAACAGGATTGTAGAGGACGTTGAAGAACACTTTCTTGATCTTCTGTGTTATGCGTGTTGTCCCGGTAAGAGGCGTAAAGCCAACCCCACTTGCAGGTGGAGATATACGTGTGTAGCTTGCTAGAAGGTTCGAACGTACTTCATCTGTCCAGTAATGTTCATAACCAACTATAGCGTTAGTTGCACTTAGCACATTAAATTGCTTTGTGGTGGTGTTATAGTAAACGGCTTCGCCGGCAATTTCAGGAATATATCGACCGATGCCTTGTCCTGCATTGATTTGCCCTATAATGCCACTCTTACCAACTGTGAGATATTTACCGGAAAGACCAACGCCCCAACCAGTTGCTTTTTTACTCACGTCATTCGCTGTATTCCGTCCTCCAGTTGTTCCTGGATCAGTTATGTTCTTGTATTGAATTTGGCGAACCATACCACGTGCTGCTATGTAACCAGCACTACCTGTCCACCTTAATTGTGCGGTCAGATCCGGTAGAGATGATTTGCCTTTAGCGCCTGTTGTATCATTGCTTGTATAAAGAGTTCCATCACTTCCGATATAATCAGAGTTTGGTTTTTCAAGCGCAGTCATGAGTTTAAGCCCAGTCATAAGCTCTTTTGTGTATCTAATTTGCATTTGGCGCAATGGTCCACCTAGAATGGTATTTGCATCGATGGTTGATCCAGTCGCATCGATATCTAAAAAGACCGAATCAGTTTGACCCACTAAGAAGTCACAAAGCGTTCCATAAGCATGACGTATCTTTGGGTTGTAACTTGTGCCAGTACCGCCACCAAAGAAGTCTATTTCTATTAATGTTTTTACATCTCCTTTTGTGGTTGGCGTTAACGTCGCAAAGTTTAAACGACTGCTACGTGCACTGGCATTGGTGTGTCCAGATTGAGCGGCGGCACTGTTAAGGTTTTTAAGTGGAACTGCCCCACCTATGATGACATCTCCCATGTTTGGGCCACCATCATACATCATTTCGCCGCGAACGCGTCCACCTATTTTGATAGCCGTGTTGCTTCCAGGAACAGTAATATATCCATCTGGTCCTTTAGCCCACGGTGTTGCGGTTTGAACAGTTGCTTCCATTTTGGCAGCTGCAGCAACGGCTTGTTTTGCTTGCTCTGCTGATGCTGTTTGGCTTACCTCTAAACCGTGAATCTTTTTATTCATATCTGTAATTTGCTGTTGTAGAGTAGCAATCTCTTTTGCCAAAGTCGTATTTACTTGAGGGTCAGCTGCTATAGCTGATGAACTGACAAACAATGCACTCATGAGTAAAGAAGCGCTTAATTTTTTCGCTGCATTTTTGGAAATAACAATCATTGAGAAAACTCCTACATTAAATCTTGTTTATATAAATTTTTATATAAACAAGATTTAATGTAAAGGCTATGCATGAGGTTGCTTTAAAGCAATTCTAACAGACGGGTTACCTGTCTGAATTTTGTCACACTTTAACCAACTATTGTAACCCAAAGAAAATTTTCGATTCAATAAAACAGGTTTGATATCGAATCGATTCAGGCTGAGACGTAAATAGAGTTCTGTGTTGATACCGATAAAAAAATAGCTCAATTCTTCTAACAAAGGAAAAGGACGTAAAGTATCTGACGAGAGTGCATTTGGTAAAAATGAACAGTATTCATCCCAGGACAGAGGCCCAATACTTATGCTTGCTGCAGCTGATTGATCCCAACATTTCTTTCCCAAAATCATATTCTTGCCCAATTCGTTAAATTGTCCTTTTCTGAGGCCAATTTTACTTAAATCTTGTACACGAGCTTCACGCCAAGAGCCTTCGAATTGTTCGATCATAACGGGGACATTGAAATAGCTTTTGATCAGTCTTAATAACCCTGCTCCTGAATGGGGTCTTTTCCAGAGGACGTCATGGTAACTTAACAAGACTTCTTGTGTTAGTTGTTTTCCTTGGAGCAGATTCGGGTGCGCAATTCCAGCAAGCTGAAGAAGCGTTTTTCCGATAGGTGTTTCTTGTGGTGGCGCTTGCAAAACGCCAGGCATAATCTTTTTACGAAGACGGTGCCAAAGTGTTGCTAAACGGTGATTAAAAATATCTAAAAAATCTCGAAACGCTGTGTCTTTTTGTCTGGTTCTATCAATAAGTGTTTCGGTGTAAGGGGTTGGCAAAGGGCCTTGAATGCCGGCAATACTGAGAAAGTTAATCCATAAAATTGGTTTGTTATCTGAGTCGTGTTGCAGCGATTGAAGCTCACTTGTGGGGATAGCAAAGCTCACATGTGATTTAATTCGAATTGCTTCATTTTGGGGGTCAGATTCGCTACCCAAGGGACTTGCTCCTGGATTTAACTGCTCTAGAATGTTAATCGCTTGATCAAAATCAAATTCCTGTGGGGATTTTAACAATCCTTCTTTTACAGGAGGATTTTCTCGCCAGGTAATGGAAGCCATTTCATATACTCATTCGGTTTATCTGTTTTTATCATGACAAGCTCAACAAAAGAATTTAAAGAAACACTCAATGCGAAATAGTGTCTCAATATCGATGCTAATAAGAAATTAGAATTCCCCGTTCCAGGAGATGTTTCCATTTCCATAACAATCTGGACTCCTTCAACAAAACCTCTCCATGCTTCATTGCCAAAACGCCTTACAACCTTATTTGTTTTTAAAGATTTTAAGGTATCAATTTCATGTTGTTTATACTCATGAGTTGGCCCCGCATAAAGTTTTAAACTTTCTTTTAAAACATCTAGTGCTTGATGGCTTCCCGTTAGAGAAAGATGGTTGACTGAAAGCTGAGAGATAAGCCGCCATAATGTTTCTCCATTAGACGGAGAGTATTCTTGAGCAACAGGTTTATCCAAACATACAATGCGACTAATCGGCACGGCTTCTTCAATTTGCAATTCAGCCCCTTGAGGCAATTGTTCTGCTAAGAACCTGTTGGTACATAAAGTGTGGGCGTAAACAATCTGATGGGGAGGCAGAGATGGATTAAATTGCAAATCAACAAAGGACAGATAAATATCTGTTCCAGGAAGATCACGCTCCTCCGCAGAGGATCTTTTTGCTGTCCAGTAAACGGTATCTTTTAAAGAAATACGTTGATGCGCAAAAGAAAAATAGGGTGAGAAAGTTTGTGGTTCTTGGCTTCCTTCAACAGCAGCAGCTACTTTTAAAATTCGATATATCTCTGTTGTTTTATCTCGACGCTGGTCAGGAACAAGTCTATAGCGAATTTTTCTTTTTGTAAGTCGTTGAGGCTCTGTAATCTTTTTGAACAAATTAACAATAGGCGTGCACCCAAGTAGAAAATTATTGGGTCCAATGTCTTTTTGTAAGAGCTCTTGCACATCTCTAAGAGAAATCAAAATTTCAAAGACATTTGTGTCTAAGTCTAGCTCCTTAGGAATTTTATTAAGGTGTTTTATTTTAAAGAAAAGGAATTTTTCAGGAAGATGAAAATACTCTTGTAACAGAAGAAACGCATGCGTTGAATGTTCAGGAAGAGGAAGCGTCATTTCATCCCGATTAAATCCAACAGAGGCAAGCGGATCATCGGGCAGAGCATGCGCTGTTCGACCATCAGTAGAGACATAAACCGAAGGATGAGTTTGCGAAAACAAACTTTCAAATATGTTTAGACTTAAAATTTTTTCGCCTCGGATATGAAATTGTAATTCATCCAGATTAAGCGCGCCCAGGACAGTCCCTTGCGTTTCAAGTGTAAGCTTCAAAAACCAGTTGTTATCTCGTTTCTTTCCAACCAAAGTAAAGGCGTCTTTTGAAACAATACCGACTTTTTTGACTTTGATAGGCCATAGCGTTAACGGATAAGTTGTCTGAAAACGACACGTCACATCTTTTTCAGCATAGGCAAAAAGAGATGTTTCTTTAGCAATGCTATAGCCTTTTGTCAATTTCCCTTTTGTTGGATCTACTTGGAATTGGGCAATGGACATGGAAGGGATTGGGTTCACAAGATGTGGATAAAGCACTTCCAATAAAGCGGCCGCCGTTTCAGGAAACCTGTCATCGATTTCTTGGCTGAGGCGTGCTGTCATATAAGCAAACGATTCTAACAGACGCTCGGTGTGTGGATCAGGAGATTCTTTATCGCTTAATTCTAAGCGACGAGCAATTTTGGGGTGTTGTTTTGCAAAGATCTTTCCTGAGTTTCGAAGATATCGAAGCTCATTGTTATAATAACTGAGAAACCGATCACGTGCACTTCGAAACAAAGAAACATCCTAGAGCTAATGTAATTTATCTAAAATTATACATTTTTCTAGGCTTATAGCAAATTTTAAAAAAAATCCTCTTTCCAAACACTGTTCAGTGTCGTTCCCGCGTAGGCGGGAATCCAGGAATACACTGGATCCTCGACTCAGCCTTTGGCCTCTCGGGGACGACAATTTCCCCAGACACCGTCATCCTCTCGACCTCACCACCGTCATCCTCGGACTACACATATTGTCATTCTTGGAACTCCTAACTGTCATCCTCGGACTTGTTCCGAGGATCTAAAAAGCACAGCCAAAACCACCGCTATACATATTTGATGGGCTTTTTCAAAATTTGCTTTTTAGTAATATTTATGTTAAATTTAACAATGAAAGTGATGGATCAGAAGCGATGTGTAAAAGAAAAAAGATCAGCCCCGTGGCCGCAGGGTTTTTCCGGACTCGACACACAAAGCAACCAAAAAACCAGGAACGGACATAAGTCTTTTCTTCCTCCGGGTTTTAGGAAACCTCAAGATTCTCTGTCAAGATTCCAAGGTAAGTCCTGGCAAAATTGACAAGAAGCGGCACGCAACTTGAATTCCAATTCTACCATCCGTCTTTAGATTTAAATACTCGAAGGATTTCGAAAAACCGGCAGGAAAACAAGGGGCGAGCAGCGGAGTTTAGTCGACTAAATGAGCAGCGAAGATTCCCGCAGTTTGACGAACAGGTTTTTTGAAAGACGAAGAGTAAGTCCGTTGGGTCTAAAGCTTCACCAGTTAATAATCGAAGAAAAGGGTCGTGTTGCCAGACAAAGGGCAAGGTGGCTTTATGAATCCGTGACAGGGACTCCATAACATAAAGCAGCTTTAGGGAAAGCTA
>CANJLN010000024.1 GCA_947475175.1 Alphaproteobacteria bacterium
AATATGGGGTAAGTTTTACAAGACCTGCACTCCTTGCTGGCCTTTGTTCCTTGCTCAACACATTAGATTTACTGCGCGATTATGATGGAGACGATCTTAAAAATATGCTTCAAAAAATACTGAAAACTCAACTTGTGTAGATACCTATGCGTTGAGTCTGAAGATTTCTTAACTGCATTTTTTGGAAACAGTTTAATTAAGGCAAAGTCTTCTTGGTTCGATCTCAATCTTTTGAAAAGATAACTGAACACAGCCGTTAATCCTGTTATAAAAGTAGAGAAGAACATGAGTTTTTTATGAGGGATCGTTTTTATAATTTGTGGAAAAAATGCCCATTCAACATTATGTAGTTTCCAAACAACCCATGTCGCATGGCTCATAACAAGCCAAAAAATGAAAAGGTAAAGGCAGCAAGAAAGAAAAGTAACCCCTTCTTTTACATAGAGATCAACACTCCCAAATTGGATTTCGTCCTCTTTTGAAATCTGACTTTTCCATTCTCTGGCAGTCTGATCTGGGCCTTTTTTCATAGATTTTTAATTCACATTTTGCTTGATCTTAATTCTAGTTTGCAGCGACAAAGGTTAATAATCCGTTGACAAGGAAGGGTAAATCTTTTACCTATTACTCAAGCCCAGATGGCGGAATTGGTAGACGCGCTAGTTTCAGGTATTAGTGGGTGCAAGCCCTTGGAAGTTCGAGTCTTCTTCTGGGCACCACTAAAGTGAGAGCAGCATGAAAATACATCTACACACAAATGACATACCCAGCGATTTGGCATTTACCGATTCGGTTGCAATCGACACGGAAGCAATGGGATTGAAAAATCATCGAGATCGCCTTTGTGTGGTTCAGTTGTCAGCGGGAGATCAGCATTGTCATGTTGTTCATTTTCCAAAAGCTGAATTTGAAAAAGCGGTTAATCTTAAAAAATTATTGATCAATAAGTCTGTTGAAAAAATATTTCACTACGCTCGTTTTGATGTTGGGATTTTGATGCATAGTTTTGGAATCAAAATCGAGACTATCTATTGCACAAAGATTGCATCCAGACTGGTGCGAACATTCACAAGTCGTCATGGCTTAAAAGATTTGTGCAAAGATCTTTTGGGAGTTGAATTATCTAAGCAAGAGCAAACCTCTGATTGGGGCGCACCGGAGCTAAAAAAAGAACAATTAACCTATGCTGCGACAGATGTACTTCATTTACATGCTTTAAAAAATACTCTTGATCAATTGATAGTAAGAGAGAATAGAACGGAACTGGTTCAAGCTTGCTTTAAGTTTTTACCTTATAGAGCTCAGATGGATTTGTTGGCTGGTGAAGCATTTGATGTTTTCCCCTATCAAGTTATGGAGTAAACCGTTTTGACAATAACAGCAAAAATTGTTAACCCCGAAGATTCTTCTCATCAAAATTACGGTCGTGAGATTATCGTTGCAGAAGCAGATGCCCTCCACCAATTAGCTGATTCTTTAACAGAGACTTTTGATCAAGCCATTGAATTGATCCGTAATACCCAAGGACGTTTAATTATTAGCGGAATTGGCAAAAGTGGACATGTGGGTAAAAAGATTGCTGCTACTTTTGCGTCAACAGGCCAACCAGCATTCTTTGTGCATGCAGCTGAAGCAGGGCATGGTGATCTTGGGATGATCGCAAAAGGTGATACGCTTCTTTTGATTTCCTATTCAGGTGAAGCAAGAGAACTGCATGCTATTATCGATTACGCGCATCGTTTTTCTATTCCTATTATCTCTATAACAGGTCGATCAAATTGCAATTTAACACGTATTGCTAACTTGGCGCTTATTCTTCCCAATGTTGGCGAGGCGTGCCCCATGGGATTAGCGCCGACAACGTCAACAACCATGACAATGGCTTTGGGTGATGCTTTGGCTGTCGCTCTTTTAAAAAGTCGTGGGTTTTCAAAACATGATTTTAAACTATTTCATCCTGGTGGAAATTTGGGGCAGCAATTAAAGCAGATTGTTGAGTTTATGCATACCGGCAAGAAAGTACCTCTGGTTGATGGTGATACGTTAATGGGCGAATGCTTACTCAAAATGACCTATCATGGTTTTGGTTGCGTTGGGGTTATTGACCAGAACGAAAAACTGATTGGCGTGATTACAGACGGAGATTTACGGCGTCATATGAATGCAAATATGCTCTCACAAAAAGCTGCTGAAATTATGACAGCCAATCCGGTTGTAGGGCACACTGGTTTATTAATGGCAGATGCTTTAGCTATTTTTGAGAAAAAATCCATCACTAGTTTGTTTATAGTAGATCCTGAAAAAAATGTTTTGGGGTTATTACATATCCATGATTGTCTTCGCAACAGCGTTGCTTGAGATGTCTAAAGATGATATTTCCTCTACAAGAACAAATAAAGTTATCCTCAAGGACAGAAAACAACGGACGGAATCATCACGTCGTTGGTTGATTCGTCAATTAAATGATCCATATGTGCAAAAAGCCAAAGCGGATGGGTATCGTTCCCGGGCTGCTTTCAAGCTTATGGATATTGATGAAAAGTTTCATCTCTTAAAAAGAGGTGCTGTGATTGTTGACCTTGGTGCTGCCCCAGGTGGATGGACACAAGTAGCTCTTAAGAAGATTGGTGAAAAAGGCCAAGTCATTGCAATCGATCTGCAAGAAATAGAACCGCTCCCTCCAGCGGAGATTATCCAAGGCGATTTTATGGAGGAAGCTGTATTAGAAAAGCTATTGTCTATGCTCCCTTCTAAAGTTGATGTTGTTTTAAGCGATATGGCTTCTCCTGCTTGCGGCATGACGGATGTGGATTATATCCGCATTATGGCTTTGGTTGAGCTGGTTTATGATTTTTGTTTTACCGCATTAAAACCAGGTGGCTCCATGGTTGCTAAAGTTTTGCGCGGCGGAACCGAAAATAAATTATTACAAAGCATGAAGAAAAATTTTACGAAAGTCGTTCATTTTAAACCGTCATCCAGTCGCGCTGATTCAGCAGAGATGTATTTGGTAGCGATTGGGTTTAGGCCTGAGAAATCGGCATAAGGTTTATATCAACTCATGTTTTTTCAAAAAGTCTCTCAAAGCTTGATAATGCGCCCCATCTATGTCGACATCCTTAATATCAAACAGCGCAACCACATCTTTCCAAATTTCGGTATTGCTCTTAGTATCTAGTTCTGGTTTATATTTTCTAAAAATCTCCCATGATTCATCGGGGTTATTTTTTAAAAACTCACAAGCTTTCTCTAAAGCTGTTCTAAATTTCTGAGCCATTTCTGGATCCATATCAGGCTTGCTTACAAAAATGGTGGCTGCAAATGCTGGAATACCAAGATTTTCCAAATAGTAAACATAAAAATCTTGAGTATGTTCTCTAATGTCATGGATGCCTAGGGTTCTATAAATGTTGGTTACGGCATCGACTTGACCTGCTACAAAGCTGGCAACCAAAGCTTGACGCGTAAAAATCAGCTCAACGTCATCCAACTTAATATTTTGTTGCATTAGAATTTCTTTAAGAACAGCTGCTGAAAACCCGGCACCACTGCTGCTGTGCCCAATTCGTTTTCCTTTTAACTGAGACAAAGGGACTCTACTGACAAACACTTCTAATGGTTTAGGAATAAGAGTGCAAACGGGTTTTAAAACCAATCCACGTGCAGCCTGAATGATCCACTGAGGTTCAACAATCATCGCAAAATCAATATTTCCGGCGCCAACTTGTTTGCACCCCTCTAAGGAACCAACAGAGCCAATCAGTTCAACGGATAACCCGCATTCTTTAAAGAATCCTTTTTCAATACCAATCACGAGTGGAGCGTGATGAGGGTTCAACATCCAGTCAAGTGAAATTCGAACAGGAATAGATTTTGCATTGGCTATCCCCTGAAAACAGATGAAAATAATAACGGCTAAGGTTCTAAACATTCGTACTCTCCTTTAAGTAACTGACGGCCAAAAAATAAGTTTTTTCTCTAAGACTTGAACCAATTTATTCAAACCAAAGACCATAAAAATAACGCAAATAACACATGCGAACATTAAATCAACCTGTAATCTTCCATGGCTTAACATAATCAAATACCCAAGGCCTGAGCTGGCACCAATCCAGTCCGCTGCAAGCACGGTTAACGGCGCATGAATGGCCGCCAGTCTGATTCCAGAGATAAGTGTTGGTAAGGTCGCTGGAAATCTGACGAACCAAAGACGTGTTTTTGGACTGGCATGCATGATTGTGGCCATATCTAACCAGGGCGAGGGAGAGCGTTTCAATCCATCCAAAAGACAAACGGTAATGGGAAAATAGCAGGATAAACAAATAACGATAAGTTTAGGCATCAACCCAAACCCACACCATAAAAGAAGAACCGGCATTAAAACAAAAGGTGGCGTGGCTTGAAGCGTTAAAAGAACAGGCCTTAGAAAATGCTGTAGGCGCGTAAAATGATCCAGGATCAGAGCGCTTGTAACGCCTAGAACAATGGCGATCAGCAACCCTAACAGGGTTTCTCCTCCTGTGATGAGAGCATGTGTCGCTATCAAATGAGCGTTGATCAAAAGACTTTTAAAAATAACCAATGGACCAGGCAGGATGTAAAGGGGTAGCGAGGCGAGCTTAACAATAAGCTCCCATATACTTAACAGAACGATACCGACAAGAATTCTATGCATTATTTTAAGCGTACAATGAACTTAAAAGGGAACTTGCCTTTTGCCACACATGGGGGCAATCAGTGACACGCGGTGTGGGCAGATTGCCTAAAATCTCTTTAAGATCAATCGGGGTCGCTTTCGCTGGAGATCCCTTTAACAAATAAACATGATCAGCCATGCGCATGACTTCACCAATATCGTGCGTTACCAACACAACAGTCTTACCTTTAAGTGCTTTGATAGCATAGTTTTGAACATCTTGCCTTGTCTTTGCATCCAGAGCTGCAAAGGGTTCATCCATCAAGATAATTTCGTTGTTTTCTATAAGAGCTCTGGCCAGAACAACTCTTTGGCGCATACCAAGAGAGAGTTGGTGTGGATAAAAACCCGCAAAATTTTTTAAACCAAGCTCGGTTAGAATATGCAGTGCTTTATCGTAATTGCGCTTTTCTTTGCGCAAGCGTTGACCCAAAACAGTGTTATCAATCGCGCTGAGCCATGGCAATAGTGTGTCGTTTTGAGACATGTAGCCAATATTATTGTTTTGTTCCTTACCTTGAAGGCCGGCGATGCACCTAAGCAGCGTTGTTTTTCCAACACCGCTGGGGCCTATAAGGCAGGTCCACTTTGCAGCTTCGATGGTCAAAGTCTGCTTTTCTAAAATGGATTGATTTTGATGAAAAAACGCGTCGATTGAAAAAGTATAATGGCGCAATAGTTCTTTGGTCACATTCCCTCCGCCGGTACTAACCGAATCAGGTTCAAAGGGTTCTTCTCAGCTTTATTAAAAAAGCGCCCCTAGTGGTTTATGGCTTGACGCTAATGGTTATAGGGGGGAGTTGTCAAGAATATATTTCTTTCCCCTTATGCTCTTGTTGACGTTTCCACATTAAGGCATAGGTGCTTTTTTTGGCTAATAATTCTTGATGGGTTCCGCGTTCAACAATCTCTCCTTTTTCTAAAACAATGATTTGATCTGCATCAATAATTGTGGAAAGACGATGCGCAATAATAATCGTTGTGTGATTTTTTGAAACCTCACGTAGATTTTCTTGAATGGCTTTTTCTGTCCTTGTATCAAGAGAAGATGTAGCTTCATCGAACAAAAAAATCTTAGGATCTTTTAACAACGTTCGAGCAATTGCTACACGCTGCTTTTCGCCGCCTGATAATTTAAGTCCACGTTCGCCAACCCGAGTTTCATAGCCATCAGGCAAGGATTGAATGAAATCATGAATTCGTGCTTGCTGAGCAACCTTCATGATTTCTTCAAAGGCTGCATCTGGTCGACCATAGGCAATGTTATAAAGAATTGTATCGTTAAAAAGAACGGTATCTTGTGGGACAACGCCAATGGCACGGCGAAGGCTTTTTTGAGTGATGGAATGTATATCTTGGCCATCAATACAGATGGAGCCATTTGTGACATCGTAAAAACGAAAAAGGAGTCTGGATAGGGTTGATTTCCCAGCCCCGCTTGAGCCGACAATGGCGAGTGTTTTACCAGCTGGAACGATAAAGGAAATATTTTTTAAGATCTCTCTGTTGGATTGATAATGAAAAGAAACTTTATCGAAGCAAATTTCTCCGCCTTTAATTTCCAAAGGTTTAGCCTGTTCCGCATCTTTGATTTCAAGAGTTTCTGACAAAAGTTGAAACATTTCTTCTATGTTCACAAGCCCCAATTTTATTTCACGGTAAGCAAACCCAAGGTTGAAAAGAGGAATATAAAGCTGAATCAAAAAAGTGTTTACAGCGACTATATCGCCAACTGTCATGGTTTTGTTGATAACGCCTTGCGCTGCAAGTCCCATCACAAGAACAAGCCCTATAGAAATAATAAAAACTTGCCCAAAATTAAGATAAGCGAGCGTTATTCTTCCTTGAATGGCTGCTTTTTCGTATACCTTTACCGACTCGTCTAAGCGGTTATGTTCATAGGCTTCGTTATTAAAATATTTAACGGTTTCATAGTTTAAAAGACTATCGATTGCTTTTGTTTGGGCTTCGACATCCGTTCTGTTCATTTCCCTTACGTAGCCAATCCGCCATTCTGTTAGTTTAAGGGTGTAGACAATATAAGCGAGCATTGTGAAAAGAGTAATGATGGAAAAGGACATACCATACATCACCCACAGAAATGCACTCACGAGAATGATCTCAACAATTGTAGGGATAATATTGAATGTTAAAAAGGTAACTAAAGTTTCAACAGCTTTAGTGCCGCGTTCAATAATACGCGTTAGCCCTCCCGTTTGTCTGTCTAGATGAAAGCGCAGGCTTAAATTATGCAGATGGTCAAAAACCCTTAAAATGACTTGCCTTAGAGTCCGCTGTGCGACATTAGCAAAAGTAATATCCCTGATTTCAGAAAAAAGAGAAGAGGTAAGCCTCATGCCACCATATAAAATCATTAAGAAAATAGGAACAACAAGGTTTTTGGGTTCTGAAAGCCCATCGATTGCATACTTAAAGATGATAGGAACAATAAGAACGGAAATTTTTGATAAAACCAATGATACGCTTGCTAAAAGAAGTCGTGTTTTTGCATCAGGCATGTTTTGAGGCCATAGGTAAGGCCATAGCTTTTTAAAGGTCTTTAACTTTGATGCAGACATTTTTTATCCTTTGACGAAATCAGGCAAGAACAGAAAAGAATGGAATTTAAGCTCAAAATTTGATATAGACATGGTAGAGCCTATCTTCACAGAATTTATTCTAACAGAACCAAGACAATCGGAATAGACTCTGTGAAGATAGACTCTTAACACTGCAAAAAGGTTTTTTATCCATGGTAATTGGGTTTAGGTCCCGCGTTTTAAGCGAGAAATCCGTTCCCCGACGTCGTCATATCTATGAAGGTAATTCAAAGATTTTGTTTGATGGCCCTGAACCGGGGACGTATGTTCTGTATTTCAAAGACGATCATCACACAGATACAAAACACACGATTACTGGAAAAGGGGTTATCAATAACCGTTTATCCGAGTTGTTTATGCTTCGGTTGAGCGAGATTGGTGTTGAAACTCATTTCTTGCGTCGCCTCAATATGCGCGAACAATTGGTCCGAGCGGCCGAAGTTTTGCCTTTTCGGGTTGTGATGCATAATGCAGCCACTGGAGATTTTGCTAAAAGATTAGGACTCGACGAAGGCATGATGTTGCCTGAACCTATCCCTGAGTTCCGGATCAATACAAAAGGATTGGATGAATCTGTTGTCTCTGAACGCCATATTACCTCTCTTGGTTGGGCGGATGCAGACGAAGTAGAGTCGATGCTTGACACAACCCAACGCATCAACGACTTTTTATGTGGTCAATTTCTGGCCTTAGGGATGAGATTGATGCAGTATTCCCTGGAGTTTGGACGTGTGTATATGTCAGATTTCATGGGGGATACCCAAATTATACTGATCGATGAAATCACACAGGATACCTGCCATATTTTAGATCTAAAAACTTCTGAACGTATGGATTTAAAGTTGGTTTCAAACCAAGATCTAGAGGATCAAAAGGGAGCTAAATTCTACCAAGAAATTGCTCAAAGATTTGGCCTTTTAGAAGATGGTGGTCCCCCTGATTTAATTTTAAAAATATAGAGACTTCTAATTATGCCCCTGCTTTTAACTGAGGTTGAAACTCTGTTGCGCCAATCGTTTCCAGACGCTGAGATAGAGATTCAAGATTTGGCCGGCGATAATGATCACTATCAAGCGACAATTTTGTCAACTCAATTTACTGGTAAAACAAGAGTTCAGCAGCATCAAATGGTTTACCAAGCTCTACAAGGAAAAATGGGTTCCGAACTACATGCACTCGCGCTCAAAACAGGCATACCAAATCATGGAAAGGATTAAAACACATGACCTCAATACAAGAACGCATCCAAGAAGAAATAACAGAGAACGCCGTTGTTCTTTACATGAAAGGATCAAGTCATGTCCCACAATGTGGTTTTTCGGCGGTTGTTATTCAAATACTCAATAAATTGAATGTTGTTTTTAAAGATGTGAATGTTTTGATTGATCCTGAAGTGCGTCAAGGTATTAAAGATTTCAGTAATTGGCCAACAATTCCGCAACTGTATGTTAAAGCTGAATTTGTAGGGGGCGCTGATATCATTCGTGAAATGTATGAAAGCGGTGAGCTTCAAACATTACTAAAAGAACGTGGTGTTGAAACTGCTTCTAAATAGTGATTCTTCTTTTCTAAATGAATTCGTTGAACAATTTCAGAATGTTGGCATTGAAAACCCATGGAGAGAGTTAAGGCAGCTGATGGCTTATGTAACTGGAGATAGTTACGAAGCTCATTTTTTTGGAACAGCTACGGCTTTAACTTCAAGGCAAGTTGATCGTCTAAAAGAACTGGTGAAGAGACGTCTCCGGGAAGAACCTCTTTCTAAAATTATTGGAAAGCGTGAATTTTGGGGGCTGGATTTTAAGGTAACAAAAGATACGCTTGATCCTAGAGCTGACTCAGAGACCTTAATCCTAGCTGTTCTCCAAAAATTTACCGACCGTGAAAAACCTTTGAAATTCATTGATTTTGGTACTGGTACCGGGTGTCTTTTAATTAGCTTACTCAAAGAATATCCAAATGCTTTTGGTATTGCCATTGATCAATCCGAGGCAGCCATTAAAGTAGCTTGTGAGAATGCGACGATACTTGGTGTGGTTGATCGCGCTTTGTTTTGTGTTGCTGATTGGGGGCAATCTGTACAAGGACATTTTGATGTTATCATCAGCAACCCTCCTTATATCGGCATCAATGAACCCTTGGAAATTAATGTGAAAGACTATGACCCAGCATCCGCCTTATTTGCGGGTGAAGATGGTTTGGATGCGTATCATTCTCTGTTTTCTCAAATGAGCGAATTTTGTCACCCTGATACACAAATCTTTTTTGAAATAGGGCAGGGGCAAAAGAAAGCTATTCATGATATAGTCTGCTTGTATCAGTTCGATTTGGTTGATGTATATAAGGATTTGAGTGGTATTGAGAGAGTGTTGGAGTTGAAGCAACTTTGATTAAGGTTGTTCCCTTCTCTCGGGGCCTGAGTGAAAAAAATTAGCAGATATCGGTTGATTTTGGACGCTTTTTAATAAAGAAAGGTTATTTGTGAAAAGCTATCAGCGTATTTTATCAGGTGTGCGTCCCACCGGTCATATTCATTTGGGAAATTATCTTGGGGCTATTCGTAATTGGGCTCAGATGTCTTTAGAAACGAAAGAACAGCTTTTTTGTATCGTTGATCAGCATGCTTTAACCACAGTCGTTGATTCTGAAAATTTAAAAGAAAATACCAGAACCATTGCTGCTGCGTATATTGCTTGCGGGATTGATCCGAAGAAAAGCGCCATCTTTGCGCAAAGCCATGTATCAGCTCACACCGAACTTTCTTGGTATCTTAGTTGTTTCGCCCCTCTTGGATGGCTGAATCGGATGACGCAGTTTAAGGATAAGGCCGGAAAGAACAAAGAAAACGCGAATCTTGGACTTTATGCGTACCCTGTTTTAATGGCGGCTGATATTTTGATCTACAAAGCAACTCATGTTCCTGTTGGTGAAGATCAAAAGCAACACGTTGAGTTGGCGCGGGATTTAGCGGGATCTTTTAATAGCTATTATAAAAAAGAAATTTTCCCACTCCCAGAGCCAATCATTTCAAAAGAAACAGCGCGCATTATGAGTTTGCGTGATGGCACAAAAAAGATGAGCAAATCTGATGTGTCTGATTATTCGCGCATTCATTTGCTGGATGACGCTGACACAATCACTCTGAAAATTCGTAAAGCCAAAACAGATAGTGATCCTATTCCCTCCTCAAAAGAAGGTTTGCAAAACCGACCCGAAGCCGAAAATCTGATGGGTATCTATTCAGCTTTAAGTGCTGAAAATATAGATGCTCTTTGTTCAGAGTACTCAGGTCAGCCCTTTTCGTCTTTTAAAAATGCTCTTACAGAAATCTTGATTGAATCTTTGCGACCCATTCGTGAAAAAATGCAGCACTTATTGCAACACCCGGATGAACTGGACAAGGTTCTATATGATGGGGCTGATATTGCAAATCTTTTGGCTGAAAAGCATATAAAAGAGATAAGAGAAGTGCTTGGGATGATTCCGAGAAGATAATGGCTTGCACAATCGTCAACACAAAAAATGAGAAAACGCAATTAGCAGATCTACTGAATAAAGGAATAGCGGATTATGCTCAGGAGAAAAAGGGGTTGCCTCCTATTGAAATTTTCTCTTTTTCTCTAAAAGACGAAAAACAAAATCTGGTAGGGGGTTGTAGTGGTGTTACGTATTACGGTTGTCTCTATGTTGATATGCTGTGGGTGGATGAAAAACAGCGATATCTGGGATATGGCACTCAGTTAATGGATGCTTCAGAAGAATTGGGAAAAGAGAAAAAGTGTTTATTCGCGACTGTAAACACAATGGATTGGGAAGCGTTAGATTTTTATAAAAGTCTTGGATACCAGATTGAATTCGAAAGACACGGCTATCTGAAAAATTCTATTTTTTATTTTTTGAGAAAAGCTTTGTAGCGAAAACAGAGGACTTTTATTTTTCTACCCAATGAATTTCAAGAAACCTGCAGGAAAACAAGGATCGAGGAGCGGAATGTATATGGAAATACATGAGCACCGAAGATTTCCGCAGTTTGACGAACAGGTTTCTTGAAAGGCGAAGGGTATCACAAAGAATCTATTCGCAGCAGATATTGCTGGTACTGGCTTTTGGGCAAAGAATATACATGAGAAAGGAAATCTTCTTTTTCAATAAAACCCATACGCCAAGCAACTTCCTCGGGGGATGCAATGATTGTTCCTTGCCGAGATTGGATTACTTCTACATAATTTGAAGCATCTAATAAGGACTTAGACGTTCCCACATCAAACCAAACATATCCGCGCCCTAAAACAGAAACATCCAATTTTTTTAAGCTTAGATAATATTTCAACAAATCTGTAATCTCAGTTTCCCCTCTTTGAGAAAACTTTAGCTGCTTTGCATATTCTGAAACATGCCCATCAAAAAAATACAAACCTGTAACGGCGTAGTTCGATCGAGGTTTTGCTGGTTTTTCTTCTAGACTTGCAACCTTTTGGTTTTTATCAAATGTAACAACTCCATAACGGCTTGGGTCATCGACAGGATAAGCAAAAATATGAGCCCCATTCAAATTATCTGATGCTTCCCCTATAACCTGCGCCAAACCATGCCCATGGAAAAAATTGTCGCCTAAAATCATGGCAACCGGCTTTTGTTCGATGAACTCTTCTCCCAAAATAAAAGCCTCAGGCAGTCCTCGTGGTTCAGCCTGAACTTTATAACTGAATGTCATTCCAAAAGCAGTGCCGTCTCCAAATAGAGACTCAAGAGCTGTGATATCTTTTGGTGTGCTGATGATCAAAACTTCTTTAATTCCCGCTAACATCAATGTTGTAAGCGGATAGTAAACGGCAGGTTTGTCATAAATAGGTAAAAGCTGTTTATTAGAGGCGATTGTTAAGGGGTACAATCTTGATCCTGTTCCTCCTGCTAATATGATTCCTTTTGCAATCTTCACGATCCAAGCCCTATTCTTTGACGGGCGTTTTGAAATGAAACAGGCTCAAGGTTGTTTAAATACCACTGAATTGTCTTTTCAAGTCCATTTTTAAAAGACATTGCCGCTTCCCAACCTGTATCTCTTTTTAACTTTGATGCATCTGTTGCATATCTAAAATCATGAGAGGGTCTGTCCTTTACAAAGGTAATAAGATCTTTGTAAGACTCCAGTTCTGAACTGGGGCGAAGATGATCAAGAGTCTCGCAAATTTTATGGATGAGAGACAAGTTTGTTGTCTCGTTATCAGCGCCTATACAGTAAGATTCTCCGACTTTTCCTTTCGTTAAGAGTGTCAAAAGAGCTTCCACATGGTCACCAACGTAAAGCCAGTCACGAACTTGTTGTCCATCTCCATATACCGGCAAAGATTTATGCTCCAGGGCATTTAAAATGGTCAGGGGGATTAACTTCTCAGGGTATTGTTTGGATCCATAATTATTAGACGCATTGATTATGATTGTGGGCAGCTTATAGGTTTGGTGATAAGCCCTGACCAACAAATCAGAGGATGCCTTTGAGGCTGAATAAGGTGAGTTTGGTCTGTACGGCATTGATTCATTGAATTTTCCAGTGCTTCCAAGAGCACCAAAAACTTCATCTGTAGACAGATGTATAAACCGGAATTTGCTTTTAGCTGAAGGATCTAAGGTTTTAAAATAGCTTAAAGAAACATCTAAAAGAGTGTGTGTCCCCAAAATATTCGTTCGAATAAACTCATCCGCGCAATCAATAGAACGATCCACATGAGACTCTGCTGCCATGTGGATAACGGCATCTGGACGATGTTTTTCAAATATCTCCTTTAGTTTTTCTTTATCACAAATATCTGTTTCATGAAAAACATGATTTTTATGAAACAGACTTTCATCAAGGTTACTCAAATTTCCCGCATAGGTTATCTTATCGACGTTGATAATTTCATAGCCTTTTTCCAATGCCGAACAGGCAAAGTGTGATCCGATAAAACCAGCGCCGCCAGTGAGGAGTATTTTCATGACTATTACGAACTAAAGGTTGTTGCTAATAGTTTAGGGCGCTATTCGTTAAATTTTTGTTAAGGAGATCTTTTTAAGGTTGGTAAAGAACGATGCCTGCGTGTGCTGCAACGTCTTTTAATTTTTTATCCAATGTAGCAAGAGGTAAGCCGTGAGTAAGCGCCAAGTAAAGATAAGATGCATCATATGAGGTTAACTGATGCAAGCGACTCAGTAAGATCAAATCATTCATAGAAGCAGTATCGCGATTTTTTTCAATTGGCAATTGGTTAAGAAGACCAATAAAGTGGAAGACGTCAGCCTCTTGAATTCTCTTTTTACGTTCAGCCATAAGTAACACATTTGTAACTTCAAGCTCCCATAAATCTGGAACTATGGCTTTTGTGTGTTGAAGAGACCTTAGAATACAGTCTGTATAATCAGATGCTTCATCTTCAAAACACCAAGCCATCGTAACAGAGCAATCTAATACAAAAGACGGATTCACTAGCGTCGACCTTCTTCTTGTAGTTCTTTAATAGACAATCCTGCCAAAGTATGACGTTTGCGCATGTTTAATAACTTCTCAATCACCTCAGCTGTTGGTTGTTTTGCAATTTCAACAGGAATAAGTATGGCAACAGGAGTATTGTGCTTCGTGATGGTAATACGACTGCCTTCTTGCACTCTAAAAAGAAGCTGAGATAAATGAGTTTTTGCGTCAAATGCGCTGACTAGATTTGTGTCTGACGAATACATAACGAATTCTCCATATTTAACTAGTATTAAACTAGATTGTATATTAAATTCTCAAAAAATCAAGCTAATTTCGACCTGTCCGGGTTCAGATAGAAGTGAGAAATTTCAAGGTGGGTGAGCGCGCATTTAAATAGCGCCCTAGCGAACCCCTTGAAATAATAAAAAAAGGTCTCGAAGATTAGGTGTTATCAAGCAACCTAACGAACGGAGACCTTCTCTTGTGCGTGGTTTAAAAACGAAAGAGTTTGCATGACTACCCCAGGAAATACGAAAGAGCCAAAAAAGAGGGGCGAGTGTTCACTCGTTTTGAGCCATGCTACCTTTTGAACCATGCCTATATTTTATCAAAGGTGCGAATGCTGGATGCTGCTCCCTTATGGTCTGCTCTGTCTTTGAACCTTCGGTTACATAGATACTTTGAAGACTGGTTGTTCCCGCAAGAAACTCATTATCAATAAATTGTATAAAATCAGGAAGATCAACTAGCGTTAAAGCGGTGCACTCTTGGAGGAAACTCCCCCTAATCTTTGTGAGCTTTGATAAAGGACGCAGATCAAGCTTTGCTAAGTCGCTACACCAAGAAAGGAACCCCCTCCCAATCTCTGTGACGTTTGAGAAAGGCGATAGATCAAGCTTTGTTAATCTGCTGCATCCTGCGAGGAAATTCTCTCCAATCTTTGTGAGCTTTGATAAAGGACGCAGATCAAGCGTTGCTAAGCTGCTGCATACTGCGAGGAAACCCTCCCCAATCTCTGTGACGTTTGAGAAAGGACGCAGATCAAGCGTTGCTAAGCTGCTGCATTCTGCGAGGAACCTCCCCCTAATCTTTGTGACCTTTGATAAAGGACGCAGATCAAGCGTTGCTAAGCTGCTGCATTCTGCGAGGAAATTCCCTCTAATCTCTGTGACGTTTGAGAAAGGCGATAGATCAAGCTGTGTGAAGTTGCTTTTATAGAAGAACGAATGCCCAATTTGTGTAACTCCTGACAAGCCGGATAGATCAAGCTGTGTGAGGTTGTTGCTGCTGTATCCTGCGAGGAAGTCACCCCCAATCTGTGTAATCTTATCACCGCCAATGGATAGTTTTTTCACGCTACTGGGTAGCAGAATCATTTTACCATCGTTAACATTGTTAAAAAAATCAATGGACTCCTTTGTACCAAAGTCAATAATCAATGTTGCATGCGGATTCTTCTTAAACAAAGTATCAACTAGTTTGCTATTTTTCTTATTTTCACCTTCTGTGATAACAATATAAGGTTGCGTGATTGTGCCTGATCCTTGAAAAGGTAAAAAGGATAAAGTAGTTCCCTGTAATGCGCTAAAGTCCATAAAAAGGCTCTGAAAATCCGTTTTTAAATAAGCAGCATCATTACTTAACTTGGAGTGTTCAATTCCTCTAAGCGCTTTTCTAAATCGATAGATCATCCACGGCGTTGCAAAAGGCATACATTTCACGTAGAGAAGATAAGGTGGGACAGTGGTGCTACTTCCATCACTCCTACGAATGAAATTCTTAAGGATTGCGGGGTCAAAAAGAATTGAGGCCGCCGCTTTCTGGATGGCAAGGAAAAAGCCCAAATCATTACTAGTGATAGGGATCTTTTTAAGCAATCTATCAATTGTATGCAATTCCTCATTTTCAGGAAATTTCTCAATTGTATTATTTGAAAACAAAAAATCAGCTAGGTTCACAAGAGCCGGAACATCATTAAGATCTAACTGAAAATTCATAGTTCCATTATCAACGTGCGCTTTATTGTCATCATAATGTTTAAGTAACTTAATCAAGGTTTCAAAATTATCTGGGTTTGTTTCATTTTGCAGGGGGATAGATTCATTTGGGTCTGATGAAGATGCAGTGATTTTCCTAATAATATCGGAATATTTATCAATCAAGGTTCTATCAACTAAAAACCGAGTCTTTTTTGCATCATTAATTTTAAAAACTAGCTTGGTCTTATCTGTATTTTTAAAATCGCTGCCTACCTCCTGGATCGCAAATGATGACGTTGTGTCTGCTGCAGCTGTATTTGAATCTTCATGGGTAGGCGCTGCAAAAGCAGACGTTGTTAAAAGAAGAAGGCACAGAATTGTAAAAATTTTGTAAATCATTGTATATCTTCAATTGAATAATGATTTTATATTTTTACATGAAATCTATTAAACAAAAGTTAATCTGGTTCTATTCGATCTAATGGCCAGGTGTTAAGGAACGCGCATTTTGCGCCACGATGAATTTTAACGCTCTTCACACTGGAAGGCGCCGTCAACAAAAACCATTAGGGTGCACTTTGATCCTCTATTTTCAAACCAATGATGAGTAGAACCATCAATTTGAATGAGTTCTCCAAACCTTTCTTTTCGATACCGAGGTTGAAATGACCGAGACTGTTTTTTATTTCGAGGCGTCCACAAATTAGCTTTGATCATCAAATCACGAACTGTCTCTAATTTTATCCCATGCTTCTCAAGTAATTTCTCTGCTGAGAGAGTAGGACCAAAATCTGTATAGCGTGTTTTGATAATTTGAATGGCTGCTTCTTTTAGAGTCTCGGGAAGCCTATGATTGCTTGGTTTTCCACGTTTCTTTGAAAGTAATCCAAACGATCCTTCTGTACGATAGGTCTGTAAAAGCCTTTGAACTTGGCGGGGGCTTATATTCAAAACTTGAGCGGCTTTTTCTTGTTTCCATTGTTTATCGAGAAGTTTTTGAATAACTTCTAAGCGGGATTGATCTCTTTTTGATTCATCGTGTATAGCCTGTTCATCTATACGCCTCTTGTTAGGAAAGTCTCTAAGCTTCCTTATATCCTCAAAAGGCGACATTTCTATTTTGCTAAAACACAGCCCCATCCTTGTCTTAACTCTCAAAACTCACTAGAGTAGCCTCATCATCACTTCGATCAATAGCATTATGCAACTTATCAAAGCCGTTACAACCGTTGGTGGGTATACAGCAATTAGCCGAATTCTGGGGCTTATCCGCGAGATCCTGATGTCTCATGTATTGGGAGCAAGCCTTATTGCAGACGCTTTCGTGGTTGCCTTTAAATTCCCTAATTTTTTCAGACGCTTTTTTGCCGAAGGCGCTTTTAATGCGGCTTTCGTTCCGCAATTTGCTGGACGCCTTGCGGAAAAAGGCCCTGAGTCTGCAATGAATTTAGCCGAACATGTTTTCTCGGTGATGGCTTGGTTTTTGTTTGGCTTTGTTATTGTAGTTGAATTAACAGCGCCACAGCTGATGCCATTTTTAGCGCCTGGCTTTATCACGACACCTGAACGTTTAGAACTTGCTGTTCAATTCACGCGCATCACTTTTCCCTATATTCTTTTTATCTCGTTGTCGGCTCTTTTGGCTGGGGTTTTAAATTCTTTGGATCGATTTGCAGCCGCAGCTGCTGCGCCTATTCTTTTAAACATCATGATGATAGGGGCTTTGCTTGTATTTCCAACAATTAATATTGAGCCTGGATTTGCCTTGTCAGCCTCTGTTTTTCTAGCAGGCATTGTTCAGTTTGCCTGGCTTTATTGGGTTTGCAAAAAGGCAAAAGTCTCACTTTCATTAAAGATACCGGTCTTAACAGAGGATGTTCGAAAAGTCTTAAGACTTATGATTCCAGGGACTATTGGCGCGGGTGTTATGCAAATTAATCTATTGGTTGATATGATTTTGGCATCCCTGTTGCCATCAGGATCGTTGTCTTATCTTTATTATGCAGATCGCCTCAATCAGCTTCCGCTGTCGATTTTTGGGGTGGCGATTGGAACAGCTTTATTGCCACCTTTGTCACGTTATTGGCGTCAGGGCGAGGTTGATAAAGCTCTTGCAACACAAAGCAGTGCTTTGGAATTGGGTATGCAATTGACTGTTCCGGCCGCTGTTGGTTTGGTTGTTTTGTCCTTTCCCCTTATTAATCTCATTTTTGGTCATGGGCATTTCACAATCATGGACGTGGAAGCAACGGCACCAACACTGGCGGCTTTTGCTTTGGGGTTGCCGGCTTATGTGTCAGGTAAGGTTTTTGCCACAACTTTTTTTGCCCAGCAAGATACCAAAACGCCGGTTAAGGTCGCCATTGTTACTGTTGTTTCCAATCTTATTTTGAATTTGATTTTGATGCAGTATCTTCAGCATGTTGGCATGGCTTTGGCCACATCGATTTCGGCTTGGATTAATGTAACGTTGCTCGCCATTCTTTTAAAAAGAAAAAAGCAGTTTGTTTTTTCAAAGGTGTTTTTGAAGATGCTCTTCAAGATCTTGTTGTTATCAGGACTGATGGCTGCTGCGCTTTTGTTTTGCCAGTCGTACTTGCCTAGATCCCCTGAAACATTGACCTGCCAGATTATTTTGACCCTGAGCTATGTCTTTTTAGGTGGTTTTATTTATCTAGGCGGAGGGTCCTTGATTGGTGTGACGCCTTGGAAGAGGGGAAGATGAGAGGGCTCAAACCTTTTTCTCAGTCTCCAAAGATGCTTGTTGAGATAAGCTCAGCCACATTCCGATAGAAAAGACGATGGTTAAGGCAATCACTGAATACACGGCCATAAAGCTGCTTTCAGTCGCCAAATATCCAGACAAGAGCATAAAGATTCCAGCAGTGCTGCCAATTGAAAACTCAATCATAGCCGAACTTGTCCCCAGATTATCGTTGCAAGAAGCAAGAGCAAGGCTATTGCAACTGGCAATAATAGGGCCAGAGGCACAGGAACAAAACAGCTGAATAGCAATAATGGTTATCGCTGAAAATGGAATAAGGCCAGTTAAAAGAGCGATGACCAACGTTCCATATAGACAGTAACCCGTCATACCAATGCTCAAAATAAAAGGGATGCTAAATTTTTTGAGAAGAAATCTGAAAATAACCATCCCAGAGAAATACATACAAACGAGCAAGCTTTGACTGAGCGCGAATTCTGTTGGATTAAAACCAAAATTCTTAATAAAAAAGAAAGACGAATGAGTGATATAAATCATATAGGATGCATTAACAATTGCAAAAAGCATCACGTATTGCATAAATGTTTTGTTTTTGATGACGCCTTTTACGGCTTGATAAGACTGCCCCCACTGAAAGGACCTGGGGTTTATCAAAGTTTCCGGCATTTTCTTTAAAAGGATTGCTAGTAAAATGGCTTGGAGAATTCCTAAAAATAGAAAATTATATCTCCAGCTCAGATAATAGGCTGTGTAAGCACCAATGATGGGGGCTACCGCAAGAGCAACCGGAATACTCATCTCCAAAAGAGCAAGCATTTTAGCTCGCGCAATCCCTTGATAGAGGTCGCAAATAACAGCCATGGCCACAGTTAAAATAGCACCAACGCCAAGATATTGAACAACACGCGCGTACAAAAGCCATTCAATGCTGGGGGCGATTGCGCAAGAAAATTGGCCAATGACCATAAAATAACAAGCAGGAATAAAGAGAGAGCGTCTGCCGTAGCAATCAGACAAAGGTCCCCAAAACAGAGGAGCCGTTGTTGTTAAGACAACACTGATAATGAAAAGCATTTGCACCATAAACTCAGATGTGTGCAGGTCTTCCATAATAATGGGTGCTAAAGGTAAGTGAATATCCATCGACATGCTGGCGAGAACGTTCGACAGAATAAGCAATGCAATCAGGAAGGTTCTCTCTTTTTTTGTAGGTATTTTTGACATGAAAACTAAATAAAAAAGTAGATGAGAAAAGGACAGGGTGTCTAATCTTACACTCAGACTTTAACAAAATATATTCTTTTTGCAAAGAAAAGTGATTAATTGGGTTTAGGTAATAAAAAGAGACTTTCTCTTATTTTTTGAGCGATAGCCTGATATTGCTGACTCACAAGAGAAGAGGGGATTCTTGTTACAATCGGTGTTCCCTCATCGCCTCCAAGTCTTACATCCAAATCAATAGGAATTTCTCCTAAGAAAGGAACACCTAATTTGTTTGCTTCTAGGCGTGCGCCACCGTGACTGAAAATCTCACTTATATGGCCGCAATTGGGACACGAAAACTGGCTCATGTTTTCAATAATCCCAAGAACAGAAACACCAACTTTTTCAAACATACGCAAACCCTTGCGGGCATCAATAAGAGCAATATCTTGAGGCGTGGAGACAATCACAGCGCCACTTAAGGGTACTTGTTGAACCAGTGTTAAGTGTGCATCTCCAGTGCCTGGCGGCATATCAATAAACAACACATCTAGATTTCCTTGATGATGTCCCCAAGCCACGTCTTTTAACAGTTGTTGTAAAGCGCCTTGAATCATAGGGCCGCGCCAAATGAGAGGCGATTCCTCTGGTATCATCAGGCCAATTGACATGCAGCTAATGCCATATTGGTAAAGAGGAATCAACTTTTTGTCTGCTGTGACCTCTGGTTTATCTTTCAAATTCAACATCCGAGGTAAAGAAGGGCCGTAGATATCAGCATCTAATAAGCCAACCTTATATCCCAACTGACTTAAGGCTATGGCTAAATTGACGGCTGTTGTTGACTTTCCAACGCCACCTTTACCAGAGGCAATAGCCACCACGTGCAAAACATTGTCCAAAGATGTTTTTGGTTTCAGAGAGGGATCTTTGCGGTGATGTGTTAGTGTTACATGAACATTTTCAATTTCTTTGATTTTCTCAAGATTTCCAATAATTTTTTGTTTGATAATATCTAATGAGTCAGCATCAAGTTGGCCCGCTTCTAAAGAAATATAGGCTTCTCTTTCTTTGACGGCGACACCTGAAATCAAGCCAGCTGAGACAATGTCTTTTGGCTCCAGAGGGTGAGAAATAGATTTTAAAAGCGTTAGAATTTGATCTTTGTCTAAATAATCCATTTTTGTCCCAGTAGCTGCTAAATTTTTATTTATTGTATTTTTTCTTGATTTCTAAACGATTTATTAACTTTTTAATGCTACTTTAATGGTGTGAGGACATAACAGGTGGGCATCGGCTAAATGCGGCTGGTGGTCAATTCGGGCAGTTCTGATAAGAATTGCTTTCTTCTCCTCAGGACCTGGGTGTGTATAGTTAGAACGTACGATTTGACTGTATACATTTCTTGAGGTGCTGAAAAGCACTGATAACTTTTTGTCTATTGTTCACAATGGGTTATTTCTGCGTAAACAAAACATTACCCTGATCTTCAGCAATGATTGAATAGCTTAAGTTGGGGTGTCGGTTAAGCAAATGCTCTAGTTCTGTTTTGCGTCCGATGATCCACATTTTTTGCTCTTTCCATAGATTCATAAATTGCTCTTCTTTGATCATCCACGAAGTTGTGTCCTCAACTGTTGTGCCAAACTCAAGCTCTCCTTTTGCCTCAACAACCATAACCGTTTGCTCCGTATAAACGGGTAGATCTTGGTAATAAGCCATGAAGCTAACGACTTTATCACCGGGTTTGCGGTTTTGGTTGATTATTTCAACCAAAGGTTTAATAGAAGGGCGTTGCATGTAAGGGGCTGCATAAATCAAGGTAAACAAAATAACTATGCTTGAGAATCCGATAATACTAATGGCAATCTGTGACGGCCTCAACCGCAAAACTTTAATCCACAAAGCTCTAAAAGTACTTGTCGTCAGAACAGCGACTGACTCAAAAACAAGATCATCGAATGCGCAATCAGAAATCTTAATTCTAAAGCGTCTTAGGTACCAAAGAACAGTTAATCCACTGATAAAAAACACACCCACTAAAGTGTGAATATAATTGAGAAGGCCAACTTTTTCGTTGAGGAGTTCTGGGAAAAAATAGACAACACTTCCCCCAGCAAAACATAAAAAGATGGAAGAGGTAGCATAAATATAGAGAGGTGAAAGATTTTGATGCCCTTGTCTCCATAGGTTTGTTATTGCATTTCCAATCAATATCGCTAAAGCAGGAAACAAAGGCAGAATATAAGGAATAAGTTTTGAGTTAGAGATCGAGAAAAAACTAAAAACCCAAGCAATCCATATCAATAAAAAAGAATAGAGAGGAGCCCTGCGATTATCCCACGCATTTTTCAAGGCATGTGGAATAAAAGCAGACCAAGGCAAAAAACCAATGATCAGAATTGGAATAAAAAACCATATAGGTTGATAGCGCAAGTGAACATCTGTTGTGTAGCGCATAAAATGCTCAACAATAAAATATTTATAAGCAAATTCAGGATTTTGAAGGCTGACCAAAAGATGCCAGGGAACGGCAATTGCAAAAAAAAGGATAAGAGAGGAGGGCATGTAGACTGGGAAAACATTTCTCCATTGTTTGGTCAGAATTAACCATAAAACAATGATGGGCCCTGGAACGGCCAAAGCCATAATCCCTTTGGTCAGAACCCCAAGGGCGCAGAAAATGCTAAAACCATAAAACCATAAGCGTCTTTTGGTGCCAACAGGTTCATTAATGGCTTGGTAGAAACTATAAAGAACGACTGTGATAATAACACTAACGGCCATATCTAAAACAATGAGCCGCCCTAAACTGAAATAAAGAGCAGAGCTCCCTAACACAAGGGCGGATGCAATGCCTGTTGAACGGTCAAAGTACTTCTGAGAAAAAGCATATGTGGCAAGACAGCCCAAGACACCAAAAATGGTAACCCAAAGACGCATGGCCGTTTCTTTTAATCCAAAAGCTTTTATGCTGGCTGCTTGCAGCCAATAAAAGAGGGGTGGTTTTTCAAAGTATTTTACGCCATTTAACCGTGGCGTCAGATAATCACCCGTTGCGACCATTTCTCGCGGGATTTCCACATAGCGTGCTTCATCGGGGGTGGCCAGAGGGCGATTGCCAAGCTCAAAGGTAAACATAAAGCCCAAGACAAAAAATAACCCCAAAAGGTCGAGCCAGAACGAACGTTTAGAAGGGACTATCATGCAGCAATATTTTCTGCAGCTTGGTTAACAATCTCGGTCCATTGTTGTTCACTGAGAATTGTAATACCAAGCTCACTGGCTGTCTTTAGTTTGCTGCCGGCATCGCTGCCTGCAATGACATAGTCGGTTTTATTTGAAACTGACCCAGCAACACGGGCGCCCAATCGTTCAGCTTGTGCTTTGGCTTCACTCCGACTTAAGGTTTGGAGGGTACCTGTGAAAACAACTGTTTTACCTGTCATAGGACTTCTGACAGTTTCAATCTCTTCATAATGCAAGATGGTGATGTGTTTTTGCAAATCATTAATAAGCTGTCTTTGCTCTGGTGTTTCTAAAAACCTTATAATGTCATTAGCCATATTGACGCCAATGCCTTCGATTCCAAGAAGGTCTGAAAGGACTGCGGCTTCAAAGGCGTCTAGGTTTTTATAATATTTGGCCAAAAGTTTTGCAGTCACTTGTCCTACTTGAGGGATGCCCAAAGAAAAGATAAAACGGTCCAGACTAATTGTTCGTCTTTTGTCGATGGCTTCAAATAAATTACGGGCAGATTGAGCACCCCAGCCTTCTCGAGAGAGAAGAGGTGTTGGAGAGTTCTGATCACGTTCTTGAAGTGTGAAAATATCCGTAAGGGTGTGAATGAGTCCATCTTTATAAAAGTTCTCTAAGTGTCGATCACCTAGACCTTCAATGTCAAAAGCATCGCGACTTACAAAATATCGGAGCCTTTGGATGGCCTGAGCAGAACAATCAAAACCGTTGACACATCGTTTTGCAACCAGTCCTTCTTCTCGTAAAACTTGACCACCACAAACAGGACATTGATTTGGAAAATGAAAAGGTTGACTATCTTTTGGGCGTTTTGAGAGAACAACTTCAACAACTTGCGGAATAACATCGCCTGCGCGCTGAATAACAACAGTATCTCCAACACGAATATCTTTTCTTTTCATTTCATCTTCGTTGTGAAGCGTGGCGCGGCTGACCATAACACCGCCAACCAAAACAGGTTGTAGAATCGCAACGGGGGTCAGAACACCTGTTCTGCCAACTTGCACATCGATATTAATGAGAATTGTTTCTGCCTTTTCGGCGGCAAACTTATGAGCAATGGAATGTCTGGGGCATCGTCCAATTGTTCCTAGCCGTTGTTGTAATTTCAGATCATTAACCTTGTAAACAACACCATCTATTTCATAAGGCAGGGAAGATCGACGTTCTTCGAGTTTTTTATAGTAAGAAACAAGTTCGTTCTCATCTGAGCAAAGCTCTATTTCCTGGTTTACCGAAAAACCCCACTGACTTAAGGAGGTGAGAATATCACTTTGTGTTAAATCTGAACTTCCAGAAAGAGCATCATAGGAATAAGCAAAAAATCTCAAAGAGCGCTCAGCTGTGATCGTTGGGTCAAGTTGTCGCAGAGATCCTGCTGCTGCATTTCGTGGATTGGCAAAAGGGGCTTCGCTTACAGCCAATCGTTTTTGATTCAAAAGGTCAAAATCACCCTTGGACATGTAAACTTCACCACGCACCTCCAGATTTTTCGGATAGCAATCTCCTTGAAGGATCAGAGGAATATCACGAATAGTTTTAAGATTCGCTGTTATATTTTCACCCTCTTGACCATCACCGCGTGTGGCTCCCAAAACAAGTTGGCCGTTTTGGTAATGAAGAGAAGCCGATAAACCGTCAATCTTTGGTTCAGCCATCATGGAAATTTTAGTGTCTGATGGTAATTTCAAAAAGCGTCTTATACGGTTCAGAAACTCGAAAACGTCTTCATCTGAAAAAGCATTGTCCAACGATAGCATGGGTTTTCGATGCTTTACTTTTTCAAATTCAGGAGAGGGAGGAGCCCCTATGCGATGTGATGGGCTATCAACGCGTCTTAGGTCTGGAAATTTTTTCTCGATTTCTAAATTGCGTAATCGCAAAGCATCGTAAGCCTCATCAGATAAGGTTGGATCTGCCAAAGTGTAATAACGATAATCGTGGTAGGCAATTTCACGAGCGAGATGCTCAAGCTCTTTTGCTGCTTCTTCTCGGTTTAGAAATTCAATGGTCATGGCTTTTAGAACTTATCTCTCAGAGTGATAATAGGATTTATACCAGTCAACAAAGTTCGAAATACCTTCGGAAATAGAAGTTTTAGGATTGTATCCAAGATTTTTCTCGGCCATTTTGATATCGCTTTGCGTTTCAAGAATATCACCATCTTGAAGAGGTAAAAAGTTCTTAATTGCTTTTTTTCCGATAGATTTTTCTAGAACTTCAATAAAAGTGAGTAAACTCTCACGACCTTTATTCCCAAGATTATAAATTGGATGAAGTTGATCTGCTTTTGGGATGATAGGTTTTTCAAGTGCTGCCAAGATTCCTTGGACAATATCATCAATATAAGTAAAATCCCTTGCCATTTGACCATTATTGAAAACATCAATCGGTTCATCATTCAAAATGGCTTTTGTAAATTTAAAGATAGACATATCAGGTCTTCCCCAGGGTCCGTAAACGGTAAACAATCGCAATCCTGTTATTGGGAAATGATAAAGATGGGAATAAGATTGAGCCATCAGTTCATTCGCTTTTTTGGTGGCGGCATAAAACGAAATAGGCGCGTCTGTTTTCTGACTCTCTGAAAAAGGAAGTTCTTTATTGGATCCGTATATGGAAGAAGTGCTGGCATAAACTAGATGCTTAAAATCAGACTGACGGCGACATTTTTCTAAAATGACTGTAAAACCCATCAGATTACTTGTGACATAAGGGAAAGGATCTTGAATAGAATAACGTACGCCTGCTTGCGCTGCTAGATTGATGACTTTGGTGAGAGAGGCTTCTTTTTTCCAAGCTTTTTCAACAGCATCATTATCGCTAATATCCAGTTTGTAAAAGTGAAAGTTGGGATATTTTGAAAGCAACTCAAGGCGGGCATCTTTGAGTTTGACGGAATAATAGGGATTCATATTATCAAACCCAACCACAATGTGGTCTTTTTCAAGGAGAGCTTTAGCGACGTGAAAGCCTATAAAACCTGCAGCGCCTGTTACTAATATTTTCGTCATAATGATAAAAAATCTAATGTGTTTTTATGAAACGGTTTCTGTAGATTTTGAGTATATACCTATGGAGGAAAATAGCATTTTAAAATTTACTTTTTCAGAAAAAATCAATAACTTCACGATCTAACTCTATGCACACAATTTTTTGAGCGATGATGATTCCTGTATAGATTTTTTAAAATGGTCTAAACCGTTTCGCATGGTAATAGGAGCGGATGATCCAGCTGTATTTTTCTGGATTGCCGCGTCGCTATCGCTCCTCGCAATGACGGCAACTGTATCATTTTATGGGCTCAGCTGTAACTCTAAGTCATTTCTCTGTTTCCTTTTTGTTGTTTCAAAACCTCCCAACTGTCGTCCTCGAGAGGCCGAAGGCCGAGTCGGGGATCCAGCCTACGCTCTTTGAGCTTCGGCGGGCAGGCCAGAGAATTTCTGGATTCCCGCCTTCGCGGGAATGACAGAGGAGAAAAATTTGTCCGCTGTTTTTTGGGATCTGATACACTTTAAGACTCCGAACCCGGAAGTTTCTCTTAAAGGAGGGGTTATCACGGCTCATACCCCTTGCGGCTTGTTGCTCTGCGGCTCGCAACATCCTTGCCGTTTCTCCGGCATCAGATCCTTTTCTTTATAACCGGTCGGTTTCCTTTGACCCAGCGGACGCAGTCCAAAGGATGGTTGTTAACGAATCTGACTTTAAGGGCGCCCTGTTTCCGGTACAGGATCCTAAAATCGTCAAAAAAATCAGAACAAAGAAAAGAATTTTGTGTG
>CANJLN010000025.1 GCA_947475175.1 Alphaproteobacteria bacterium
ACTGATGAGTAGGGTATTTTCCGTACACTCTATAGCAAAATGGTTATAAATCACTAAAAAATTCTCTTTTAGAGGGCAATATAACCTCTGTTTCTCTTCGTGGGAGTGCTAGGGCACTTTTTGGGAATTCCTGGATAGACCCCCTTTAAAATATGGTGTTAGATCACAGGATAATAATTGAAAAATCTCGTTAACCTATTGTCAACTTTTATTGTTTTACCATTCTCATGTGTCGAACAAAAATGGAGAAAGTTTAATGAGAAGTATATTTATTGTTATCATGGGTCTGTGCGCATTTTTGGGTGATGTTTATGCAATTGAAGACGAAGATTTGACCATTCCACCAGCTGGTAAGTATGGTGATGATAATTTTGCAATAAGAACTCTTGAAAGGCAGGGCATTCATCCCTTAACAGCTCAAATAGCAACTCAAGAAGTTGATGATTTTGCTAATGCCTCTGTTGAAACCCAAAAAAGACAAATAAAGTCCTATTTTAAAGACCTCTCTTACCTTGTTTTGGTCATTGCAAGTGATTTTATTGACGACAAAGGACGTGCTGTTATGAGAAAAAAGATTTGGAATCGCATCTCTTTATTACGACTATTTTCTGATCCTGTTCAGTTCAAAATGAAAGAAGATTTGTTATCTTTAACGTCTCTTTATGACAATCTGTCTAGAATCACAAAAGAATCTGTTGATGCTTTAGCCTACGACAAAAGAGCTGAAGATCCTAACAAGCGCTTTGCAGCCTATGCTAAACTCACAGTCGACTGCCAAAGCTTTCATGATCGATTAATGGGTGGTATTCCTCTTGATTTACGGGAAAAATAATCAGCTTTTTCTTTCGAACTTAGATTATAGTAGAAAAAAACTAGTAAAGCTAATTCTATGACCATTTACATTCTTGTTTTGTGCCTTGTCCAGGGCATTAGTGAATTTCTGCCCATAAGCTCAAGTGCCCATTTGGCTTTGTTGGGGTATTTTTTTAAAGAATCAACGACGTCTCTTGAATGGGAGGTTGCCTTGCATCTTGGGACTCTTTTGTCCGTCATCTTATATTTTTGGCGCGATTTGTGGGAGATGACAAAGAGTTTCGTTTCATGGATTTGTTCTCCAATGAATACGGCTTATCAGAAAGACATACACTTGAGACAGACATGGTATCTAATTCTTGCAACAATTCCAGCTGTTGTTGTGGGTTACATGGTAAAGAAAATAGGAGTGGAGAGCTCTTCAAAGATAATAGGTGTGATGGCGATTGTGTTTGGCATTCTTTTGTACTTAGTCGATCATTTTCAAAAAAAGACGGACGAAAATTTATCCTATGCTAAAGCGTTTGCCATAGGGTGCGCGCAAGCGTTCGCTTTTATTCCGGGTGTCAGTCGCTCGGGAAGCTGTATAACGGCTGCTAGGGCTTTTGGACTGGGTCGGGTGGAAGCAACACGTTTTGCTTTTTTGCTATCGATTCCAACGGTAATAGGAGCAGTTTCTTTAACAACCTATGATGCGATCAAACAAGGAATTGTCTTAGAATGGGCAAGTCTAAGCATGGCTATAATTCTGACAGCAATCATTGGACTTGCTGTAATTCATGGGATACTCAAGTTTTTAGAAAAGTACTCATTCTCAATTTTTATGGTTTATAGAGTGCTCTTGGGCGCGCTGATTTTGTTTTTTGCTTAACTCTTGTTTTAAACAATATCAATCATGCCGCTAACATAGGGCCCAACTGCCGACCCCCTAAAATATGCATGTGATAATGAGGAACCTCTTGCCCCCCATTAAGACCGCAGTTACTAATAAGGCGAAAGCCTTCTTGTATATTCAAATTCTCAGCAACTGCTGCTAGACCTTTATAAAAGCCTGTAATTTCTTCAGGGGATGCGTTTCTATGAAAATCTTGAGCGTTTATGTAATGTCCTTTAGGGATCACCAGAACATGGATAGGGGCTTTTGGGTGAATGTCATGAAAAGCGAGGTAATGGGCATCTTCGTTGATCCGTTTGCAAGGGATTTCATTTCTTAAGATTTTTGCAAAAATATTATTTTGATCATAGGACATGTCTGGAATCCAGTTTTTCTTTAAAGAGAGGGGAGGGACGTAAAGTGACAACTCTGCGAGAAGTAATCTCAACTTCTTCTCCGGTCCGAGGATTGCGTCCGGGTCTTGAGCTTTTATGCTTCACAGAAAAAGTACCAAACCTTGGTATCTTAATGCTCTGTCCTTCTGAAAGAGTATCAATAATGGTTTTTAAAATAGTTTCGAGTAAATGAGTCGCTGTTTGCTTGTTGAAGCTTTTCTTTTCACACAGCAAGGCAATTAAGTCAGCGCGTCCTATATTATTTCCCATTTTCTCACCATCGAATAAGAGCTGATCCCCAGGTTAAGCCGCCACCCATTGCTTCAATCAAAACTAAATGTCCTGGTTGAATACGCCCATCTTCAACAGCAGTTGCAAGTGCCAGAGGAATAGAAGCGGCTGATGTATTGGCGTGTTGATCAATTGTTATGACAACCTTTGAGGGGGGGAGATTGAATTTTTCTGAGACGCCTAAAATAATACGCTTGTTGGCCTGATGAGGGACGAACCAGTCAATATCTGCTGGGGTGAGATTATTATGGTCGAGTGCCTTCTCAACGGCTTCACCTATCTTTTGAATAGCATTTTTGAAAATCTCACGTCCCTGCATGCGGATGTAACCTCTGCGCTTGTCTGTATCAACGCTATTATCTACGTATAAAGCATCGTAATGTTCACCATCTGAAAATAAATGCGTGGATAAAATACCACGCTCCTCAGATTCAGGAACGGATTTTAAAATAAGAGCGCCAGCACCATCACCAAACAGAACGCAAGTAGAGCGATCATTCCAATCTAAAAGTTCTGACATAACATCAGCGCCGATCACAAGAGCGTATTTAGCTTGGCCACAGCGGACAAAATTATCGGCAACGGCAAGGGCATAGACAAAGCCAGAACAAACAGCTTGGACATCAAAAGAAAAGGCTTTGTGAGCACCTAATTTTGTTTGAACTCGGGTTGCAGTTGCGGGGCAAGGATGATCAGGTGTTGTTGTGCCAACGACAATACAACCAATGTCTGATGGCTCTATTCCGGCGTTTTTTATGGCTTTCAGAGCAGCTAAATAACAAAGGTCAGAACACATTTGTTTGTCGGCAACGATGTGGCGTTTTTCAATTCCAGATCTCTCGCGAATCCATTCATCTGTTGTATCGACTTTTTTTGCCAAATCATGATTGGTTACAATTGTTTCAGGTAGATAACCGCCACAGCCGATGACTTGTGAGCGAAAGGAACTCATTACGAGTCTGCCTGTGACGTCAAAAGAGCAACACGTTCTTCGATGTTTTTTATAAAGTTTTGTTGAACCATGCTGATAGCAACTTTAATGGCATTCGCAAAACCAACAGCATCTGTACCGCCGTGACTTTTAACAGCAATACCCTTTAAACCCAGAAAAACAGCACCGTTATAAAGACGTGGGTCACTTCGTTTTTGTAATTCCTTGAAAGCAGGCTTTGCAATTGCATACCCTATTTTCCCTCTAAGAGAGCTTGAAAGGGATTCTTTTAAAAAATGACGAATGAGATGCACAGTTCCCTCAATTGCTTTCAAAGCAATATTTCCAGAGAATCCGTCGGTAACCACAACGTCTGTCTTTCCGGCGGTGATATCATCACCTTCAACGAAACCTTGGAAATTAAAATCAGAAAGTTCACGCAAGAAATGAGCTGCTGCTTGGACCGTTGCATTGCCTTTTAATTCTTCGGAACCAACGTTCAATAGCCCAACAGAAGGACGATCAATTTTTAAAAGCTGACGGGCAAACGCTTCTCCCATTAAAGCAAACTCAACCAGATTTTCAGGCGTGCAGTCCACATTAGCACCCAAGTCTAACACAACTGTCTTACCGTTGAACGTTGGTAAAATAGCGGGAATAGCTGGCCGGTTGATGCCTGAGAGCATTTTCAAAATGACTTTTGAAAGAGCCATATAAGCACCCGTATTACCGGCTGAAATAACAGCGTGCGCTTCCCCTTTTTCGACGGCATCAATAGCCATCCCTAAGTTGGATTTTCGTCCGCTTCGAACGGCAGCAGCAGGCTTTGTTTGGTTTGTGATGATAATATCAGAATGGATAACCGACGATATCGCCTTAAGCTTTGGAAACTTTCTGAGTTCTTCTTGAACGACAGATTCCTGTCCAAAAAACAGAAAGCGTAACGATACCCCATGTGCATCCTGCAGAGCAGCGTTAGCTCCGCTTACAACCATTTCTGGGCCGGCATCACCGCCCATGGCATCAAGAGCTAACGTAATGATCATATAGGCTAGTCAGCTACCGCTTCTTTTTTGGCCTTCAACACTTGTCGACCATTGTAATGACCACATCCCTGACAGATGTGATGAGGTAATTTTGATAAACCACAATTCGAGCATTCCGATGTATTTATCGATGCTAAGTGGTGATGTGATCGACGCATATTTCTGCGTGATTGCGATGTTTTTTTCTTTGGAACTGCCATTGTTTGGATTACTACCTTAAATCTTAATCGGAAAAATACTTTACCTTGCGCAAATCACAAGCTTGCATACTTTTCTAACTTAAAATAGCAACAGGATCAAGAAAATTATGTGTGTTGAGCGATGATTAAAAGTGTGACCTGTTTTTTCCTTTTTCTTGAACCATAAAGATAGTGTTGTTTTCTCAACTATTGCGAGAATTTCTAGATCCTCGGAACAAGTCCGAGGATGACAGTTTGGGGTCCGAGGATGACAGAGGGGGGTGAGGATGATGGTTGTGTGGGGTTCACGATGATGGTGGGAGGCATCTATTTTATTGCTAGAACGATATTTCTCAGAAAATAATAGATAAATGCATTTAAAAATTGCACACTATTGGTATCAACATAATCGATGGGGGAAAAAGGTGTTAAAATTCGGTTCGAAATTTGCCTTATTGGCGACAGCTATTGTGGCTTCTGGATGCTCTGGTAAAAATACATCAACAGATTCGATATTGCGTCCTATACCTTCGGGGTATTGTACTCTTGATCCTACAAAGCAAGCTGAGAGTAGGATTCTCTACAATATTCAAAAACAATTTGCGTCACCTGGAAAATTGAGAGTGACGATATTTTTGCCTTGTAACGAGCTAGAAGATGTTCGTAACAACAAAAGTAAAGCCATATCTCATTATGGAATGTTCTTAGAACCTGAAAAATAGGGCTTAGAATAATCTTTCTATTAACCTTGAGATAAATCTTTGAGGATCCTATACAAAACCCAAGAAACTTATTGATTTTTAATAAAAAATTGGGTATAAAGGCATATCATTTGACGCGGGGTAGAGCAGCCCGGTAGCTCGTCAGGCTCATAACCTGAAGGTCGTTGGTTCAAATCCAGCCCCCGCAACCAATTGGTTTTCTGATTTATATGCTATCTATTTCATATATTATTGCAACATTTTTTGGCTCAGGTCGTTTACCATATGCACCTGGTACTTGGGGATCTTTGGCTGCTTTAGGCGTTGCTTTCGTCTTCTATTTTTACCATCTTCAAGCTTTGTCTTATCTTATAATCTCGGGGATTTTGTTTGTCATTGGATGGCTTGTGACGGAACATATTTTAAAAACCTCTTCTGACGCTGATACAGATCCAAGTTTCATCGTGATTGATGAGGTGGTTGGACTTTTTGTCACAATTGGGCTTCTTGGTCTTTATGAACCAGTGACATCTAATTTATTGTTCTCAAGCTTTGTTCTTTTTCGGTTGTTTGATATTTTTAAGCCATTGCCAATTGGTTGGCTGGAGGAATGTCTATCAAAATCACCTAGAACGGCTGCTCTAGGTGTTATGGTCGATGATGTGTTGGCAGGTGTGATGGCGGCTGGAACGTTGATATTATTATCCCTGTACAGCTAGCGTTCCTGTTCGTCCATCCACTGTTCCTTGCAATAGAGGGAGAATTGGGATATCAAACTTTTTCTCAAGCAACTTATGGGCCATTGTTTTTAAAGGCACAATTTTTATTTTGTGATGAAGGCATTCTATCAAAAACTCTTTAAACCAATCAAAATAGGCCATCCCTTCTAATTCCGCGTGAATGGTTAGAACATTTAACCCTTTTGGTTGCATGAGTTTAATGTAATGCGCCGTCATTGATTCAAGGGGATATTCAGGTCTTCCAAGAAGCTCATCTAAAGTTGGAAGCGTTGTTGGAATTTGCAAGGTTGTAAATATGCGTCTGTCCACTTGTGGAAAAAAAGCTTTTTGTCCCCGAGTATCGCTTGCATAAAGCAAATTATGATCATCATAAGCAGCAAGGCTATGATGAGAAGCTTGCCAACCAGCGGATCCCATTGTTCTGGCAAGAAATCCGAACACTTCCTGAAATGCTTCATGAGCCTTGTTAACTTCTTGACGGACAATTGGTTCTTTTAGTTTGTGGAGATTGTCTTGCCAAAAGATATGATCATAACAATGAATGCCAACCTCGTGACCAGATTTGCCAACATCACGCATTAAAGCACTATGCTTTTTAGCGATATTAGGGCCAGGCCATAGAACGCCATTCAGGAGAGTTTTTAGTCCATAAACCTGAACAACCCCTGTGCGGCTTATTTTTTGAAAAAATCCAGGTCTGAAAATGCGCTTTATAGCGCGACCTGTGTTATCTGGCCCTAAAGCAAACAAGAAAGTTGCTTTTATGCCCAGTTCATCAAATAATTTTAAAAGATTTGGAACCCCAATTTGTGTTCCACGTTCTGTATCAACGTCAATTTTTAATCCAAGTTCAATCATTGAGAATCCAACTCTCCAGCGGCTCTTCCTAAATGATAATCGAGGGTTTTACGGAGCGCCGTTGTTAAGTCTACTTTTGGTGTCCATCCCAAAAATTCTTCTGCGTTTTTAATGGAGGGGACTCTTCTATTAATGTCTTGATAGTGTGTGCCGTAATGTGCTTCTGAGCTTACGTCTGTTACTTTAACCTTTTCAGCAATTGCTTTGTAATCGGGGTATTCTTTTACAAGTTTTAATAAAAGCTCGGCTAATTCTCTGATAGAAACATCATTCGTTGGATTGCCGATGTTGAAAATACGTCCCGTTGCAATATTATCTTTGTTTTCAATAATCCTCATTAATGCATCGATGCCATCGTCAATGTCGGTAAAGGATCTTCTTTGTTTGCCGCCGTCAACCAGCTTAATCTCACCTTTATGAAGGATGTCAGCAATGAACAATGTCACAACTCTGGACGATCCTTCTTTGGCAGCAAAAATATTGTCTAGCTTTGGGCCAACCCAGTTAAAGGGTCTGAAAAGGGTGTAGTCTAGGTTGTTGTGCACCCCATAAGCATAGATGATTCTATCGAGCAGTTGCTTGGAGCAAGAGTAGATCCACCGTTGTTTGTGAATAGGACCCAAAACAAAATGAGAACTTTCTTCTTGAAATTCTTCGTCCTCGCACATGCCATAAACTTCTGACGTCGATGGGAAAATGACTCGTTTTTTATAGTGAACACACTTTCGGATAATTTCTAAATTCGCTTCAAAATCAAGCTCGAAAACACGCAAAGGATCTGAAACGTAGATGCTCGGCGTTGCGATTGCAACCAAAGGTAAAACCACATCACATTTTTTAATGTGATATTCGATCCATTCTTTGTTGATGGTGATGTCACCTTCGACAAATTGAAAACGCGGAGAACCAAGGCATCCTTCCAGTTTATCGCTGGCCATATCCATGCCATAAATTTCCCAATCTTTTTCTTTCAGAATGGCTTCTGTTAAAGCGCTGCCAATAAAGCCATTAACACCGAGGATTAAAATTTTTCGAGACATAACTTCTTTCTTTTGGAGAATGATTTTGGTAATTGCAAAGGGTATAGGAAATTTGTAGCAGATGTGGGGGGTATACTCAAACGAATTAGAATGCTTAACCTTGCGTCAAATGCTAAGATGCGCTAATAACTTTTCAGTCCGCCGTAACTTGGATTTACTCATTGTTTGACTTTTTTCTTCCCCTGGCCATTGCTTTACCTTTGCTTGCGGTGATTGCTTATCAGTTTTGGTTGAATCGAAAACTATCAGCAAAAGCATACGAAACGGAAGAAGAACGCTTTCAAATGATGAGTCAGCTTAATATTGCCGGAGAAAAAGCGAGTCGTTTGGATCAAGCTGAAAATGACAAGGAAATCCTCAGACAAAAACTGACTGATTTTGCTGTTGAGAATGCTGAACTTAAATCAGATTTGCAGCACGAGCGTCAATATGCTCAGGAAAAAATTCAGACAATTGAGACTTTGCAGCAAAATTTAACTGAGACTTTTAAAAACCTGTCGAATCAAGCGCTTTTGCACAATAACCAATCTTTTCTGGGGCTTGCGCAGACGAGTTTGGAAAAATTTTTCGAAGCATCCAAAACGGATTTGGAAAAAAAGCAAAAAGCTTTAGGGGACATTATCGACCCGGTTCACAAAGCCCTGAATCAAGTGGATCAAAAAATCGGTCTTTTAGAAAAAGAGAGAGTAGGGGCGTACAGCGACCTTAAACGTCAGCTTACCGATATGATGCTGACACAAAAAGAGTTGCGTTCCGAGACTGCAAGTTTGGTCAAAGCGCTCAGAACGCCGGCTGCTAGAGGGCAGTGGGGAGAGATGCAATTAAAGCGTGTTGTGGAAATGGCTGGGATGGTTTCTCATTGTGATTTCTTTGAACAAATGACAACAGATGATGGACGGATGCGCCCGGATATGATTGTTCAGTTGCCGGGTGGAAAGAATATCATTGTTGATGCAAAAACGCCTCTCTCTTCTTATCTTGAAGCATTAGAGACAAACGATGAGCAACAGCGAGCCATTTGGTTGGATGATCATGCACGACAAGTGCGAACGCATATTCGTAGTCTAAGTCAAAAGGCCTATTGGGAACAATTTCAGCCAACGCCAGAATTCGTTGTTATGTTTTTACCGGGTGAAGCATTTTTCAGTGCGGCGCTTGAAAAAGACCCAAGTCTTATTGAGTGTGGCGTCAAGGAGCGCGTCATCCTGGCTACGCCAACAACGCTGATTGCTCTATTAAGAGCTGTTGCTTTTGGTTGGAGACAAGAAAGTATGGCAGATAATGCTCGAGCCATTAGTGAGCTTGGACGTGAAGTTCATAAAAGATTAGGGGATATGAGTCAACATCTCTCCAAACTTGGCCGTCATGTTCACCAAGTTGTTGATTCTTACAATCATACAATTGGAACCTTTGAAAGGCGCGTTCTGGTTACGGCTCGAAAGTTTCACGAACTTGATACAAGTCTGGATGAGAAAACAATGGACATGTTAAATCCTCTTGATTCTCTGCCGAGATCGGTTCAGTCTATAGAAGCAAAATTAGAGGAAGATTTGGCTGAAAACCTATGAAAAGACAAGTTTTAGTTTTAGCGTGCTTAGCTTTATTAAGCTTTCCCCAGTCTTGGGCAGAACCTGAGGTTACTACTCAATCAAAAACCGTATCTAAAGATACGATTCAAACAACAGCTCTGACAATTTACAAAGACGCAACGCTTGTGCAGCAAATGCGAGCCTTAACAGTAGAGGCTGGAAAGAACACCTATTCTCTTAATCAGATACCAAGCAGTATTTACCCAGAATCGCTCATGATAACGCTTTTGCAAAATGATGGGAACATGGAGTTGTTGGAGTATAGCGTTGGCGGTGAAACTGATAATCCAGATTTACAAATGAAAATGTTGATTGATAGCAAAACGTCAGGTGTCTGCAATACTAATATTTTATACTTATTCAAGAGCCTTGAGTGGAGAATCGATTATGTTCTTCATTTTTCTCCGCATTATGAAGAAGTCTTTTTAAACGGTTGGATTGAAATTGTTAATAAATCAAGAATTTCTTTTGCAAACACACAAGTCCAGTTTGTTGACAGCAAGGTTCCTGCCTATTATTCCCATTCGGCCGGAGTAGATGAAACAAACAAGCAGTGCGCTCCCGATGCCGTTTCTCCATCGAATAGTTATCCGCATGCCTACATCTACACTTTGCCGATCGATATTCCAACTTTAGGAAGTAAAAAAATCGCCTGGGTACACAGTCAGCATGTTAAAGCAAAACAAGACTTTAGGGTTTTTGTAGGGGGACATTATCTAGAAGATATGGAAACAAAGTCGGCTCACCCAACGGTTGAGACCTGGATTTCCTTTACGAATACAGATGAGCATGGGTTAGGAAAACCTTTACCAACGGGGCTTGCGAGTCTTTATCATGCAGATGAAAAAGGTAGGCTGCAGGTTTTAGGAAAAGCTTCGATACCTCATACACCAGTTGGGCATGATGTCAGTGTCAAGATTCCACCAACACAAGCAGAGAATTGTGCTTTGACTGGACAAGTTCAGGCATTGAAATCTTTTGAAACAGAGCTTGAGCAAACAGAATATAAAAAGTTAAGCGATAAAATTACCGAAGCAGGTTATCGCCTTAATTTAAAAAATAAATCAGATAGACCCATTACAATTCGGGTTACCTTGGATCTGCCTGATGGCGAATGGACAATCGTTAGGGAAAATATTAGCCATCAGCAAGATGGGGATAAACAGGCTTTTTGGACAATTCAAGTCAATGCTAATGCTGAGATTGATTTGAAATACAGAGTTCGTTTGATCAGAACTTAATCTCTTGAAAATAGAATGTTTTGGGATGCTTGAAGTTTTCCTAAAATTATGCTACAAAGCTAGGAATTCGACTATTCCCTTTATAATAATTACCTCTAAAGTTGGTCTCGTTTGTCGGTAGAGTTTTACGCTATAAGAAGAGTCATGGTAAGAGCAAAATGACCTATGTCGTTACTGAGGCTTGCATTCGTTGCAAGTATATGGATTGTGTGGAGGTGTGCCCCGTAGACTGTTTTTACGAGGGCGAGACGATGCTTGTGATTAATCCTGAGCAATGTATAGACTGTGGCGTTTGTGAGCCTGAATGTCCTGCAGAGGCAATCATTTCAGATATTAACCCAGAGGCTGAGAAATGGCTGGAAATAAATAGAGAATTTTCAGTAAGTTGGCCAAATATCACACGAAAAGGCGAGACACCCAAAGATGCAGACGAATGGTTAAATGTACCAAACAAATATAAGGATCACTTTGGTGATCAACTTTCTAAAAAATAATAAATTATTGGGGCTTGAATTTTAGAAATGAGTTTCTATCTATAAAACAAGAGCTTTGCTGCTAACAGATGGGATAAATATGGCAGGTCATACATTTACTACTGGCGAATATGTTGTGTACCCCGCTCATGGCGTGGGCAAACTGACTGGCCGTGAACTTCATGAAATTAGCGGACATCAGTTGGAACTTTTAGTTATCAATTTTGATAAAGAACGTATGACGTTAAGACTTCCTGTTGCTAAAGCTCAGGCAGCGGGGCTTCGAGCTCTTTGCAGTCAAGAAGATATGCAAAAAGCTTTAGAGACTCTAACTGTTCGCACAAAACAAAAGAGAACAATGTGGAGCCGTCGCGCCCAGGAATATGAAAATAAAATTAATTCAGGTAATCCTTGTTCAATTGCAGAAGTGATTCGCGAGTTATACCGCAACCAAAGCGACACAGATCAATCTTATAGTGAACGTCAGATTTATCAGGCTGCTATTGAGAGATTGGGTCGTGAATTGGCAGCTGTTGAACGGATTGATGAAAACATTGCTGTTAGTAAGATGGAATCCATCTTAAAAGCTGCTTAAGAAAAACCTTTATGGAAAAAAGTGGTTGGCTTGTTATTGATAAACCGCTTCATGTTTCGTCGACACAAGTTGGTTCGATTGTCAAAAGAACATTGGGTTTAAAAAAAATAGGGCACATAGGAACGCTTGATCCACTGGCTACGGGTGTTTTAACTTTGGGTTTGGAAGAAGCGACCAAGGCAATACCGTATTACATCAACCTTCATAAAACGTATGATTTTGAGGTAACTTTCGGGGAAAGCCGCACCACAGATGATAAAGAAGGGGACGTTATCGAGACGTCTTTTGTCCGGCCAACGCTAGACCAGATTCAATCTCTTTTGCCAAAATTCACAGGAGAGATTGAACAATTCCCTCCTATATTTTCAGCAATCAAAGTTAATGGGCGTCGTTCCTATGAGATGGCACGCTCTGGGCAGACCGTTACTCTTGCCTCAAGAAAAATCACCGTTCATTCCTTGGAAGTGACTCAGTGGCTTAGTCCAGATCAATGCCAATTTAGGATGGTATGTGGAAGTGGGACCTATGTTCGTTCTTTGGGAAGAGACTTGGCAGTTGCATTGGGTACCGTTGCTCATATTAGCGAACTTCGCCGAATTCAAGATGGAAAATTTAAAATAGAAGATGCGATTTCTCTGGAAAAGCTTAAAGAAATCGCGCATAAAGAAGAGATGTATCAGTATGTTAAACCGATTAGGTCAGTTCTGGACGACATCCCGGCTGTTTCTGTATCGGCTCCTGATATTGAAAAACTCCGACGTGGCCAAAAGATAAAGTCATGCGATGCTTTTGATCAAAATCTCGTGGCACTATATGATCACGATAGATTGACGGCAATAGCGACATTGCAAGATGGGTATTGGCACCCGAAAAGAGTTTTTCATTGTAAATGACTTTTAACAAATAGAAGGAAAGATCGATGTCGATATCTGCAGAACGCAAACAAGAATTAATTAATGAGTTTTCCATAAAAGAAGGCGACACAGGGTCACCAGAGGTTCAGATTTCTATATTGAGCGAGCGTATTCGGAATTTGTCTGGACATATGTCAACGCATGCAAAAGATTTCCACTCTCGTCGTGGCTTGCTGATGATGGTTGGTGCACGTCGTCGTTTGTTGGATTATTTAAAAAAGAGAAATAATGAACGATATTTGGAAGTTATTAAGCGCCTGAATATTCGTCGCTAAGCTGTTGTTTATTTTTTCGAAAAAAAAATGAAAGGGGAGGGAGCATTTTTATAATGGCTCCCTCTTTCTTTTTAAAATATTTATATTGGAATAGAGAAAAGGTTAAATATGTCAAATATGTTCAAAGTGGTTCGTCAAGAAATTGAATGGGCAGGTCGTCCTCTGGTTCTAGAGACAGGTAAGATTGCTCGTCAAGCAGATGGTGCCGTTATGGCAACCTATGGAGGAACAGCTGTTTTATGTACAGTTGTTGGTGCCAAACAAGCGAAGCCTGATATCGATTTTTTCCCTCTCTCTGTCCATTATCAAGAAAAAACTTTTGCTGTTGGGCGCATCCCAGGTGGTTTTTTTAAACGTGAAGGGAAACCTTCTGAGAAAGAAACATTGACCTCTCGCTTGATTGACCGTCCTATTCGCCCTCTATTTCCAGAAGGCTTTCGTAACGAAGTTCAAGTTGTTTGCACGGTTTTGAGCTATGACCATGAAAATGATATGGATTTAGTTGGAATGATTGGCGCATCAGCTGCTTTGAGCATTTCTGGTATTCCTTTTCAAGGTCCAGTTGGTGTTGCTCGTGTTGGTTATCATGAAGGTGAATTTCTTCTCAACCCAAAGCATGAAGACCAAAAAGAAAGTTTGCTTGATTTGGTTGTGGCAGGCACAAAAGAAGGTGTGCTGATGGTTGAATCCGAAGCACATGAGCTGTCAGAAGATGTCATGCTTAAAGCTGTTGTTTTTGGTCATGAAGGTTTTCAACCTGTCCTTAAGATGATCGAAACTCTTAAAGAAAAAGCTGGAAAAACGGAATGGGTCATTGCTGGTGTACATGAGTTACATGCGGCTATGAAAAAGCGCGTCTTTGAAGTTGCTGAAAAAGAGCTACGGGATGCTTATAAACTAACAGTTAAACAACAAAGATACGAAGCCATTGACAGCGCAAAGGCTAAAGCAAAAGAGCATTTAGTATCCGAGAGTTCAAGTGCAAAGATGATAGAAGGTCTGCTTGAAGAAGTGCAGTCTGAAATTTTGCGTGGGAATGTTTTAAAGCATGCCAAACGTATTGATGGACGTGGCCTCACAGACATTCGTCCTATTGTTTGTGAAGTTGGTGTTTTGCCAAGAACTCATGGAAGTGCTTTGTTTACACGCGGTGAAACGCAAGCGCTGGTTGTCAGTACACTTGGTACAGGCCAAGACGAACAAATGATTGATTCTCTAGAAGGTGAATACAAAGAAAGATTCATGCTTCATTATAATTTTCCACCCTATTCAGTTGGTGAGATTGGACGTATGTCAGGACCGGGACGACGTGAAATTGGTCATGGTAAATTAGCATGGCGTGCTTTGCATCCCTTGATTCCCTCAAAAGAACAATTTCCTTACACACTTCGCGCTGTATCTGAAATTACTGAATCGAATGGATCTTCTTCCATGGCGACAGTTTGTGGTGCTTCGTTGGCTCTGATGGATGCGGGTGTTCCTTTATCAAGACCTGTCGCGGGTATTGCGATGGGGTTGATCAAAGAGGGAGAGGATTTTGCAGTATTGTCCGATATCCTTGGTGATGAAGATCACTTAGGCGATATGGATTTTAAAGTTGCTGGTACTGAAAAAGGGATCACAGCTCTGCAAATGGACATTAAAATCACGAGTATCACTCCTGAAATTATGAAAATTGCTTTGCATCAAGCCTGCCAAGGTCGCTTGCATATTTTAGGTGAAATGGCTAAAGCAATTGATAATTCACGAACAGAAGTCAGTGATTTCGCTCCTAGAATGGCAAACATGAAAATTGCTAAAGATAAAATTCGTGATGTGATTGGTGCTGGTGGTAAGGTCATTCGCGAAATATGCGAAACATCAGGCGCTAAAATCGATATTGATGATGACGGTAATATTACCATTTCTGGTTATGATGCAAAATCACTCGAAGCTGCTATGGCCACAATTACAGCCATTGCTTGCGAGCCTGAATTAGGAGCGATTTACACAGGAAAAGTTGTCAAAATTACTGACTTTGGTGCATTCGTTAACTTTATGGGTAGCCGTGATGGTTTGGTTCACATCAGTGAACTTGCGCCTCAACGGGTTGCTAAGGTTAGTGATATTGTTAATGTTGGCGATCAAGTCCAGGTTAAAGTTATGGGGTTTGATGATCGTGGAAAAATTAAACTCAGCATGAAAGCGATTGGAGCTGCTCCCGTAGCTGCTGAAGGGTAATTAATAGAAGAGGAAGGTCTAAAGTGCCTTCCTCTTTTTTTTACGAATCGAAATTAGGCTCTTCTTGCTGTCGAGTAAATAGGAACAAGATCAGCTTTTGGTTTACTTAGTCTTGCTGCTAGTCTTTCAAATTCACCTCTTCTTGAGGCAATAAGTTCATCTTCTGCTTGCACAAGATCACGTAAGTTATTATCGGAACTATTATCTAAGGCGGCGTTTTCTGCTGCTAAAACGGGGTTCCAACGCGAATATTCTTCTGGTCTAAAGAGTGTTTCCATCAAATAATCAGTGTGTGCGGATTGACCACTCATGAAAATATCAATCAAATGACGACCCCAGCCAAGCAAACCAGCGTTTCTCATTTTTGTATAGTGAAGGGGGCGAGTAGCATTTCCCGTTCCAAGAGAAACTATTTCGTATTGAGTTGCAGTTGGATATAGTTTACGAGCACTTGCAAGGGCGCAAGCTGTTGGATTGTTTGCACATGTGCCGCCATCGCTTAAGACGTATCCTAAATGAGGCGTTGCTGTGGCCGCTACTGGAAAAATATGACGGGGAGCAAAATACGTAGGGGCCGCTGAAGTTGATTCAAGAACGTTTCTTGTGTAGAACGTTTCTCGATCGTCCCAACTTTTAATTATTTTGGGTTTACCTGCGGTTATATCAAAAGTCGTAATCAACACATCCGTTGTTGTTTTATCAAAAGTTGCATCTCCAAAATATTGTGTTGTGAATTTTTCAACCGGCTCACTTTTGTAACGAGGACCAAGCAATCCCCACAAAGACCAACTCTTTTGAAAGATGGTCTTTGTTTTTTCCATCATCATATGAAAAATAAAATCACTTGAATACTTAGGAGGAGATTTTTTTGGATCTCCTGCTTCTGCTGGTAAAGTATACGCAGCGGCTAACATTCCTCCTGCAGATGTTCCGGCAATCAGATGAAACATTTCTGGAACGGACTTACCTGTTTGTTCAGTTAACTTTTGTACAAATCGAGCCATGGCAATGCCACATGCACCACCACCATCGAGACATAAAATTCGGACAATTTGGCTTTCATCTAATGTGAGACTGGTCGCTGCTTCAGAAAAGATACTGCTTCTTCGAACAATACTTCCTGTTTCAGATACAAGACTTGCATCTTCTAGTGCAACTGGCAAAGAGGCTATTGCGTTTGGTTGCAGAAGATCTATTTCATCATCTCTTGATGAAGCGTGTTCATAAGTTGATAACAAGGCAATGATTGAAATCGCTACTAATTTGCATGAGAACCGATTTGATAATTTAAGGTTGTTGGTACGTGATATATGTGTCATGAACTTCCTCCTTTGGTTACTGAAAGAGGAAGTAGGCTTGAATTATTAACAATTTGTTAACTTTTGTTAAAAATTATTAACTTTTATTAAGATTTGTTAATTTGCGTTAACAACTCATTTATTTTTTCTTGGTCGACCGAGTAAGATCTGGATGGGAATCAATGCTCATGCTAAAGTACTGAAACTTGAGCCAGTAACTTTATCCAAAACGATGAGCGCACCAACCTTACAACTCGAAAAAGTAACGCGTACTTTCCAGCAAGGAGAGCAGGAGATTTCTGTTCTAAAGCAAGTTAGTTTAATAATACAGCCAGGAGAGATTGTGGCATTGGTTGGTGCTAGTGGCGCTGGTAAAACAACCCTTTTGCAAGTTGCTGGTTTGTTGGAATTGCCCACAGCTGGCAGTATTCGGATGAGTGATCATGTTTGTGAACAGCTGGATGATAATGCTCGAACTTTATTAAGACGGCAATACATTGGTTTTGTTTATCAATTTCATCATTTGTTGCCTGAATTTTCAGCTCTTGAAAATGTGATGCTTCCCCAGTTAATAGCGGGTGCTTCTAAAGCAGCAGCCAAACTTGAAGCTGAAGCTTTTCTTGAACGTATGGGGCTGAGTCATCGATTGAGCCATCGTCCTAAAAAATTATCAGGTGGCGAGCAACAACGCGTGGCTATTGCCAGAGCTTTGGTCAATAAACCCCGGATTTTGTTGGCGGATGAACCGACAGGTAATTTAGATGATGAGACAGCTCAGACTGTGTTTGAAGAGATGCTTACCTTGGTGCGCAACACCGGTCTGTCTGCATTAATTGCAACACATAATCTAGAGCTCGCTCAGAAAATGGATCGTACAGTTAAACTGCAAGGCGGTGTGTTGTCTGATTTGTAGCTGACACTACAAAAACCAAAAGCTTGCCAAGTCCCCTTATGGAATGGTATGAAAGTGTCAATGGTCACATAGCTCAGCGGTAGAGCACTACGTTGACATCGTAGGGGTCACAGGTTCAATCCCTGTTGTGACCACCATCCCTCTATTATTATCGGAAATCTTTCTGTAAGATGAACGTATGTCGTCTATAATAGCACCTCTTGATGAAATCCCACTCCCCTTAGGGCGTAATTGGCTCTTGAGGGTTAGTATTGTTCTATGCCTTTTATCGGCTGGTCTTTTTTTCTATTGTTTTGGATCTTACGGTATTTTTTCTGAGGGAAATCGTAGTGAAGATATCACCATTATCGTTAAACCCGGCACTTCTTCTCTTCATATTGCAAAACAACTTTCAGAGAAGAGGGTTTTAAATAGCCCCTGGCCATTTTTCTCAGCGCAATATCTTAAAATTCCCAAAAGAAAGCTAAAAGCAGGCGAGTATTTAATACCAAAATCGGCGTCTGCTTGGCAGATTATTGATCAAATGGCTTCTGGTCGAACTGTTGTTCGTCATTTTACGATTGCAGAGGGATTAACAGTTGCTCAGATTGTGACAACTCTTCAGAAAACAGATTCTTTGGAGGGCTCTATTACAGAGATTCCAAATGAGGGAATGCTATTACCAGAGACCTATAATTATTCCTATGGAGACGATCGTCAGCAATTGCTGAATCGCATGCATAAAGCAATGAACACAGTCATAAAGGAACTTTGGCCCATCCGTCAAAGCGATGATTCAATTATTGATAGCCCTGAAACTGCTCTTGTCCTGGCATCGATTGTTGAAAAGGAAACAGGCATCGCGATCGAACGCAAAAGAATTGCGGGTGTTTTTTTAAATCGATTAAAAGTTGGTATGCGCCTGCAAGCAGACCCTACAGTTATTTATGCGCTTACCGAAGGAAAGTCAGTTCTGGATAGAGAGCTTACCCGCAAAGACCTGCAAGTTATTTCGCCTTACAATACTTATGCCATCATGGGGCTTCCCCCTTATCCTATTGCTTGCCCAGGTCGAGCTGCTATAGAGGCTGTTCTCATTCCTGAAAAGACAGAAGATTTGTATTTTGTGGCTGATGGTACGGGAGGGCATTCTTTTAGCAAAACATTAGGCGATCACAATAATAACGTCAAAACATGGCGTCAGATTAATCGTCTCAGTAGATAAGAGTCATCAATTATGAAGCAGTCAGTCAGTCGTCGTGGTTTAATGTTTGTGATCTCTTCTCCATCGGGTGCTGGAAAAACGTCCATTGTTCATAACTTACTTAAGGTTGAAGATGACCTTGTTAAGTCCATTTCTGTGACAACCAGACCTAAAAGAGCCAATGAAATTGATGGAAAAGATTATTATTTTGTTAGCATAAAGTCTTATCAAGATATGCTTGTTCGGGGAGAGCTGTTAGAGTACGCCGAAGTTTATGGCAATTTTTACGGGACACTTAAAAAGACCGTCTTTGACACCTTAGAAAAGGGGTTGGATATCGTTTTTGATATAGACTGGCAAGGCACACAACAATTGGCACAAATAGCCAGAGCTGATCTTGTTAGCGTTTTTATTCTGCCTCCTTCAATCGAAGAACTTGAGAAACGGCTAAAAAAACGAGCTCTCGATTCAGAAGAGGTTGTTAACAAAAGAATGGCAGAAGCGTCAGCTGAACTGAGCCATTGGGCAGAATATGATTATGTTGTGATTAATAATGATTTAAATAAAAGCGTTCTGAGTGTAAGATCTATTCTTCAGAGTGAACGATTAAAACGGACACGGCAACCTGGACTAGTCAGTTTTGTCAGTAATTTACGCCATATGGGCCAGAAAAAAGAATGAGTTTATTCACAAAAAAAACACCTGTCGAAAAAAGTGAACTCTTTGCCGGTTTAGATATTGGAGCCAGCAAAATTTGCTGCGCTATTGCAAAGATAAACAACCGGCCTCAAAATCTTCAAACTGCTGAGCATCATTCTCAATTACGTATCGTCGGCGTTGGATATCAGATTTCAAAAGGAATTAAAGGCGGCAATATCGTCGATCTAGAGGCATTGGAAGATTCGATTCTCAATGCTGTTCATAGCGCAGAGCAAGCGGCTTCACAGAATATCAATAGTGTTTATGTTAACTTGCCAGCCAGTAGTACACAGTCTCATAATATAAAAGCGGAAATATACCTTTCTAATAATGCCGTCGATGAAACGCATTTACGTCGTTTGCTGAGCGTTAATAGAGATCATTCAATAGGGGCAAACCGTCAAGTCATTCACGTTTTACCTTTGTCTTATTCCTTGGATGCTATTGGAGGAATTCGTGATCCAAGAGGTATGATTGGTGAGAAACTGTCTGTCAATTTGCATGTGGTGTCAGCGCCTGTTAGCCTCATTCGCAATCTGACAAGTTGCATTGGACGGTGTCATTTGGATGTGGCAGGGTATGTGGTTTCCCCTTATGCATCCGGTCTTGCAATTTTGGTTGAAGATGAATTAGAGCTTGGGGTTACAGTTATTGATATTGGTGGTGGCAACACAACGATTGCTTCTTTTTCTGAGGGTAATTTAGTTCACATTGCGAGCATCCCTGTTGGCGGCGCTAGTATCACCAATGATATAGCACGCGGCCTTGCAACTCCTTTGGCGCAAGCTGAGAGATTGAAAACACTTTATGGAACCCTTATCCCGTCTTCGTCAGATGATCGCGAAAATATCATGATCACCCAAATGGGTGAAACAGATAAAACGCAAACGCACCAAATTCCTAAAGGAATGCTCACACACATTATTCGTTCAAGAGTCGAAGAAATGTTCGAATTGGTCGCATCAACAATGCGAAATTCATCAGCTGATCCTGTTGTTTATCAAAGAATTGTGTTAACGGGCGGAACAAGCCAATTGCAAGGCATTCGGGAAATAGCTACTCAGATTTTAGGAAGACAAGTCAGGTTAGGTTTTCCTCATGGGTTAACAGGTGTTGGCGAAATCATCAACAGCCCTCTTTTCTCAACATCAGCCGGGTTACTGCAATATGGGTTACAAGATTACAGCGGCAATCCAACAATCAGATTAACCGCTGGTAAATCTCAAGTATGGCAGAGACTAAACATGTGGATTAAAGAGAATTTTTAATTATTATTATTTACTTTCTTTAATTATCAAGTAGATTTTTTCGAATCAAACATTTATCATCAAGAATAAATAATTAGCAGGGCAATTAATTTGCGCTTGGTAATCAGCTTTTTTTTATACTAGAATCTTTATAGATGGATAATGTTTTTGATTACTCTAGTTAAACTAACTTTTAGGGATTGATGGCAACGATGACAACACAAAAAGCAAAATCAGGTTCTGAGCTTGAACTAAGGCCTCGTATCACCGTAATTGGTGTCGGAGGCGCTGGCGGTAACGCTGTTAACAATATGATTCGAGCTAAGCTTGAAGGGGTGGAGTTTGTAGCCGCCAACACCGATGCTCAAGCACTTGAGCAATCTTTGGTTAATTCTGAGCGTCGCATTCAATTGGGTTTACACATAACCCAAGGTTTGGGTGCTGGTTCAAAGCCTGATGTTGGGCGAGGCGCTGCTGAAGAGTCAATGGATGAAGTGATTGAGCATCTTCGTGGTAGCAACATGGTGTTCATAACTGCCGGTATGGGTGGTGGAACAGGGACGGGAGCTGCTCCTGTTATTGCACGTGCTGCTCGTGAAAGTGGCATTCTGACAGTTGGTGTTGTCACAAAACCTTTTCACTTTGAAGGATCCCATCGTGCTCGTTCAGCAGAACGCGGTATTGATGAGCTTCAACAATACGTTGATACATTAATTATCATCCCTAATCAAAATTTATTCAGAATCGCTAACGAGAGAACCACCTTTGCTGATGCTTTTAAAATGGCGGATGATGTTTTGTATTCTGGTGTTCGTGGTGTTACTGATTTGATGATGATGCCAGGTTTGATCAACCTAGACTTTGCTGACATTCGTGCTGTTATGGCTGAAATGGGTAAGGCAATGATGGGAACAGGTGAAGCCGAAGGCGATCGTCGTGCCTTGGATGCGGCTGAAGCTGCTATTTCCAATCCATTGTTGGATGATGTTTCCATGAAAGGTGCAAAGGGCGTCTTAGTCAATATCACAGGTGGTTATGACATGACCCTTTATGAGGTTGATGAAGCTGCTAATCGCATCCGTGAAGATGTGGACAGCGAAGCCAATATTATATTTGGTTCAACCTTTGACGAAAAACTGAATGGAAGAATCCGTGTCTCTGTTGTTGCGACAGGTATAGGAGGAGCTGTTGCCGCTGCAGCGCAAGGGTGGAAACAACCAGTATCATCTCAAACGACAAGTTTTTCACCAACATCCGTTAAATCAAATTTGACAGCAGATCAGCAAAACCCAGCAAATCCTGCTTATTCTGGATTTGCAGACGCGCCATCAGATAATTACAACACGATGAGCAATGAATTTAAGGCCTCAGATTTTGAGAATGATTTCAATTTTGAAAAGAATTTATCAGGAGAGCTAACTAATACACGCTCTTTTGGTGAAGAGTTTTCTTCAAATGCGGACCAGACGAATCATAATTTTGGCCAACAAGAACCACAATATGCACCTGATCCCTCTTATCAGGAAAACACTTTTTCACCTCAGCATGATCTTTCTCAAGAAAAATCTGAACGCAAGCGAACCCCTTCGTTATTTGAGAGGTTTACAGGCGTCAGCCGCAGTCGTCCAGAGCAGCATCCTGTTACAGAAGAAACGTTAAAGGTGCACTCTAAAAACAAAGAAGATGAGAGAGATGTTGATATTTTGGACATCCCTGCTTTTTTAAGAAGAGGTAATAATTAAGTAAGCAATGGCTCGTTTTACTGTTTTAACTGTTCCAGATCCAAGGCTCCGTATAAAAGCGGAGCCTGTTCTGCAAGTAGATGATAGCGTTCGTCAACTGATGAATGATCTGATGGATACTATGTATGCTGATGATGGTGCTGGTTTAGCGGCTGTTCAAGTGGGGATACCGAAGCGTGTTATCGTCATGGATTTGACGGATCAATATCCCTCTTTAAGGCCTTTAAAGATTGCCAATCCTGAAATTACATGGAGATCCGAAGAAACAGAGATAGAGCTTGAAGGATGCCTATCGGTTCCTGAACAGAGTGCTCGAATAGAACGTCATGCTGCTATAAAAGTTAGATACTTAGATGAAAATAATAAGCTACATGAAATTAATGCAGAAGGCATTTTGGCCAGATGTTTCCAGCACGAAATAGATCACTTGGATGGAAAAGTTTATATAGACTATGTGTCCCCTTTAAAAAGACAAATTCTTATTCAAAAGGCCCAGAAGGTAGTTAGGATGAGGAAGTAGTACTTAAAAATCCCCTTGATTTTTAGTAGTTTATAAGCTACAATAATTCCATGAAAAGTTATATCCTTAAGTATTTTGAAACTGATTCTGCACAGTCTCCTTTTGTCAGATGGCTGGAGGCGCTTAAAGACAGAAAAAGTGCTGCTATTATTAAGGCACGGATTGATCGGTTGAGGTTTGGTCTTTTTGGAGATACTAAGTTTATAGAACATGATGTCTTTGAATTGCGAATTCATTATGGGCCTGGATATAGAGTTTACTACACGCAATCAGCGGGAGAAATCATTGTTTTATTGTGTGCAGGCGACAAATCAACACAGAAAAATGATATAAAAACAGCCATAAAATACGTCAAGATATTGCAGGAGAACGCCAATGCCAAAACTTCGTGATTACGATACATATCTCATTGAAAGCCTTAAAGACCCGAAGGAAGCCTATCTTTATTTGGCAGCAGCTCTCGAAGATGAGGATCCTCGCGTTGCAGCAACTGCACTTGATCATGTGCTTAGGGCTCGCAATTACACAGTCAAGAAAATTTCAGAAGAAGCCCATTTAAACCGTGAACATTTATATCGTGTTTTTTCTGGAAAATCCAAACCAGAATATAACACTATTAAAGCTCTTTGCAGTTTAGCTGGGTTTAGCTTGACAATTCAAAATGATAATCTTCATCACTAAGTTTTACTAAAGAACAACCAATGCGCATTATTTTCATGGGCAGTCCCGCTTTCTCTGTCCCTGCTTTAGAGAGCCTGATCAAAGCCGGACACAAAATTGTCGCTGTTTACACCCAACCTCCCAAAGAAAAAGACCGCGGGCACCACGTGCAGAAAGTGGCCGTTCATCAAAAAGCTGAAGAACTCAGTTTAGATATTTATACACCAAAAACTTTGAAAATCAAAGAAGAGCAAGATATCTTTTTAAAACATAAGGCAGACATCGCGGTTGTTGCTGCTTATGGATTGATTTTACCCAAAGAAATTTTAGAAGTACCAAGGCTTGGTTGCATCAATATCCATGCTTCTTTATTGCCGCGCTGGCGGGGAGCGGCCCCTATTCATCGGGCGATTATGGCAGGAGATCAAAAAACCGGCATTACCATCATGCAAATGGACGTGGGTTTAGATACAGGGGATATGTTTGCAAAAGGGGAAATCCCCATTACAGACAAGACAACAACCTTTGCCTTGCACGATCAACTCTCGATAATGGGCGCTGATTTGATTGTTAAAATATTAAAAGATATAGAAATGAAATCCATCACCCCCACACCGCAACCCGATGAAAGTGTCACTTATGCGCACAAGCTCAAAAAAGAAGAGGGTTTGCTGAATTGGTCAGAGCCTGCAGCCTCTCTTGATCGAAAGGTTCGTGCTCTTAATCCCTGGCCAGGAACCTGGTTTCCGCATAAGGGAGTCAGCATTAAGGTGTTAGAAGCCACTTATATCAAAGATGTAAACGGAATACCTGGAACCTTTTGCCACACAGCTGAGCATCCATGGGTTGTCAATTGTACCGAAGGGGCGATTGCCTTGGACAAGGTCCAAAGGCCCGGTGGGAAACCGTTGACCGTTTTTGAGTTCTTAAAAGGCTATAGCGTGGATTTTAATTAATTTATATATTGTTAAATGACCCAACCTGCTTATAATGAGCTAAATGTGAAGATCACCCCCAAAGGAGACAAATTTATGACCATTAAAGTTGGCGACAAGATGCCTGATCTTACCATAAAGCAAGCCACTGCAAATGGACCTATGGATCTGGTGACCAGTGAGTTTTTCAAAAACAAAACAGTCGTTCTTTTTGCAATTCCAGGGGCCTTTACGCCTGTTTGTTCCGCAAAGCATTTACCCGGTTTTATAACTCATTGTGAAGAAATAATGGACAAGGGTGTTGATCAAATTGCTTGTTTATCTGTGAACGATCCCTTTGTTTTGCAAGCCTGGGCTGAAAATCAAAAGGTAGAAGATTCTATTCAAATGCTAGCCGATGGAAATGGTGATTTCACAAAAGCGATGGGATTGGGGATGGATCTAACAGCCTTGGGGTTGGGATACCGTTCGCAACGTTATGCTATTGTCGTTCGAAATGGGATTCTAAAGCATCTGGATGTTGAGCCAGCGTCCAGTTGTTCTGTCACAAGTGCTGAGCATATTTTAGAGATTTTGTAAGCCACACAGTCTCCCTATGGTCAAGCCCATAGGTATCTACACAAGTTGAGTTTTCAGTATTTTTTGAAGCATATTTTTAAGATCGTCTCCATCATAATCGCGCAGTAAATCTAATGTGTTGAGCAA
>CANJLN010000026.1 GCA_947475175.1 Alphaproteobacteria bacterium
ATTTAATTTCTTTATTTTATGGAAATGATTTAACTAATTGTTAGGATTTGTTTTGTTATAGTGTTTTTAGATAGCCATTATGTAAGGAACAATCTTTTATGCGAAATTTTTACGTGTTTTTTTTGTGTCTGATTTCTCTCTTGCAACAGGGAGTTCAAGCAGGTGATGAATTTGAAATTGAAGACAAAAATTGGAAGGCTCATCCTGCGAACTATGAAACATATGAATTTCCTTTTACTGAAATTTTTCAACAACGTGGTATTGTTCCTTTAACTGCTGAACTAGCTGCCAAAGAAGTAGAAGACTTTAAACGAAACCCACGTGAATTAAAAATCAAACAAATAAAGTCTTCTCACGTTAAGTTGTCACTTCTAGTCTGTTTTATTGGAAGCAGCGCCATTGGTGATCATTCTCGCAAGCTTCTCAAAGCAATGATTTGGAATCGGATTTTGTTATTTCGAACGATGACTGATTCTACAAGCTCAGAAGAAGAGCTACCTTCTGTGAAGACTCTTTATTCTAATTTATCTGAAATAGAAAAACAGACCGTTGATACATTAAGCTCACAAACAACACCTGAGAATCTTTCTGAGTTTCTAAATTCTTATTTTCCCGAGGATTTACGAGGAGAATAGTAGGAAACTTGTTTATTGTTGCATCCTTACGACTTTAAGCCGTGGAAAAGAGTATAAACTTCCCTCTACAGCCACCTCTTCAAAAGTTGTTAGAAGCAGATTATAGGTATTTGGTCTGTTTTTCATGTCTTCTAAAGTTTGTAGGTTAGATTCAATAATTCCCCTTATTTCTTTGTAAAACGTACACTCATCATCTGCTCCGTGGCTGATTTTAGTTGCAAAACTCAAGTAATTTTTGTGCACAACAGAAAGCTGCTGCTGTAAATCAAGCTCTGCCATTGCGCCACGCGCGGTCCGATCAGTTTCTTGTCGCAAAATTATATAAGCTCTTTTCAGGTTAGAATTGGGTTTTCCCTCTATTTCAATGATTGAATCAAGTATGTCCCTCTGATATTTCCTATGTTGAGAACAATTAGCCGCATCGTATTTACGAACGTCCTCTGGGGTTTTTAAATTTGAAAAGTCTGCATTCACAAAATCTAAAGACAGTAAGGCAAAAGCACATTTTACAACTGATTCCTTTTTTGTCTTTAAAATTGGTCTGCCTTTTTTCTTTCGTGATAACCAGGTTATCAATAATTTGGGCATGATTGATTGAATCCATGTTTTCATGAAGGTGTCCTTTGGTTAGAAAATTATTATTTAATTTCTTTATTTTATGAAAATGATTTAACTAATTGTTAGGATTTGTTTTGTTATAGTGTTTTTAGATAGCTACTATGTAAGGAACAATCTTTTATGCGAAATTTTTACGTGTTTTTTTGTGTCTGATTTCTCTCTTGCAACAGGGAGTTCAAGCAAGTAGCGCAGAAGATTGGGATACCGATAGTTGTTTGCATCGTTCTCACCTAGTTGATGGCTGGAATGAGAGTGGCATACAACCCATAACATCTGGATCAGCAGCAGTTGACGAATTTACAACAGATGATACAGATGCAAAAAGAGCTAAAATTCAGTCCTACATTAATCAAGTTTCGTACCTCACCTGCAGTATAGTTCTTGAAACAGTTTGCGACAAAGACCGCGCTCTTATCAGAAAAATGATCTGGAATCGTGTTTCTTTATTGCGAACGCTATCTAATCCTGCCTGTCACAAAGAAGAAATAGAGATGCTACCTTCTTTAACAACCCTTTACGATAATCTGTCACAGATTACAGAAGAATCAGTGAATGTTTTAAGTTTAGAGTCATTTCACAATTGTGACGAATTTGTTGCAGCATATGCTCAGCTCAAAACAACTTGCAGAGGTTTTTATGATCATCTAAAAGATCTTATTCCAGATGACCTATGGCCCGTTTTGGATGAAGAAACAAAGACAAAATCTAGCCACCCTTATTTTTTAGATACTCGAAGCTTTTGAAAGGGTTTGAGAGAACCATTTATTTCCCAGACTTCTTCTAATGTTGTTTCTAAAAGATTGTAAGAATTCGGATAACGGCTCATATCCTCTAGAAGCTGTAGATTGAATTCAACAATGTCTTTTATATACTGGTCAAAAGTACAGTTATCTGCCGCTCCTCTGGTCGGGTGGGGGATTAGGCGCTGTCATCCACGAGAGGCCAAAGGCCGAGGGAGATCCAGTTGTATTCCTGGATTCCCGCCTTCGCGGGAATGACAAGAAAATGACACAAAAAAAGCCGCTGATTTATGATCAGCGGCTAAATATTCGGAGGTTGTACAAAACCTATCTTACATTTTTTATACCTTTTTTTTGCAAAAAATGCAAGTTTTAAAAAAGCCCATCAAAAAAGTATAGTTATTTTCTGCCATCTGAAAAAGACTTGAGCTGAGCCAAAACATCACCAATTTTACCAAGAAACTCTGTTTCCTTTAGCATGAGAGCTGGAATATCTGTAGACAATTGCACTTGATCTTTTTTTAAGCTCTCCAAGTAAGATGTATATTTTCCTAAACGATTCTTACACACAGACTTGGCATCAGTAACTGAACCCAAAGCTGCTTGAGCTGCACTTTCGCTTTGCACATTTGTCGCTGCCAAACCAAGAGAATCATACGTTATAGGAAACTCATTAAGATCTTCGCCATCTCCATTAATAGCAGGAAGGCGCCCCATAAACCCTGTACCAGCTAGAGAACGAATCATTATTGCGCATTCGCCATATGCTGTATCAAGTGGACCTCTTACCTCATCTGCAATGTCATTCCCTAGAGAATTTTGGCAATAAGTTTCCTGTAATTCTAATTGTTTATAGACAGCTCCCACAGCAGATATAGCATCTTCAAGAGTTTGAACTATTTGCGGGTTAAATCTAGATTGTGCTTTTCTTAAAAAAGCCTGTCTTTCTTGAACATGAGAAAGCGTATCCAGGCGATCTCTCATTTCTTGGACATATAACTGCTGGTGAGCAAGACCTCTGTCGACTTCTCGTTCCTCAAAACTTAAACCCGTAGCAGCATTAACTTCACTCAATAAAATAGCACTTAAACCAAGTGCTAATAACGCAATTTTCTTCATTTAAAGATCTCCAAAAAAAGTTGGTAACCTTCACAAGATAACGGGGAATTTATTGATAAATCGTTAAGGCTCCCAGACAAAATAAGCTTCATTTACGTAAAATTTTAACTGAATTGTATGTTTATAAAGTTTGCGTTAACATTTTAGTAAAGCCTTTTCTGTATGCTTACAGAGTAAGAGTTTTTAATCGTGAGTAAAGGAGACCCAATACATGCGTGTTTTTTCGAAAATAATAGCCGTTTCTTTGAGTTCATTGCTGGTGACAACAGCGTTTGCGACAGATGATCCCACCGCGCCTAAACCGGGAGGCAAAAGGTCTCTCTATGTAGTGCCAGGTAGCACACCTGGAGCGACTGATTATATGGCGGCTTTCCCTATCCTTCCTACGACTAGTGAATGGCTTGCTCCAGCGACAAAACCTACAGGAAAACAAGGGCGAAACAATGCAAGAGCAGCACTCGGTGATCAAACACAACTAGAAAAACTTCAAGCGCAGGTAGCAGCTTTAGATAGCAGAGTAAAAACAACTACTGCAGCTACTGAGCCCACTCCCTTAGAAGCTTTAGCTTCCAGAGATTTAGCCCTTGAAAAAGCTGCTGTCTTAGGATTTAGCCAAATGCTAGTAGAATCAACCCCAGATGCTATTAAGCAACTAGCGCAAAACATATTAAAAGGTAGCTTATCAGGCAAAACGTGGGCGTCGGATGGCAGCGCAAGAGAAAAAGCGGCCTCCTTTAACAGGCTAACCACTCCTATCCGAGTTATACCTTGCTTGGGCGGATCTGTAGAACTAGATGAATTTAATAATGCGGTGACAACAGGAGCCTTATTAACAACAACAGCAGACCAGCAACCAAATGACTTTGTGTTTATGAAATTTGGATTGGCACGCATTTTAGCTGCAAGAACGCAGGAGCTCACAACAGCTGAAAAATATAAAGGAGCAACAATCGCTACCCCAGAAAAAAGCTGTGCTGAACTTGAACTTACAGAAGCAAAAGAAAAAGTTACGCGTGAAGAAGAGAGGCTTCAATTGGCGGTATTCCACTTAAATGTTGTACGAGATTATATTCAAACATCTTCTGCAGCCGCATCAGCCCTTGAAAAGAAAGAGCTAATATCTGCAGGTGATAGGACCGAGATAACAAGACTCAGAGGATCATCCGTTTATCTTCATGAAGCTCTCCATGCCATTTATGATTTTGATCGAAGCCGTTTAATGGGAATGCTCGCTAGACTTACAGAACATCGAGCAGCGCAATCAAGATACCAAACTGCAATCGGTCAAATCCCAGACCATAAAGAATTTGTCTTGGATCAAGCCTATTTGACGGCAAGTCCAGATTTTACAACTGCTTTGGATAAATTACTCTACAAAAAAGAGGCGCCTCAACTTGAGGAAGCATTAAAAGAACGCATTCAGTTTGGGGAAAAAGTTGTGCTAGTGCCAGTAGTGGATTCGACTGCTCAAGCAGGTTATCTTTCATGGTTGTGGGGAACAACATCTGTAACTCCATCACAAGCGGAGCTAGAAACGCTGAGAGCACAAGTAAAGGCTTTAGAAACAGCGGGAAGTGGTAGCGATGGAAAACCACCTGTTGATACAACAGCGGTTCCAACAGTTATTCCACAAGCTGGGACAGCAGTAAAAACTGATGCGCTGGCTGGTTCACTCGATAGAACGCTTCCTTCTGCGCCAGTAATTGCAAAAGTTACACACCTTGGCTCGGATACTGCAGCAGGAACACCAAAGGGAAAGTCAGCTGAACAAACAGCTGATGGTGGTGGCACCTGGGGTTGGGGTGGTGTTTTTTAAGCAAAACCACAGTCGGCCGTCAATTGCGATCGCACCACACTGTCATTCCCGCGAAGGCGGGAATCTAGTAATTCTCTGGATCCCCGACTTGGCTCTCAGCCTCTCGGGGATGACAGGTGAGGCTCACAAACATCAGCCCAATTAAACTAACCCCAGCACTGAGCATTAAATAATAGAGAGGGATTGTATCCAAACAATAAACACTCATTAGATAAGTGATCATCATAGGAGCTGTCCCACCAAATATCCCCATGCTTAAGTTATTGCTGAAAGCAATGCTGGTGTATCGCGTTTTCACTGAAAAGCAATCAGCCAGAAATGAGGGAATGGGTCCCAAAAAGCACCCTGTCAGAACAGACATACTCAAATGGACAAGGAAAAACGAACTGACCTCTTTGATCTCTAAAAAGAAAGCAAAATACCAAGACAAAAGAATGGCTGCCCCTGCCACAACCATCAAAATCTTTTTTCTTCCCCACTTGTCTGATAGCCAACCTGATAGAACTGCAGAGACACCAATGAGCAAAACACCAGGCGTGTTCAACAAAGCTGAGGTCAACGGAGCGAGCCCTTTAAAATTTTGCTGAGCATAGGTTGAGAAAAAAACGGTCATGGTATACATACCAACAGCCAAAAAACACTGAGAAAATATGGTTGTGATAATGGGTATTAAATCATGGGAAAATGCTTCTTTAATAGGGGACTTTACGATGGGATGATCTTTTTGATACTGAACAAAATGAGGGGATTCTTGTAGACAAAGACGCAAATAAATCGCCCACACAATTCCAATAAAGCTGATGAAAAAAGGAATGCGCCATCCCCAACTAAGCATCTGTTCTGGGTTCAGACTGGTATGTAAAATGGCTGAGACAAATGATCCCAAAGCCATCCCGATGACCAAACTCAACGCGGCAATACTTCCGTAAAGGCCTCTATTTGTAGTGGTGGCTCCTTCTACTAAATACGTCATCGTGCCTGCGTATTCGCCGCCCATCGCCAGACCTTGGGCGATACGAATCAAAATCAAAATGACAGATGCTGATATACCGATGCTCTCGTAAGTGGGCAATAGCCCAATTAAAAAGGTAGGCACAGACATTAACGCCATCGACAAAAACAAAGCATTTTTTCTGCCAAATTTATCACCGATGTGACCAAATAAAAGACCGCCTAAGGGCCTGACCATGATCCCCAAAGCAAACACACCAAAGGCTTTAAATAATGACAAAAGAGGTGATGAGGCTGGAAAGAACACAGCCCCAATGATACCCGCAAAATAACCAAAGACGATAAATTCATACCATTCGATCACATTTCCAATGGTGCAGGCGAGAAAGGATTTGATGGATTTCATTGACTATTCCTTTAGATGTTCAATCAGTACCCTTGTCATCCTCGAGAGGCACGAAGTGCCGAGTCGGGGATCCAGAAAATACAATCTGGATCCCCGCCTTCGCGGGAATGACAAGAAAAAATATCAACTTAAAGACGACTGAATAAGACTTAGCAACTTTGACTTGCTGCATCCTGTCTTGTCCCTAGCTTGATTGATATAAGACTCAACGGTACGAGGGGAAATATCTAAAACAGCCGCAACCTCCTTTACGCTCTTTCCCATCCCCAGCAATTTAATGCACTCACCCTCACGTGGCGTCAAAGAAACAATGCCATTGGGGCTGTCCACCAGAAATTCATCAATTTTAATTTGGTTGATGATTTGAATCAGGGAATTCGGTGAAATATCAGAAGGCGCGATAGCGGACAAATCACTCTCAAATTGTGCGAATTTTTCCTCCTCTTCCACGTTAATGATCTCACTAGCTTTTAAATTAAAATAACGAATAAAATCTTCAAAATAGGGCAGCGTATTCAAGTACAACTGAGAAATACCACTTTGATCGTTTGACGTTGAAAAGGTCCACAACTCTAAATAATCACCTCTCCACTTATAAAAATTGATCCCATGCCACATGCCGAAATGATTTAGAGCTTGAAGAAAGTGATCCTCAGAAACAGAAGGCCATAAAACTTTGTAAGAATCATTGAGATGGGCTGTTTCCATTGCTTCTTGGAAAAAAGCGCCATGATCTTTAACATGCTGATAGTGATGTTCTAGCCAATCCTGATTTGTCGATAAAAACAAATATCGCCCGTCTTGATAGACGCGCTTATAGCCAAAAGTTGTCAGACCAAGAGGCTGCGTGAAGAAACGACTCATAGAAGAGACAGTTTCAAGCATCTCAATGCTATAGTCTAGAGCGACTTTATTTCTTTGGGCTTCGTAGGGGGGCATTTCAGATTTTGCCAATTTTTCCGATAACTCCTTGTTCAGCGTAATGGGGGTAGCCACCGAATAACATTAGAAAATTTCGACGGAATTCAATTGATGGTTGAAAGTAGTGAATGAAAGAGAGTCTTGACTTAAGTACGTAAAGTATGTATTATACGTACTATACAGTTGATTCAGGAAGAATCACAAATGCATATTTCTGCAACAGAACTTAACAAACGGTCAGGCGCTATTTTAGAAGCAGCCATAAGAGAACCTGTGATTATTGAAAGATCAGGAAATCCATCTGTTGTCATGATTTCCTATCAACACTATTTGGAACTTGAAGATGCTTTTTGGGGAACATTGGCTGAAACATTGGAAAAAACAGCAGAATGGGAATCTCCTGAAGAAAGCTTAAATTTCCTAAAGCAGAGTTAATGAATGCACGAAATTATTCTTGATAAAAGAGTGATTAAGTTCATTCAAACTCTTCCTCAAAAACACCAAAGGCAACTTAAAAAATCAATCTTAGGGTTTCAAGAAGAACCACGACCTCATGACTCGCAAACCCTAAAAGACTATGAGCCTTACAGACGATGTGATTGTGGTGAATACCGTGTTATCTATCGCATCGCTTCGTCATCAAAAAGCGTTTATGTTATTTTGGTTGGCAAACGAAATGGCGGAGAAGTTTATCAACAACTTAAGAAGTTGTTGTCTTAGATAAAATTGAAAATTCTTGCGTTCAATCAAAAAATGTGTAAGAATACACACGATGAATAGTCGTGTTATTATCCAGATGTTGCAAGAAGATGGCTGGGTCCACAAAAGGACAACAGGAAGTCACTGGCATTTTATCCATCCATTAAAAAGAGGGATTGTTACCGTGCCGCATCCAAAAAGAGATTTTCCAAAAGGCACGTTAAAAAGCATTGCTAAGCAGTCAGGTGTTTTAACTATAGGAGAAAACAAATGAATTACATTGCTTTGATTCATAAAGATGCACGCTCAGACTATGGAGTGAGTTTTCCTGATTTTCCTGGTTGCATTACCGCTGGAAAAACATTAGATGAAGCAAAAGACCTAGCGCAAGAAGCTTTAAAAGGGCATGTTAATTTAATGAAAGAAATGGAAGAAACCATTCCTGCGCCTAGCTCATTAGAATCAATCATGAAAGATCTAAACGATAAAGATTCAGTTGCTTTTTTAGTAGAGGCACCCTTGGCCCGTATTGTGCGTGTGAATGTAAGCTTTTCTGAAGATACACTCCATTATATTGATGAACAGGCTCAAAAACGTCATATGAGTCGATCTGCATATTTGGCGTCTTTAGCTTTAGGGAACGAGAGAAAGGTTTCTGTTTAAGAATATCATACGTTCGAATACCCCAATCACAAACACCCTAAAAGAATAAAAAAAACAATCCACCCAAAGACTTTGTTTTGTTTAAAAGCTTTTAAGGAACTTTGGTGATCATTTGGATTCCAGTACCACAATACATCACAGACAAAACTTAAAAACAAAGGAATCCCAATCCAAAAATTCCAATTCCCCCGCCAGAATACAAAACCGCAGTCTGAATGAACATAATCCGCCCCTCCTTTTTGAAGGTACAGGGTCACAAAAATAAGCAGCATACCGGCATATGAAATCATCGGCAAAAGTTTGGGATATTTTTTAAAAAGAATCGCTGTGGATTTGACCCCAACCTTTAAGTCATCTTCGATATCCTGAAAGGCATAGATGGTGTCATAGGCAAGCGTCCAAAAAATGCCAGCTCCATAAACAAGCCAAACCGTCCGGTTCAGCGTTTGCGTGTTATTAGCATACGCAATCAAAACACCACTATTAAAAGCTAATCCTAAAACAAACTGAGGCCAATGGGTGATGCGCTTCATCCAGGGGTAGATAAATAACAGAACAAAAGCTATCAGAGATAAGATCTTAGCCAGAGGAGACAGAAAGAGAAAAACACCCAATCCCACCGAACACATAAGACCGAAATAAAAAATAGCCTGTTTTACTGTGGCGGTTCCTGCAACCAAGGGACGACCTCGAGTCCGCTCAACCGCCCGGTCGAATTTCCGATCCGTCAGATCATTTACAATGCACCCTGCTGCGCGCATAGAAAGCGCCCCTATAAAAAATAAAAACAGCTGAAAATAGAATTTGCCTTGTTGCATGAAAGACTGAGTTAAGGATTGGCTTAAAGCCACCCCCCACCAACAAGGAAACATGACAAGCCAAACACCAGTCAATTTATCAAGTCGACAGAGTTGGATAAAAGAATGATTTCGCGTTATAAACATATACCATTCACCTTAATCACGTAACACATTTTCTATCATTCGTCTTGCAAGCGAAGCCAACACAGGGTTTGAATGCTTATAATATGGCAGCATGATAAGCGCGATTGAAAGCGCCCAACCTTTACCTCTCTCCCATGTATTGTCATCGATATTTTCTAAATTTTCTCTAAAGTATCTTCTTGAAGGGGCATTCAACAGACTCCAAGCAATAATAAGATCAGAAGCTGGATCGCCTATACCCACATCTGAAAAATCAATGACTGCACTTAGGCGATTATTTTGAACGATAATATTTCCAGAAAGCAAGTCTCCATGGACCCATACCGGGTCTCTATTCCATGTTGGGGTATTTGATAGCTGATTCCACAAAGAAGCTACAGATTGAATATCTATCTCTCCCTCTAGGTCCTCTATCGCTTTTCTTGTTCCCACATCCAGCTTTTTTAAAGGAACTCCGCGCCTAGAATAGGGGCCGTTCGCTAGATTTATCTCGTGTAGCTCGTTTAAAAAATAAGCGAGATCTTTAGCCAATTTTTTATACTCGTTTTCTTTTTCAAAGTTTGGATTATGACCTTCATGCCATTTGTGTACGGTCCAAGACCAAGGGTAGGACTTATCAGAATTGCCTTTAAATAAGGGTTCAGAGATCGGCATTTTTAGAATTTGAGAAATCTTGGGAAGCCACTCGTATTCCTTATCGAGACTTTCAGTTGCCCCGTCGATTCTAGGGAGACGAACAATATACTGACTACCCAAGCGAAATAACGCATGGACAGTGCCGCTTGATAGTATGGCTTTTAATGGCAGATTAGACCAGTGAGAGCACTGACTTTTAAGGAGCGCATGAACAAGACACTCGTCTATTTCTAATTCGTTTTCGTGCATTGTATTGCAGTAACTCCGAGAAATTGTTCATGCTTTTAATAACAAATCATCTTTTTGTAAGAATCTTTGATTTACAAACGTTTTATTAACCTTTTTGCATTAACTTTAGAATTGGAACAGAGGGCGCCATGTGGTGGAGTGTCAGTTAAGTGCGACTGGCAGACAGCACCGAGCAACTTTGATTAAGGTTGCTCCCTTCCCTCGGGGCCTGAGTGAAAAAAATTAGCAGATATCGGTTGATTTTGGACGCTTTTTAATGCAGAAGTTGTGTTAATACTCTTGTTGTACCGTTTTTTTGAACGCGAAACAAGAGGCGGGTGAGTGTTGATCTTGTGGTGGAGGAGGCGGAGGCCAAGCACCGTGGAGCCGCATCGAACGGAGGCCCCATGATCAAGCGCAGCGCTGTACCTGAAATTCAAACAAAACAAACATCTTGAAAAACCCTCTTTAGAAGAAATCTCAAGTTAAAGATTCCAAGGTTCTTAATGGTGCAATTATTCATCACAAGAGTGTTAAAATTTAAGACAGCCTTTGTTACAAAAAAGGACCCTCATGACTCGACTTTACTTAAATGAGTCTCTCGAAGCAAAGAGAGAATTAACACTGAGCCCTGACCACAGCCACTACCTGGCTCGAGTGTTGCGCTATCACCTAGATGACATTGTTAATGTATTTAATGAAAACAACGGAGAATGGCAAAGCAAAGTCACCCAAATCACCAAAAAATCGATTGTTATCCAAATTGAAAAGCAGCTGCGCCAACCAAGTTCCACGCCACCTTTATGGCTTGCGTTTGCCCCTTTAAAAAATGATGCGATGGGATTTTTGATTGAAAAGGCAACGGAATTGGGGGTGACGCATCTGCAACCTATTTTAACTGAACGGTGTAATACGCAGCGGTTGAATTTAGAACGACTCCAGAAAAACGCCATCGAAGCATCACAGCAGTGTGAGCGGTTGGATGTACCGATGGTTTTGGAGGCTGTGGGTCTGCAGTCCTGGGAAAAACCAGAGTCAATCGAATGGTACGTAGCCCTAGAACGCACCGACGCAGAACCGATTCAAAAAGTTCTGCGACAAAGCAAAACCTCAGCATGGGGATTTATCATCGGCCCAGAGGGTGGATTTACAAGCCAAGAAGTCACTCTCTTTAGCAAAGATAAGATCACCCCCATCAACCTTGGCCCCAGAATTTTACGGGCTGAAACAGCGGCTTTGTACGTTTTGGCAATTGCAGGAAGTATCAAAGATGCGCCTACGCGTTTTAACCCACTATAACCGTCTTTATATCTTCCGGACGCTGTCCCTCTAAAACGCCTTCATTCGGACGCACTTCTTGAGGAGAGGAATTTTCGGCAAGTTTTGGTTTTTCTTGGTCATTCTTGCTAAACAAGAATTTGCTAATCAACCCCTCAAAGCTTATCGAAGATTGTGTTTGCGTGATAAAACCTGCAGGCGCTAAAAACCGTTCGCTTCCGCCTGGAACAACCGCTACATATTTACCACCCAGCAAACTCTCACTTGCCACTTCTGCAGATGAATCATCAGGAACTTTAATATCTTCACGAATTTGAACACCAACTTTTGCTTGATAGGTTGCTGGATCAATTTCCATACTCTTGATTGTTCCGACTTTAACACCGCTAATTTTGACGTCACCACCAATATTCAAACCATCAATACGTTCAAAGTTGGCATATAAAATGTACCCTTTAGGAAGATTTTTCTGACCAGAGGAATACGCAAAAAACAGGAAAAAACCAGCCACAACTAACACAGCTGCTCCAATAATTGCTTCCAGTAAATTGTTTCTCATTTTTCTTCCTAACTTTTTCTTTTCGTAAATACCTCACCGAAGCAGACAAGCTTCATGAAATATGTGTGTATCTATAGCAATCTTATGGTAAAAAATACAGCACAATTTTGTGTTCAGGCATGCTTACACAGCATTCTCACTCTTTATAATAGATGAAAAACATTAACATTTTATAAATGGTTAATAACTTTTTTTCCCATAATGCAAAGCCGTAATTCCACCCCACCAGCTCTCAAAACCCGCCTCAAAAAAACCCGCTTCTTTCGTTTTATGAAGCAACGTTTCTTGGTCAGGGAATTTCCTTATGCTTTCAACCAGATACTGATAGGCCTCCTGGTCGCTTGCCACATACTTTCCCAAAATTGGTAAAACGTTAAAAGAGTATGCGTCATAAGCCTTTGATAACAAAGGGAGAACGGGATGGCTAAACTCTAAACAAAAAAACGATCCTCCGGGTTTTAAAACTCGATTGGCTTCTCTTAACGTTTTTTCCTTGTCCGCGATATTCCTAAGACCAAAAGCAATTGTATAAAGATCAACAGAATTGTCCGAAATGGGTAATGTCTCTGCATTTCCACAGGCCCAAGATATTTTATTCAGATACCCCTTATTGATAGATCGGTCCCTGCCCTCTTCAACCATCGAAGATGTTAAATCACAGACAGTAATATTAAGGTCTAAATGGGGATAAGTTTCTTTGATCCCAATAGCGATATCACCTGTTCCACCAGCCACATCGAGTATCGTATCGCCTCTTTTCAAAGGCAGCCGTCTGATAAACTTTTGTTTCCACAAACGATGCGCCCCCAAACTCATCAGATCATTCATCAGGTCATAACGAGAAGCCACCCTTGAAAAAAGGTCCTGGACCTTTTTGGTCTTGTCTTTCAAGGGGATTTCATTAAACCCAAAATCTGTAAAGTCTGGAGGCGTCATTTATTTAATTACCAAACTGTTCGGCTTCACTCACAAGTTCATCCAGGAATTGAATACCTAACCTATTGGCAACGTCAAGATTAAGCTTGAGAGTCACTTTCTCTGGCCATTCGACAGGAAGGCTTGTTGGATTCTTTTCACCTTTCAGAATCTTCACAATCATTCTTCCTGTTTGACGCCCAAGTTGGTATTGATCTGGCCCTAATGCAGCCAAAGCTCCTTTGTTTAAGCAATCAACATCGCTTACAAAAACAGGAATTTTATTTTCAGAACCAACTTTAGCAACTGCATCAAAAGCAGCCAGGGCTGTATTGTCATTATTAACAAATATGGCATCAACCTTACCAACCAAGTTTTGAGCCGCTGTTAAAACTTCGCTTGTTTTGCTTGCTGGCGCTGTTACAAGAGCGATTCCTTCTTCTTTTGTGGCAGCTTGCATTTTTTCCAAAAGAGTTACTGAGTTTGCTTCTCCTGGATTATAGACCACACCTAAACGACGCATGCTTGGTAAAATTTTACGAAAGACTTTGAGTTGCCGTTCGACTTCTATAAAGTTCGAAACACCTGTTACGTTTTGCTCTGGTTTTTTGGGATCTATGACAAGCTTGGTGCCCACTGGATCTGTAACGGATGCAAATATGACAGGAATATTTGTCGTGTGCGTCACTTGTGCTGCTGCTTGGGCTGGTGTTGTACCAATTGCCACAATCACATTCACTTTTTGTCCAGCGAATTTCTGAACAATTTGTGTTGCTAACGCTGGATTTCCTTGGGCTGATTCGTAAAATGATTGGATGGTTTTGCTCGGCGCAAAGCCTGCGTCCGCTAATTCATCCATAATACCCTGTCTTGTTTGATCAAGAGCGGGGTGCTCAATCACCTGGACGATGCCAACAGCTGGTATGTTTGTTGGTATTTGAGGAGTGTTCGTTTGCCAAAGCCATCGCCCTGCCAATAATGCCACAACTGCTATTACCGCAACTATGGTCTGTTTAAAAAACTTATCCATTTTTCGTTTTACCTTTTATAAATTTGTAGTGATTGTTCCATCAAGTTCAATAATTTTGTCGGCTTTTTCTATAAGTGTATGAGGAAAGGTTATCCCCAAATGTCGTGCCGTTTTTTGATTTAGAACAAATACGAGAGCAGAAGCTTTTTCAGGATTAATCTTGCTGATTTCAGTACCCTTTAAAAGGGACACAACCATTCGTCCTGTTTGACGTCCAATTTGATATTGATCTGGTGCAATTGTTGCAAGACATCCACGTTCTACGGATTCAGGGTCCGATGAAAACACAGGAATTTTTTCTGCGTGCGTTACTTTTATGACTGAATCCAAAGCAGAAATCACTGTGTTATCATTTGGGATATAAATCGCATCTACTTTTCCAATCAAAGATTGAGTAGCAGCAGCTACAGTCGTTGTAGAGGATGCTGCGGCTTTAATCACCTTTATATTATAAGGTGTTAAAGCTTTTGAGATCGATTCAATCGCGCTCACTGAATTCGCTTCTCCAGGATTATAGAGGATACCAATGGTCAGCGATTCTTTTTTATCCTTTAACAAAGAATAAATGAGTTTGGCGTGTTCCTCAAAAGGAGCTTGATCATAGACGCCTGTAATTCCATCACCAACCTTGTCAAAATCTGATATCAACTTTGCAGCCACAGGATCAGAAACGGCAGCAAAAACAACAGGAATCTTTCTGGGTTTAGCAACGGCATAAGCACTCTGCGCTGATGGTGTTGTGATCGGTACAATCACGGCTGGATCCAAGCTTGCAAATTTTTGAGCAATTTGAGCTGCAGTTGAGACACTCCCCTGAGCATCTTGAAAAATAATTTCAAGATTTTCAATTTTCTGAGATTCAAGTTCATCCACAACACCTTGGTGAATAGCATCTAAGGATGGATGAGGTGCTATTTGTGTAATGGCGACAATCAACTTATGGGGAGAAATATCGAGCGCAACCTTTGATTGCAAATAATTTTTGTAACCGTATCCCAAAACAGCGGAAACAGCAATAAACGCAAAAATAGTATAAAGGAATGTTTTTTTAGAAGATTTCGTCATAACACTAAACTTTCATCTTAATTGAATTGAACAAAGCACGGCCTATCTGGAAATTACCAGCTATGATGCCATCGCCAATGTCGCAACAAGATGAAAGGGGTCACAATAATCAATCTATATTTGATGTTCTAAAACAGTTTGTATCTTAGCAAACAAAATATTAACAAACAATGAAAAATTTGACACGAAAAGTTTTATACACTTTAATGTTTGGTATAAGTTGACAAAAAAGACTCAAACCTTTTAAATAGAGACATAGAATGGGAGGGTTATTGTTGATTTATATTTTTAGACGTTTACTTGTTGTTTTCTCGTTTCTAGGGTTTCTTTCCCTAGCTGACCATGCACATGCTGCTAAGTACGCGGCGGTTGTGGTTGATGGGGCCACAGGCAAGGTTTTACATGCTGAAAATGCTTATGAACGTCGTCACCCAGCCTCTCTTGCAAAAAAAATGACACTGTATCTTGTTTTTGAAGCTTTAAAAGCAGGCAGAATAAATTTAAATACTCATTTCAAAACTTCCCATTTAGCAACAAGACAGATTCCATGCAAATTAAGTCTTCGTAAAGGAGACACAATTTCCGTTGAATCTATTATCAAAGGCATGGTTACAAAGTCAGCCAATGACGCATCAGTTGTTATTGCTGAAGGATTAGCTGGGAACCTCCCAAGCTTTATTCAGCTTATGAACAAAAAAGCAAAACAGCTTGGGATGAATGCAACACAATTTTTTAATCCATCAGGCGTACCTGACTCAAGGCAAATCACGACAGCTATGGATATGGCTATTTTAGCCCAAGCTCTTTATCGCGATTTTCCCGAATATTGCCATTATTTCAAAACAAAGCGTTTTTCTTATTTGGGTGTTTCTCACAACAACCACAACCATATGTTGGGTAACTTTCCAGGTTTAGATGGGATCAAAACTGGATTTGTATGTGCTTCTGGATTCAATATTAGCACCTCTGCCATTCGCTATGATGCTAATAACAATCCACGTCGTTTGTTTGCAGTCGTCATGGGCGGTGAAAACCGACATGTCCGCGATAGACGCGCAGCTCAGTTGCTTGAGACCAATTTCCGTAAAATAGGTGCTTCTTCTGTTGTAAAACTTTCCAAACCTCATACAGCACCGGGAACGAAAGGTGCGTTGAAGATGGGCAAGGAAATAACACCCGCGGACACAGATGATGATGATGTCGAAGTGCAGTCTACTGTCGCAGCACAGCATTCTCCCCTTGGGCCTTCTCCAGAAGTAAGCGTGGCAAAAGCTGACCAAGCAATGCTTGAAGCTTCTTTAAAACAGCAAGAGGTTGCATTTCGTCCTTCCCCTGCTCAACAACTAGAATCTCAGCTTGTGCAGGTTGCGACTGAACAAAGTTCTGCAAATCATCAGAGTGTTCAGGCAACACCTATGTATATGCATCCAGGGTACCAGGGATACACTCCAAGCAATGTCCAAGTTCCAATTGTACCTATTCAAGTTATCCCGTCACCACAACCCGCGCAGATGGTATCGGAAGTAACAAGAACCCCTCTTTATCCAACCGAGAAAGTAACAACTCTTGTTGATAGCAGCTCTATTAACAATGGTCGTTCCTTACCTGAAAACTGGATCGTTCCAAAGGCCCCTGTTAATAAGGCTAAATCTTCCTTAGCACCATCAAAGGTGTCTTCTGTGAAGAAATTCAGACATAGCGCTAAAAAAGGTTTAAAGAAATCGCGTTCTGGAAAAAGAAGAGTGGTTTAGCCCGAACTTAAGGCTATCTACCCCCCATCAAAACCGAAATTTCGATCAATGCACACCGCGAAAGAAAATGGACTTTGAGCTTAATGGCGAAATATTTGCCACTACATGGTGAAATATTCGCCATTAAGTGGTGAAATATTAACCACTGTCATTCTCGCATTTATTGCGAGAATCTAAGATCCTCGGAACAAGTCCGAGGATGACAAATTAAAGTTCTGTAAATTTAAATATGGGGGCTGGTATAAAATACTAGAGGCAGGTTACTCAATTTCAACTCAACGTAAAAATCTCATAACCCGTCGCAGTCACGCCCAAACTGTGTTCAAACTGAGCCGATAATGAACGATCACGCGTCACAGCTGTCCAACCATCTTCTAGAACTTTCACAGGATATTTCCCAGCGTTAACCATTGGTTCTATCGTAAAAAACATACCTTCTTTCAGTTCTACGCCGTGACCGGCTTTACCAAAATGAACAACACTAGGGGGCATATGGAAAATCTTACCAAGACCATGGCCACAAAAATCACGCACAACAGAAAAACCATTTTTCTCCACAAAACTTTGAATAGCATGACCAACATCACCTAACGTTGCGCCAGGGCGGACAACTTCAATGCCGCGCATCATGGCTTCATAAGTAACATTAATAAGTTTTTCAGCGCGAATCCCAGCTTTACCGATTGAAAACATCCGACTAGTATCACCATGCCATCCATCAACAATCACGGTCACATCTAAGTTCATAATATCGCCATCGATTAATTTCTTATCACCCGGAATGCCATGGCAAACCACATGATTCACTGATGTGCAAACGGATTTTGGAAAACCACGATACCCCAACGGAGCAGGAATCGCACCATGCGATACGATAAAATCGTGGCATAACTTGTCCAATTCACCCGTTGACACTCCCGTTTTCACAAAAGGGGTTATGTAATCGAGGGTTTGAGACGCAAGAAGCCCAGCTTTGCGCATGCCTTCAAAATCTTGAGAAGTGTGGATCACGATATCGTCCGTGTCTTCTTCCTCTTCATGATGATGACCATGCTGACAATGTTCTGTATGTTCATGATGTTGGTAATAAGGATTAATCATTTTAAGAACCTAATCTTTAAAAAAAAACCCCGTAAAAAAATACGGGGTTCAACATTAACAGTAAAACAAAAAAATTAGCGAGAGTAAAACTCGATAACCAAATTCGGTTCCATTTGCACAGGATAAGGAACATCAGCCAATTTTGGACCGCGAATAAACTTGCCCTTCATGTGCTTATGATCAACTTCAATGTAATCTGGAATATCGCGTTCACCTGATTTAGAAGCGATCACCACATTCACATTTTCTCTCATGCCACTTGCAAGTTCAAGCTCATCTCCATCTTTAAGTCTATAAGACGGAATATTCACACGCTTTCCATTGACATTAATATGACCATGATTCACCATTTGGCGCGCTGCGAATGGAGTTGCCACGAATTTCATTCGATAAACAACAGCATCCAAACGACGCTCTAATAAATCAATCATATTCTCAGAAGTATCACCACGACGGCGAATGGCTTCTTGATAAATACGACGGAATTGAGTTTCGCTAATGTTGCCATAATAGCCTTTCAGCTTTTGCTTAGCACGCAACTGAACACCATAATCTGATGGTTTTGAGCGCTGCTGACCATGCTGTCCAGGGCCATAATTACGGGAATTAAAAGGGCTTTTTACACGCCCCCACAAGTTAACACCTAAACGGCGATCGATTTTATGCTTTGCTGCTACGCGTTTTGTCATGAACTAAGCCTACTTTTTCCGTGCTTAAAATAAAAACTATGAGTATTAATTTTTTTACATGTTTCGAGACTTTTGTCAACCGGTTTCGTTGACATGATTCTTTTACTGAAGTTGTTATTCAAAGCTCTAGCGGGAACAAAACTATTTTTATTGCTTTTTGAAATCTTCATGGATACGATAAAATTGTTTTTTACGAGAGAGTATTCAAATGAATCGCACTTATTTTTTTAAAATCTCTTCCTTCCGAAAGGCTCTCTGAGCCATATATCCTCATTACATTTTTAATTTCCCCACTCATTTTTTAATTAAGAGATTTTGTAAAAGAGGATTTTTCTCAAATGTCACGTAAAATTGGTTTTTGGTCCGTATTTGCGCTTGTCACAGGCAGCCAAATTGGAACAGGTGTTTTTATGCTACCAACAAGCCTAGCACCTTTTGGTGTTTTAAGCTTAGCAGGTTGGGTTATATCTGGATTTGGCGCTGTTGCTCTGGCGCTTGTTTTTGCAGCTTTGTGCGGCCGCTTTCCAAGAACAGGAGGACCACATGCGTATGTTAAAGAAGCCTTTGGGACTCCTGCTTCTTTTTTTACGGGCTGGACCTACTGGACTATCTCATGGGTTAGCACGACAGCGGTCATTGTGGCCACCATTGGGTACCTAACACCTCTTATTGGTCATTGTTCATCCAACACGTACCTTGCCCTTGAAATACTGCTTTTAATTGGCATTACAGCTCTCAACCTCAGGGGCGTTACCGTCGCCGGACAAGCTGAATCCGTTTTGACATTTTTAAAGTTTGTGCCTTTATTGATTTTGCCGATTGTTGCCTTGTTTTATTTTGATATAGGGAATTTTGTCACCGAAGAGGCTGTTAAAAATTCATCCACAACGCATTCTCTAGCGCAAGTTACACTGTTAACCCTGTGGGGCTTTATTGGCTTAGAATCAGCAACAACGCCTGCAGGATCCGTTGAAGACCCCTCTAAAACAATCCCTCGCGCTATTGTCTTGGGTACCATTTGCGTAGCCCTTCTTTATTTTCTCAATAGCATTGGTATTATGGGATTGATTCCAGGACCCGAATTAGCACAAGCCAAGGCACCTTATGTTGATGCAGCGCAACGTCTTTTCGGTGGTCATTGGCATTTGGGTGTTTCTTTAATTGCTGCCATTGTTTGTCTTGGGACCATGAATGCGTGGGTTTTGTCGGCGGGTCAAATTGCTTTGGGGCTAGCAGAAGATAAATTAATACCCCGTATTTTTGCTCTAAAAAATAAAAACGATGCCCCCTTTTGGGCTCTTTTAGCCAGCAGCATTGGCATTATTCCCTTATTGGTTTTAACGGCTAATGAGAACTTGGCAAAACAAATCACCTCGATTATTGATTTTTCAGTTGTTGCTTTTCTCTTTGTGTATCTGATTTGCGGGTTTAGCTTTTTTAAATTGATGATCAAAAAAAACGAACTCAGCTATTTCTCGCTATTTTATGGCTTAGTGGCTTGCGGTTTTTGCTGTTGGATTATCTATGAAACGCCTTTAAAAACCTTATTGATTGCCAGCTTATTTACCGTCAGCGGATTACCCATTTATTTATGGAGACAGCACAAAGAAATTTAAATCAGTCTTTGATCCTGTAAACTTTTTGTTAATACTTTATATGCTAGCCTGATCTCAGAGTGGACAATTATGTTCATGAGGGGCCAATGGTTGACTATAGAAATAAAAAAATTTTTGCACTTAGTTTTATACTAAGTCTATTTTCCTTAAAAGCGGAGGCGACTCAGGCTGATTTTGCAGATGAGCCAGTCGTCTATCAAAATGCGCATTATCAGGTAGCCAAGGAACAAACAGCATCAGCTAAAGAAGACGGCGAACCCCAACAGCAAGTTTCAATTGCTGTTTATACAGGCACGCCTGGTAAAATAGAAAAATCCAAAGTTAACTGTGTTGTCACCAAAGTTCACAGGACCAAAGTTTTCACACCCACCAGAGGTGCTTCTGTTGCGTCTGGTCAAGAAAGAATAGGGTTAGCTCTAGATAACGCACCGAGTGACAAAAACAACGAGACTGATAACTCTGAAGGCACATCTGAAAACGAGGGGAATATTTTCGAGACGATTGGATATACCCGCGAAATACTCAGACACGAAATAGCAAACCCTGCTGGGGTATTCGAAGAAGTTGGTTGATTTAAAAACACGTGTCAGTTAATCAACTCAAAAGATCCTCGGAACAAGTCCGAGGATGACATTTTTCATGTTTTGAGGGTGATATTTTTCGTGTTTTCTAGATAGTCTATCGCCACTACACCTGAAATCTGTATCATTCTCAAACGTGCAGCATTGTCATCCTCGCCCCCACCACTGTCATCCTCAGATACCACATTTGTTATCCTCAAGGCGCCCCACTACTATCCTCGTCCCCACCACTGTCGTCCTCAGAACACCACACACTGTCATCCTCGGACTTGTTCCGAGGATCTTGAGGAGAGGTATACTAAGTATTTTAGAAAGAATTATTCCTGATTCATCACGTGATCAAGAGTCTCCTGATTAATGACCACAGGGTGATTCAAACGGAAACTATCAATCAACAAAGCTGTTAAATCTTTTTCCATCATCTGATCAATAATCTTATGGAATGTCTCAATCTTTTTGCTATCTGGCGTAAAGGGAACCACTTTCTGTAACATCACAACAGCAAAGCCGTCCTTTACTGCCCCATAGGTGGCTTGCTCCAAGCCCAACTGAAACGCTTTTGCCAAAAGATCAGGGGATAATATATCCTTAAGCGATTCTTCTTTTATATTTTTCTTTGGATCAGACGCAGTTTGCTGCTCTGCATCCATACGATTAATAGTATGGTTCGACGAAAGGGTTGCTCCATATTTATTAGAAAGACGCGTCAAATCACCAAGACTTTTTGCTTCTTGCATTATCTTATGGGCCGTTTCCGCTGCTTCTTTTTGTTTATTCTCCGTCATCCAGTTTTCACGGACCTTTTCTTTTACATCCGCAAATTCAGGAACGTAAGCAGGTGTAATTTTTTCAACGCGCACAATAAAGGACAGCATGCTGTTCGCGTCTACAACCGAGCTCTCTGAGCCCTCGCCCAAATTAAAGGCTTGCTCAATAATAAGTTTTTTTGCATCCTTATCAAGGGTGATCAAAACTGGTTTATCTTTTGTATCCAGCCCCTTAACATCCAAATCAGATACAGTTTCAACAGTAAGATGATGCTCTTTTGCTACATCGCTCAGTTTGGAGCCTGCTGCTAAAGCATCTTCGATTCTATTTTTTATCTGATGGATATGATCTTCAGATTTTTGGAGGCGAATTTCTTCTTCTAATTGAGCTTGCACTTCTGACAATGGCTTCACATATGCCGGCTCTATTTTAGAAACTTGATAAATCAAAGATCCAAATTGAGTCTCAATAATCGGAGAGTTTTGACCCGCTTCAAGAGCAAAAACAATATCAGCAACGGCTTCTGGAAGTTGATCTTTGGTAACAGATCCTTGATCAGCGTAGTCTCCCCCTTTAACATCACGAACAACAGCTGACATCAGACGACCTTTTTGAAGGCTTTTTAAGGCATCCTCTGCCAATGCTTTCGTTGGATAGGTCAAATTCTTAACGAAACGCTTTTCAGGAATACTAAAATTTGCAAGGCGTTTTTCATACTCTGCTTTTAATTCTTCTTCTGTTACAGGAACATCCTTCATCAAAGCTTTGTTATCAATGAGAACAAGTGTTACCTTTCTAAATTCCTGAACAGCATACTGCTCTTTATTTTGGTTGTAACTTGTCTTTAGATCATCGTCAGACGCTTTTTTCGAAGGTTTAATCTTGCTGTTTGAAATACGGACAACCGTAAAAATGCGGTCTTCATTTAAGGTTTGATAAATGACTTCTCTGTAAGACTTTGGCAGGCTGATTCCCTTGACAAGCGGATTCACAAGCTGTTGCGTCAAAAGAGATTGTCTAATATCTTCAATAAACTTTTTCTCGCTTATGCCGTTATGTCTTAATAATTCCTCAAACAGACGTTTATCAAATGCGCCGTTATGTTGAAATTGCGGAACAGAGTGGACTTGATGACGAACAAGCGCGTCTGAAACACTGAGGTTAGAACGAATTAATTCTTGTTCTAAAATTGCCTGGTTAACTAATTTGTCCAGAACATGCCCATGCACGCCCATCTGTTTTAGTTGCTCAGGGCTTACACGCCCCTTTGCTGCTTGTTGTAATTGAGTGACTTGTTGCTGAAGCGCATGAGCAAATTCTTCATAAGAAATTGCGTGTTTTCCAACCTTAGCAATAGGACGCAACGCATTATAGCTGTGAATAACGTCGCCGACACCCCAAACTAAAAAGCTGGCGATAATCGCCCCGAAAAGGACTTTAACAAACCATTTACCTGACTGTTCTCTAAGTGACTGCAACATAATACTAAAATTCAATCTGTCCAAAAATATTATTCATATAATAGACAAAACAAGAACTCCCGACAACTGTTTCCTGAGGTTGTCACGTTGCTGACATTTTAGATCCTCGGAACCCGCCGTCATCACGAGTCCCGTAAGGGGCGTGGTGATCCAGTGTATTTTTCTGGATTGCCACGCCCCTTACGGGACTCGTGATGACGGAAGTGCATGCTCGTTTTATATCGGTTCTGCTATAGTCATTGTATAAAATCGCCACTTTCCGTATTTATGGAACCAGATTTAGGGTTTATCATTATCAACAGGAGTAAACTTATGCCCTCGCTCACTCAAGCACTGATCTTTGCCGCTGGTTTTGGCAAGCGCTTAAGACCTCTGACAGATCACACACCCAAACCCTTGATTCCAATTGGTGATACCACTTGCCTCGATTTTGCCATTCAGCACATCACAGAGGCTGGCATTCACAGAATTGTTGTTAACACGCACCATTTGGCAGGGCAGATTCATCAGCATTTGTCCAATCTGTCATCCTCGGACTTGTTCCGAGGATCTAATCAACACCCAAAAATTATCCTATCTCATGAACCAGAAATCCTAGAAACCGGCGGAGGTCTTGTCAATGCCCTGCCCCATTTTAATTCAAAAGAACCGATTCTGATCGTTAATGGTGACATTTGGTGGCAAGAAGGGTCAGTACCCATGTTAAAACGTCTGCAGGACGCTTGGGATCCTGACACAATGGATATCTTGCTTTTGTTGATCCCAAAAAAAGTCTCGATTGGTTATTACGGCAAAGGGGATTATTTTTTAAACGATGATCAACGGGCTGAATACCGCGGTCAAAAGGACGCCGCCCCTTATGTTTATCCGGGCGTGTGTATTATTAATTCTTTGGTGTTGGCATCAAAATACATGGATCCTCGGAACAAGTCCGAGGATGACAGAGTGGGGGCATTCTCCATCAAAGCATTCTTCGACCAAGCCGAATCAAACAAACGTCTCTCTGGTCTGGTGCATAACAATCTATGGGGTGATATTGGCAGCCCTCAGGGGCTAGCGGATGTTCAAAAGATAGCTAACGCGGACGTATAGCAAAAAAAAAAAGCACACCTAACTTTCGCAAGGTGTGCTTTTTATTTTAAGAAATAAGACTTTAGCTAAATGCTAAGATCTTACGCAGTTGGGTAGTCACCGAAGTGATCAGTAATAGGACGATCTACGTCATCCATACCAGTCATTGTTCCAGCTGCTATATCATAAGCCTTTATTTGACCTTCATGAATTTTAGCCTCTAGATATGCCGTTTGACGAGCAGGAAGAGGAGCACCGCCGCCATGGCCAGCAAGCTGTGCTTCCATCACGCCCAATGCGTCAAACATCCCAATCATAGATGCAACTGCATTCTTGGCTTTGTCAGCATCAGTTGCCCCTTTAATCTTTAAAGGAAACTTTCCTGCTGCAATCGCCTTTTGAAGTTCTTTAACTAATTCAGCGCCAAACTTCTCTTCTGGTGTCGCAA
>CANJLN010000027.1 GCA_947475175.1 Alphaproteobacteria bacterium
CAGAAATCCTCGAAGCTCTTTGCAAGGACCAGACGATGCAAAATATTGATCTGAAGGCGACAGAGGTCCTGGAGCAGATTAAGATCAGGGAGAAACAAATTCGAGACCAAATTGCCCAAAAGCAGCAAGCCATCGCTCAGCTTGTCCGTAGCCAGACACAAGCACGCTAGACTATCATTTTTTGTCCTTATCACCCAAACACTTGGTTCACAATGTTGGTGGATTCCTTGAGTTGCTCTAGTTCTAAGTGCGCATATCTCATCGTTGTGGCAATGTTTCGATGGCCTAAAAGTTTAGAGACATGAACAAGGGGAACTCCTTTTTTTAAAGCAAAGCTGGCAAAGGAATGGCGGAGATCATGGATGCGAAAGTCCTTGATTCCAGCTCTTTTTAAAATTTTTCCCCACGCTGTTTTGATGTTTGCCATCGGCTGACCGGGGATCTTGCCATAAAAAACATAAGGGTTACCTACTTTAGGTGCCATAGAACTTAGAAGGTCAATGGCTTTTTGATTTAAAGGGCGTGCACCTTCGCCTGTCTTGGTATCCGGTAAATGAATATAGCGATCGCTTAGATGGACATTCTCCCATTTAAGGCTTAGAACTTCCCCCACTCTGCACCCTGTATACAAAACCAAGAAAATGGCATTGACGGTGCAGTAAGACCCCGGTTGTTCTTTTTGCTGCTGAAGTAACGACTCCTCTAATTTTTTAAGCTCCCCCTCACTTAAAAATCGTTGTTTCTGATTCTCTTTGTATTTATTGACGCCTGTACAAGGATTGCTCCGAGGGGGTAAGTATTCCCAATCCTCTGCCTTTTTAAAGGCTATACTTAACAAAGCAAAGCAGCGATTGGCTGTTGTGGAAATATGAGCCAGCGAATCCAGAAAACTTCGAATATCTTTTGAAGAAATCTCGTCTAACTTCTTTTGATCGAAATAGGGAAGAATATGGAGGCTGGCATATCCCATATTGTTTCTTCCATTATCCTTATAGGCAACGAGGACATGCTTAGTTTTGAATATCTCAAAGAAATCCGAAAAAAGAAGAGATTGCTTTTCTTCAATAAGTTTTTCTTCCTTTTCTTTTCTGGGGTCAATGCCTGATGCAACGGCGGCAGCAAGTTTTTTAGCAGCATTTCTGGCAAAATCAACGGTTATATTTCCATGGCATCCAATTTTGACATATCCCTTCTTTTTAGTCAGGGGTGACCAATAATAAAAGACGTACGTTTTTGTTGTTCCGCTCTTTAAAACCTGACATCCAAATCCTTTTATTTCAGTGTCCCAAACGATGTAATTTTTGTCTTTTGCAGAGCTGCAATCTATAACGGCTTTGGTTAATTTTGGCATTATTAATATCCTTTTATATGTTTCTACCTCATTTCTACCATTTAAACCAATACAAAAGCAACTTTTTAGAAGAATTTAGTAGAATGACATTTTTAAAAACACCGCTAAAAGCCTTGTCTGAACTTAGTTTAGGCGAATATACTGGGTTAGCTGAGTTTGCAGAGAACATGACTACGAATCTGAAGGCTAGGAGTTCGACTCTCTTCGGGCGCGCCATTTTCTCCATTCCCCTCAAATCCGCAGTCATAGAAATTACATAAAGTCCCGACCTGCGCCATAACGTGTTGTCTTGCCATCGTTAGCAGAACCCAGAACATTGGCGATAGAAAACAGGTGTTCTAGCTCTTTAACGCCAGGCCATTTCTTTAAGGCAAGCGCTTGTGCAGATCTTGACGGAGCAACAGCGCACTGCAAAAGTAATTTTGTCCATTCAGTAGGCGGCGTCTTTTCTAAACCATAATATCGGGGCAAAAGCGAGAAACTAGGATCACCGAGTCCGCCCATTACTATTTGTTAAAATAACTCAGCAGCTTGAGCATTCTGGGCGTTAACAAGCATACCTAATGCACCATATCGCTCCTGAGGACTTTTCACAGACCATCCCATACTTATAGCAGGGTCCGTTGACTCTAAAGCACCAACCATGACATTCATAACAACGGGATTTTCTGCAACCAACCCTTCTAATTCAGCCCATCTGTCTTCGTTTGATATTCCTGCCCATTCATCTTTAGACAACGCAATACGAAGAGCTGCTTTTGTATACCATTCATTTTGCTCACGTGATCGCGCTAGAGCCAGGAGTGTTTGATAAGGTGTCGCTGCGTCGTCTACATCTGCAGCCTCTCTCATTACTTTTTTAAAAGCAACTGTTGCTGATCTGGTTTTACCTGTTACAGGATCATTGCCCCCTGTTAATATGTTGGCCAACAGATCACGCGCATATACGCTTGTATCTGACAGAGAAAGAATCTTGCTCCATAGCGTTTCAGGGATAATATCTATTTCAGCAAGGTAGAGAGCAGCTAAGTAGTCAGAAGCTGGCACAACGCCATCCCCACTTAACTTCTCCAAAACTGCCATTTTTTTGCTAGGATCGAATGTTCTATCTTTAAAGATGGCACTTACAAGTAAACCTTGAAAAGTTCTGCTTCCGTTTTCTGCTAATTTCTGGAACGTACCTTGTTTTGCTGGGCTTAATTCATTCCAGGGCGCTAACCATTCTGCTCCAAACAATTTTTTTGCCCATATATCATCTGCAGCAACGGTATTTCCAGCTGTAGCCATATGAAGAAGTCTTCTATCTTCTGTTAGGCTGCCCATACGAGTAGCATGTTCTTTTAATGCATCTATGACGTGTTGTCGCTCACTTTCAGTGCCAATTCCCATGCTTCCTAACTGAGAACACGCAGACTCTGTCAATTGCGCATATAAAGCTTCAAATCCAGAGGGTATCCCACTTTTTTCCATAAACTCAGCAGTAATAACCAAGGCAGTGGTTCCTTTTGGACTGCCTGCCAGAGTTGCTTGGATACAAGCGCTGGCCAAATTATTTAATAGCTGCTTTGCAGTTAATTCTTCTGCTTCACCACTAAGTCTCTTTGTTATCGCCTCAATGTATTGATTAAGAGCGGCTTCTATTGCATCTTGCCCCTCTAACATCGGCTTTCCCGTTGGTCTTTCTATTTTTTCAAAATCAGAAAGCAACGTGCGCCATTCTTCTATAGATGCCATTCCTGTATGAGCTGAGTGTCCGCATAATGCTTTGTCTTTTGCTCTTCTTTCTTCCAGTGGATCAGGCCTAGCGGCTGCAAACGCAGCATTTGTGAGCGCTAATGCAGCGACGCTGGCAAATAATAATTTCTTTAATTTCATCGGAGATCCTCTCTGGTTAAATTTTGTCGTATAACCAGTAGAAAAGGATTTTATTAAAATTCTATTAACGTCCGCCCGACACAAGCACATCATATCGTGTTGATGCCCCATCGTTAGCAGAGCTCATAAGTGTCATTCCCGCGTAGGCGGGAATCCAGTTGTATCTTCTGGATCCCCGACTCGGCTCTTCGAGCCTCTCGGGGATGACATGGTGCCTATAGTTTGATGATTTATGTTGGCGGTACATCTCCCTCTTCTTTCGCACCACCATCAACAACTATCGCAGGCACTGTTAGAGCAGTCTGAGCGGTCTGCAATTCAACAAGATGTGCTAGTAATTGCTCATGTCTTTTAACTCTTGCTAGCTGGCCCACGTCTAATACCAACGGATCGTAATGACCTTCAACAATACCAGCTCCGCTTACTACTCCCTGTAGTAATACGTTTGCAACTCTATAATTCTTGCTTAATTGATTTTGTTTCACGTGAATCGGCTCTGCTCCATCTTTTGGGACCCAAACATTGATATTAACAAGATTTAATCTTTGCAATATATCTAGATAATTACCCTGCCCTCTCCCCATATCAAGCTGACCATCTTCGAAAATCGCGTTGAAATCTGAGGTGATGAAACGTCCTAGAAATTCTTGAGGGAATTTAAATTTTTGAAGCACACTGAATTGTGCATCCCACCTTTTTTGCTCATACGCATCCGCCATTTTCTTTTTCTCAGTATTCCAAGGGTCAAATTCAGCTTGATGCGCTTCTAACCAAGCTGTCGCTTCTGTCTTCCATAATTTTTTAGCTTCTGCTTCTGTGGGTTCAGTTTTTAAATGTTCTGGAACTGGGGAAAACACATTATGATATTCTAAATCTGCCGTATATTTTTTGTTTAGAGCGTCTATGAGTTTTCTCGCTCTTGCAAGACTCTCTGCATTTTCTGGAACAAGTGCAAGTTTGGCTTCTATGCTGCCAATTAACCTTTGTTCTCCTTGCGTGTCCCTGAGCCTTTTCATCACAATTTCGTAATAAGATGGTTCATATATTGTCCCATCATCCACTAACCCTAAAATTTGACGCAACCCTAGATTGCTGGTCATATTATCGAAAGCAGAATGCCAACCGCATTGCCCATTAGCAACAGCTTCTCCCCTTACGAAAACAGCTTTTCCGCCCAGAACAGGTATTTTAGTTCTTTCAGCTAATTCAGCAGTTAATTTTTCGATTTGTGCGGCTCTATAAGCCACTGAAACTGTTTTTCTGATGCTTGAAACACGCTCAGCTAGATCTTCCAGTTTCATTGCTCTAGCAGACGCAATTAACCAACCTGGTGCTTCTGGGGCTATTTGCCTTCTTAGATAAGGAACAAAACCTTCTGCAAGCTCATCTACATTAGGACTGCATGTTCCCAGAGTTTCAGTTGTATACACAACAGCTGCAAGCCACGCATAGTAAGCTGCAGCCTCTGCTGATGGAGTTGTGTCACTTGCTAATAGGGCCATAAAGTTAAAAAAGCGAGGTGTATATAAACGATTAGTAGGGATAATTTCTCCACCATCTAATTCACTTAAAAATGTTACGTGAATCGCAGCATCAAAGGCATCTTGTGCACCTTCACCCAAATCTGTTAATGGATTTTCCATCACATGTTTTCTTATTGCCTGTACGCTTGCTCCCAACTCAGCTGGGTTCATCGACGTTTTCAAAACACCAATGTGATGCTTTAAAGATAATGCCTCAACAACGACTGGAGCTGTTTCATCATCAGCGGCAATCGTTGGAGTAAAAGCACCTAGACAAGCTAAAATAGCGAAAGATTTGAAAAAGATATTCCTGCTTTTTTTCATAACAACCCTCAAGTTCAAAAATTGATTTCAAATGAAATTTTGAACTAGAAGGAGTTAAGTTTTGGTAAACGGGGAAAAACAATTGAAGTTACTTCAACAGCGCCTTATCGGGCCCTAGCTTAATGTATTTTTTCATTAAGAAAACATCAACAACAGCAAGGGTTGTATAAAAAATAACAAACCCAGTCAACGTGAACCAAACAGGTCCGACATCTAAAGCCGATGCCGCACAAAAAGTTGGTAATATGCCCTCTATAGCCCAAGGTTGACGGCCGTGTTCAGCCACAAACCAGCCAAGCTCAATGGCAATCCATGGCAAAGGTAAAATCACAACAGCCATCTTTAAAAATAAGGGATGTGCATCCAGGCGTCGTTTGGCTGATAAATAAAAGGCGACTGCAAAAAAAGCGATAAGAAATAAACCAATTCCAACCATGATCCTAAAGGACCAAAAAAGCGGAGAAACATTGGGGACAGTTGATGTGGCTGCCTGTTTGATTTGATCCATACTCGCGCCAATAATAGGCTCGTGAAAACGTTTCAAAAGCAAGGCGTAGCCCAAATCTTTTGAATGCTCATTAAACAGTTGTCGTGCTTGAGGATTGTTTTTGTCTAATCTCAGGTCTTTCAATGCTTGATAAGCAATCAGACCACTTTGAATACGCACTTCGGCATCTTTGACCAGTTCCATGATTCCTGGGATTTCTTGATCCAAAGACCGGGTTGCAATGATCCCCAAGACCCATGGCACCTTAACTTCATAATGGGTTTTATGCTGACTGATATCAGGAAATCCAAAAACACTGAACCCAGCGGGGGCAGGTTCCCTTTCCCACATAGCCTCAATCGCTGCCAATTTCATCTTTTGGTTTTGGGATGCTGTGTACCCGCTTTCATCTCCTAAGACAACAACCGATAAAGCGGCTGCCAAGCCAAAACTTGCTGCAACTGTCATTGATCGTTTGGCAAATTCGATATGACGCTTTTTTAGCAGATAATAGGCACTGACAGATAAGACAAAAACAGCGCCTGTGATGTAACAAGCACTAACAGTGTGAATGACTTTACTTTGCGCAACAGGATTAAAGAAAATTTCGTAAAATGAGGTTAGCTCCATCCTCATGGTATCAGGATTAAAAGCAGACCCCACAGGATTTTGCATCCAGCCATTGGCAATCAAAATCCAAAGGGCTGAAAAATTGCTGCCAATCGCAACCATCCAAGTGGCAACCAAATGACCAACTTTTGATAATTTATCCCAGCCAAAGAAAAAGAGACCAATAAAGGTTGCCTCTAAAAAGAACGCCATCATGCCTTCGATGGCAAGTAGTGACCCAAATATATCACCCACATAATGAGAGTAATAAGCCCAATTGGTACCAAACTGAAATTCAAGTGTAATACCCGTCGCAACGCCCATGGCAAAGTTAATGCCAAATAAAATCCCCCAGAATTTTGTCATCTGTTTCCAGATCACACGACCTGTCATCACATAGACACTTTCCATGATAGCCAAAAGCAAGGATAACCCCAGCGTTAAAGGCACAAACAAAAAGTGGTACATGGCTGTTAAGCCAAATTGCAATCGTGAAAGTTGAACGACATCAAGATCAAACATAATTGGTTTTACTTTCCTTGAATTTGAAACAAAGTTTGTTCCAAAATTTGGGGGTTAACACGTATTTTTTTGACAGGAGCAAAATGAAAAAAGGTCCATAAAAAAGCTACCTTGAGCAAAATAAGGATGGCTATCTTTTTGCCCAAAGGGTGCCAGTTTTTAAAACTCTTTGTCATCCTCGGACTTGTTCCGAGGATCTAAAATACATGGATACTCGGAACAAGTCCGAGTATGACAATATCGTAAATGTATAATTGATTAATTTAATCTGAGATCTGATATAAAAACTTTCCTCAAGGATAAAGCCTTCATTGCGAGAGCGCAAGAGTCAGTGACATAAGTGTAAAATTGAATTATTTAAGTAAAAAAAATATTTTTTATTTAAATAATTTGTTAATGTTTTTTCGCGCATTATTATTGATGAGATTAATTTAAATTAACAAAGTCATCACTATGAAAAAATTTCTATTAGTCGGATTGATTTTACTGTTCGTTCAATATTCTCTGGCTGCAACTGAACCTTTTGTCGGAGATAAATCTCCTGCGTCACGCCTTGCATCTCAAGCAAATTCTGCAGCTATAACAATATCTCCTGAGGACGAGAAACCAACCACATGGCAATCATACTTTCTTTGTCGTCAAAGAACACTTGGGGCAGTTTTTGAAGTTTTAGGGGGAAGCGCTGCAGCCACAGGAGCAGTTATGCTTTTAACCGCTAATGAGCCAGTTGTCAGCGGAATATTGGCAAGTGGAGGACTTTTTGTTGAAAGATTAGGAAGCTGGTTAACCTCAAATGCTGACACTCGCGCAGCTAAATTTGAAAGATTGCTCAACGAACAAGTTAGAAAAATAACAACACCTGATCTCACGCCAGAACAAGTGGATATTTTAAGCGCTGCCTTTTATAAAGATCTTGGTTGTGAGGGGGAATGGAATTGTGCTGCCCGCTTTGATAGAATTGTGAGTGTCGTCTGCACATTGTTTGGACCACCATTGGGGTTATCTGGACTCGCGGTCTCAAAACGCTACGGAGGTGATAACGTTACAGGAATATGTCTTTCTGCCACCGGTGGAGTCATGTATAAGCTCGGTTCTTTTTTCGGTCTTAGGGCTCAAAAAAGAGACGCACAACTGCAGAGAATGGCAGCAATAGAGGAAGCAAAAAAAGCCACATGAAATGCTGTTGGTTTCAGTGTGACTTTGATATATCTTGACGAGCAGGTTCCTTGAAAGATTAAAGGGTCTATGAACTTTCTAAAAACCCCTGAAATTAAACAGCTATTTAAGGTATTTCGAGAATGCGGCGCCGAAGCACGTTTAGTTGGTGGTTGTGTTAGGGATGTCTTGATTGGAATTAAAACAGCAGACATTGATGTTGCTGTGAACGTCCCCCCTGAACAATCAAAACATATTTTAGAACAAGTTGGTATTAAGGTCATTCCAACAGGAATTGATCATGGAACCATAACTGCTGTCATTAATAAAATTCCTTTTCAAATCACAAGTCTGCGCCAAGACTGGCAATCCTTTGGACGGCATGCCAAAGTTATTTTTGGAACAGATTGGCTAGAGGACGCCAAGCGTCGCGACTTTACCATGAATGCGATCTACTTGGATGAGTCGGACAATTTTTATGATCCTTTCAATGGAAAACAAGATTTAGAAAAGGGCATTGTCCGGTTTATAGGAGAACCGAGAGAGCGTATCAAAGAGGATTATTTAAGAATCTTAAGGTACTATCGTTTTTTGGCTTATTACGGCAAAGATGTACCAGAGCCAATCAAAGAACTTTCAGAGTTGAAAGAGGGGCTTTTAGCTCTGTCAAAAGAACGCATACAAAATGAATTTTTCAAACTTCTGGAGTCTAAAAACCCAAAAACCTCTTTAAGCTTGATGGAAAGAGATGGTGTTCTGGAGACATTGTTTGGCAGTTCTTTTGACTTAGAAAAACTTTTTTCTGTTATTGAGTTGGAGCTTTTGCTCACCAATACTACACCGCCATCCTCTACCACACTGTCATCCTCGGACTTGTTCCGAGGATCTGTAGATTCTCGCAATAAATGCGAGAATGACGAAGTAATGACAAGAATCAAGTCCAGTTTATTCAGACGCCTCAACGCCTTATTTGGCACTGATAGCAAAGTCTATGAAAAAAGCTTTTGTTTGTCGCGAAAACAAAAACAATATCTTGCTCAACTCGACAAAGCCTTGAGCAATTCTGATCGGAGACACGTTTACTATTATTTTGGTTCCGATATTTTTTTGGATTGGATGTTATTCCGTGGTGTTGAAAAAGGCTTATCGATCGTTGATTTTCAAAATGAAATTAAATGGGTCTCAGAATTGCAACGACCCTATTTTCCGCTCAGTGGAGCAGATTTTCTTGCTGCAGGATTCATGCCCGGATCGTCTCTTGGTGATATCTTGAAAAGGGGTGAAGTTTGGTGGATAGAGCATGATTTTCAGCCCACCAAAGAAGCTTGCTTAGAGTATTGCCTAACCCTTCCCCTTATGCTACTTGGGTAGTGATAAACCTAACTTAATTGAGAGTCACAAAATGCTCTGTGGTCTTTATCTTCCCTACGCTCTTCTTGGGAGTTCTCTTTTTTTCCATTGGATATCAAAAAGGCTTGCTGGGCTCTTATTCCTGGGGTCGCTCGTTGTTGGCTTTTTATATTGCACCGTAAGAGTAGAAGCATTTTTGGCCATTCTCTCTTTGGTTGGTCTTTTGTTTTTGATCAAAATAAATTCAAATAAGTGGCTAAAAATCATAGGTCATTTGGGATTCTTTACGCTCTCTTTTTTGTTGTTTTTTCATAAAATTCCTGTTTTCAACAATTTTAGAGTGCTGGAGTCGGTGCAATTTTGCACAAACTGCGCCCCCTTTACGATGTATTTGAATGCCGAAACAGCCATCATTGGTTTTCTCATTCTCAGTTTCTTGGTGCCTGTTGCCAGGTCTTTTAAAGACTTTCGCGTTGCCATTCAATCAACCCTTGTTTGGATGCCTTTATGCATTATCGTATTAATTGGCAGTGCAACCTTGATTGGTTATGTCAAATTTGATTCCAAGGTTCCATCGAGTTTACTTTTGTGGTCGCTCAACAACTTTTTCTTGGTATGTATCGGAGAAGAAGCTTTCTTTAGAGGTTACGTGCAAAAGAACCTAACGGAATTTTGTCAGCGTCATAACTTTTCTTATTTGTTCGCTATAGCAGTCGCATCGATCCTGTTTGGTCTAAGGCATATAACAGGCGGGATGCCTTTTGTCATTTTATCAACAATCGCTGGTTTTTTCTATGGGATGGCCTATTACAAAAGCGGCAAAATCGAAGCGGGGATCTTGACTCATTTTGGACTGAACCTTGTTCATTTCTTGTTTTTTAGTTATCCTTTTTTAATGCTCACTCGTTAAGCGGAATTCCTCATGAAATTCACGATCCATCACTACTCAGAGCTTGAAAGCACCCAAACATCGGCAAAGTATTTTTTGCTTGAAGAAAAAGCCGAAGAAGGAACGGTCATCATCGCTGATGAGCAAACGATTGGCTATGGACGGCAAAACAGAAAATGGGAATCCCCGGTTGGGAATTTATATTTTTCGGTAATTTTGAAGCCGGAGGATAAACCGCTGTCTGATTATGGGCAATTAGGGTTTGTGGTTGCTGTTGCTGTGCATAAAGCACTTCATAGTTTGGCGCCCTCTTTATCCATTCATTTAAAATGGCCGAATGATATTATCATTGACCACAAAAAAGTGGGTGGAATTATTATCGAAGCAGAACAAAGTGGCATTGTCATTGGTGTCGGAATTAATGTTAATTCTGCCCCAGATGGAGCCGTTTGCTTAAAAGACGTTATGCCGTCTGTTGAAATCGAAGATGTTTTAAAAGCCATTTTGAAATCCTTATGGGACGTTTATAGCCAGTGGCTGACAGACAATTTCGACATCATTAAAGAAACCTGGATGAAACATGCCTATCAATTGGGTGAGATTATCGAACGTGGAGATGTGAAGGGTGAATTTATCGGTATTTCCGATGAAGGCGTTATGTTATTGAAAGATGAGTTAGGAGCGATTCAAAAAGTAATGACCGTGGGGTGAGTTGTTCCTTCTAAAAATACTGGATTCAATAAACACATCCATCTATAGTTTGTAAAACTATATTTTATGAACATACCTTAAGGGATTACCCTCGTGTTTCTTTTTATTTCACTTTTGCTAGCAGCAGTCCTTACGGGTACTGAAATGGACATTTTTACACCAAGTTTCCCAAATTTGCAGAAACACTTTGGACTTTCGCCCTTTATGGTACAACTAACCTTAAGCGTTAACTTTGTTGGGTATTGTATCAGTTGTTTCTTTGTAGGGCCTTTGGGGGATCGGTTTGGACGTCGACCTATTATCCTTTACTGTTTAGCTGTTTTTATTCTCGGAAGCGTCCTTTGTCTTTTGTCTCCGGCTTATTGGATAATGGTTTTGGGAAGGTTCTTTCAAGGCCTAGGAATCAGTGGGCCTACAGTTCTTGCATATGTTGTTTTGATGGATCAATATCCCCCTGAAAGACAACCAGCGATGATGGGGCTTCTGAATGGGATTGTTGCGTCTTCTATGGGTTTTGCCCCTGTCGTGGGTAGCTTTGTGAATTTGTATTATGGGTGGCACGGAAACTTTTTCATCCTCTTAATTTTAGGACTTGTTTCGTTTAGCTTATGTTGTTTGACTTTACCCAAGGGTACACACAATAAAAATGTGAGTTTATCTTTGACTTCATACATCCCTTTGTTTAAATCAAAAATCGTCATTCAATACACAAGCGCCATATGTCTGACTGTTGTAGGATACTGGGTCTTTATCGGGATTTCACCCATATTGTATATGGAAGATATGGCGGTTAAGTTAGAACATTTCGGGTATTACCAAGGTGTTATGGCAAGCGTTTTTGCTCTTATTAGCATCACAAGCCCTTTATTGTTAAATAAATTTGGCAATCATGTTTGTTTAAGGGTTGGGTCAATGGTCTCGGCAGTAGCAGGTTTATGTCTTTTAATTATTGGACTTTTCGTTAAAGATGATCCTGTCTTGATTACTTTTCTGATGGTTGTTTATTCAGCAGGGTTAGTGTTTCCTGTAAATATATTGTATCCCTCTTCTTTGGTGTCTCATCCTGATAGTCAAAGTAAAATCTCAGCTTTGGTAATGGCAGGACGTCTTATTATCAACGCTGTCGCTTTGCAGTTCTTGGGGTACATCTATAACGGTTGTTTTTACCCTCTGGGGATCTTTATTGGAATCACAATGGTTATGGGCTTTCTTGTTATTCGTACTCTTCCTGATTGGAAGAAGGCAACCCTCAATATATAACGCCTGAAGAGCATACAAGGTATATTTTCTTTTTAGAACGAAAGGAGTAGACTTAATGTAGTTTTGGTTGTAAACACTGTACTATGCTCGTTTTAGCTATTTACATGTTTAAAACAGCCAAAGATGCGGCATTTCTGCTACAGCTACGAAGAAAAATGTGTTTTTCATCGTTGATTTAGACTTGGCAGAGCCGTTTAGACAGTTTAGTGATCAAAATAGAGTCAAATTTAATTTAAGGGGAACACGTATGGTAATGACCAAATCAGATCTAGTAGCGGAAGTCGCTCAAGAGACGAAATTAACAAAGGCTGATGCAGAGAGAGCAATCAATGCTGTTTTTTCTGGAATCCAAGGTGCTTTAAAGAAGGGCAAAGAAGCTCGTTTTATTGGTTTTGGGAGCTTCGCAGTTCACCAGTCAAGTGCTCGTGAAGGAAGAAATCCACGTACAGGTGAGAAAATTAAGATTAAAGCTTCAAAGCGCCCTGTTTTCCGCGCTGGTAAAGATTTTAAAGAAGCTGTTAATACAGGTCATTAAGTCCCTCAAAAGAGTGCCTCTTGAATTTGTTCGGGGGTACTCTTTTTTTTGTGCTTTACAAAAATTGAATTAGTGGTGTTTTTAAAAATACATCTAAAGGGATTCCTCCCGTTCCAACAAGCAACGTACCATCTGGCGAAAAGTTTTTATGAAAGATTTCCAATCCTGATAAGTCTTTCACTTTTCTGCCGCTTTTAACTTCGATCGCGACAAGCTTTCCCTTAGTGCGTACGATAAAATCGACTTCTTTGTTATTCTCTCGCCAGTAAAAAACTTCAGATTTCACATCCATTAAAAGACTTGCCCCTACAGCACTTTCTGTGAGGCGTCCTTTTAACTCGAGGTCTTTCATTGCTGGTACAAACCCAACCTTAGAAACACCTGTCATTAATGCAGTATTGTAGACGTGCAATTTTGGAGAACTTTGGCGTTGCCTGACTTTTTCATTTGCAAACTTATCAATTCCCTTAAGAACACCTGCTTGGTCTAATAATTTTAGATAATGAGCTAATGTCGTTGTATTACCTGCATCTTGCATTTGCCCAATCATTTTATTATACGAGAGAATTTGCCCTGAATATTCACAGCCCAAACGAAAAAGTTCACGAAGTAAGGCAGGCTTGTTAATGATAAACTGCGAGAGGATGTCTCTTGTAACAACAGGTTCAATAATTGAGTCTTGTATATAAGACAAAAAGCGATCCTCATCATGGCGGTATATTAAAGCACCTGGATAACCACCAAAATAAAGATATTCATCAAGAGAAACATCAAAGGCAGATTCGCACTCGCTAAATGACCAATGAGGAACAGGGATAATTTCGTATCTACCAGCCATGCTTTCAGTAAGACCTCGGTGCAGTAAAAGAGAGGAAGATCCCAAAAGAACAACTTTTAGTAATTTTTCGGAAACAGTATCTTCATCCCACAACCGCTTAACACGTTCAGACCAATTATTAATCTTTTGAATTTCATCTATAACTAAAATGGCTCCTTCAGGATGTTTTTGAGACAAAGAACGTGCAGCTGCCCATTGTTGGTCAAGCCAACTTGTTGTAAACCCACTTTCTGCAATAACATGCAGATAAGGTTGCATTGATTTTTTTAAAGCTTGAATGCTGAGTGTTGTTTTACCAACTTGCCGAGGACCAGACAGAACTTGAATTTTTTGTCGTGGTTCTTTGAGGCGTTGAATAAGTATCTGAAGAATTGGGCGTTCAAAAGTCATTTCTATTGCTCTTTTAAGTCAGTAGATATATACCCTTATAGCGCACTTTCAGATTTTACTCAATGCTCTGAGTAAAATTACTCAATGCTCTGAGTAATTTTACTCAATACTCTGAGATATTTTACTCAATAGACTGCAAACCTACCCCTCAAACCTATTCGTCCTTGGAAAACCAATAGGTGCCAGTCGTCCAGCACCAGCTCTTTTGCCTTGCCAAAGCTTTAGATCTTTTTCTGTATAAGTTTTACCAGCTCTAACCCAACTCAATCCCTGCTCTGAGGAAAGAATCGTTATATCACTCATTTTTCCATCGCGATATTTTTGTAACGTAACGCCTTTGCCACGGGTCATAGTTGGAATGTCTTTTACAGGAAAGACCAATAATTTACGATTTTCACCAATAACAGCCACTTGATCACCTGTGACCGCAAGACAACCTCTCGCTTTTTCATTGTCGTTTAACACCAAAATCTGTTTACCGACTTTTGTCTGCGCCAAAGCATCTTTGGCATTGATCAGAAAACCGCGACCCTCTGTTGAGGTTAACAAGAACTGTTTATCACCTTGTGTTGGTGTGACAATGAAAACAGTCAAAATGTCTTCTGTGTTTTCAAGGTCAATCAACAAACGCAAAGGCTCTCCATGTCCACGAGTCCTTGGGAGTTTATCAACACCAATGGTGTAAAACCGACCATTGGTTGCAAACAAAAGAAGTTTATCGGTTGTTTGGCCTGTGAGGACAAAACGTTCCTCATCACCCTCTTTATACTTTAAATCTTGTATTTGATGCCCTTTGATGGATCTGATCCAATTCTTAGCTGACAGGATGATCGTAGCATCTTCTTTTTCAATAATATCCAGTTCTGAAAAATCAACCGGCTCAGGTGCTGCGGCTAAGAGAGTGCGACGTTTGCCAATGACTGTGTCTTTTCCAAATTTTTGAACCAACTCTCCAAGCTCAGAACGGATTTTTTGCCATTGCAGTTTTTCACTTGCTAGCAAACGCTCCAGAGCTTTTTGCTCTTTTTCCAAACCAGTATGCTCTTTTCGAATTTCAATTTCTTGAAGCTTGCGCAAGCTGCGAAGGCGCATGTTTAAAATGGCTTCGACTTGGTTATCGGTTAAGCCAAATTTTTCTCTCATAACCAATTTGGGCTCATCTTCGTCTCTGATGATGCGAATGACTTCATCCAAATTCAGATAGGCAATCAGATAACCGCTGAGAATTTCCAAACGTGTGGCAATTTGATCCAACCTATGAGTTGTTCTTCTATGTTGAACAATCATTCGGTGCTTTAGAAATTCTTGTAAGACCTCTTTTAAAGACATAACCCGTGGGATGTTATGTCCATCCAGCACGTTCATATTCAAAGGAATTCGAGTTTCCAAATCTGTTGAACGGAAAAGAGATTCCATCAATAAAGATGCATCTACATTGCGGCTTTTGGGTTGCAAAACCAGACGAATCTCATCAGTAGATTCATCTAAAACATCATCCAGCAAAGGCAGTTTTTTATCATTTAAAAGACTGGCTATCTTTTCAATGAGTTTCGACTTTTCAACCTGATAAGGGATTTCTGTGACAACAATTCGGTAGATTCCGCTTTTTTGTTCTTCTGTTTGCCACGCCGCTCGAAGCCTAAAGCTACCGCGTCCAGTTTCATAAGATTTTAAAAGAGCATCACGATTTTCAACCAGGATACCGCCCGTTGGAAAATCAGGCGCAGGAATGTAGTTTAATAGCTCATCAACGGTAGCCGCAGGATTATCAATTAAATGCACCAGCGCTTGGCAAATCTCATCCAAATTATGGGGTGGGATTGATGTTGCCATACCCACAGCAATACCAGTGGCACCATTAGCCAAAAGGTTAGGAAAAGCTGAGGGAAAAACAATCGGTTCTTCGCTTTCGCCATCATAGGTGGATCTGAAATCAACGGCGTTTTCTTCTAATCCCTCCATCAGAGAAATCGCAACTTCACTCAGGCGTGCCTCGGTGTAACGCATGGCAGCTGCACCATCACCATCAATGTTACCAAAGTTGCCTTGACCTTCAATCAATGGATAACGGACCGAAAAATCCTGCGCTAAACGAACCAAGGCTCCATAAATAGCCGCGTCACCGTGCGGGTGAAATTTACCCATGACATCACCCACAACACGCGCACATTTCTTAAATCCTGAGTTTGGATTTAATTTCAGCTGTTGCATGGCGTAAATTAGACGTCTGTGGACCGGTTTTAAGCCATCACGAACATCAGGGAGCGAGCGCGACATTATCGTAGACAGAGCATAGGCTAGATAGCGTTCGCTAAGCGCTTCTTGGAAATCAACGTTGTGAATATTGGTAGATGGTGTTTGGGGCATGGCTGAACGTTTATATGACTATCTGTAATGTGTTATAAAAGCCTGGAAAAATAAGAAAGGCAAGTATAACACATTCGCTAGGAGAGGTTAAGAGCTTCCTAATCCTCATAATTCTTCATCAAAAACTCATTCAGTAAACGAACGCCAAAACCTGTCGCTCCTTTGCTCATCAATGACTTTTCTTTCTTTCCCCAAGCCATGCTCGCGATATCAAGATGCGCCCAGGGAACATCGTTCACAAACCGTTTCAAAAATTGTGCTGCTGTAATGCTGCCAGCACCTCTGCCAGAGCCTGTGTTTTTTACATCAGCCACGTCTGAGTCAATATCTTTGTCATAAGATTCACCCATAGGAAGCTGCCATAATTTCTCGTCAACTTTCTTTCCGGCATTTGTTAGCTTTTCTGCAAGGGTATCGTTATTTGAAAACAACCCTGCATATTCCCAACCGAGTGCTACATTGATAGCGCCTGTTAAAGTTGCCAGATCAATCATTGCCTGGGGTTTAAACCGGTCTTGGGTATACCAAAGTGCGTCAGCTAAAACCAAACGACCTTCGGCATCTGTGTTTAAAATTTCAATGGTTTGACCAGACATAGAGGTCACAATATCAGAAGGACGTTGGGCTGATCCCGATGGCATGTTTTCAACCATTCCCATAACACCAACAACATTCACTTTGGCATTGCGCAACGCCAGAGATTTCATAAGACCCAATACAACACCAGAGCCAGCCATATCGTATTTCATATCTTCCATACCGTTCGCTGGTTTTATGGAAATGCCGCCTGTGTCAAAGGTGACCCCTTTACCAACAACAGCAACTGGTGCTTGACCTTTTGGCCCGTTCATCCATTGCAACACAATCAACTGAGACTCACGAATACTCCCATGTCCAACACCAAGAAGCGCACCCATTCTCAATTTTTTCATATGCTTTTCGTCAAGAATTTCTACCTTCACGCCCAGCTTTTTTAAGCCTTTGGCAATCTCAGCCATTGATTCGGGGTAAATAACATTGGGTGGCTCTGATACAACATGACGTGTGAGGGCCATACCTTCATTAATTGCTTTTAATGGCCCAAAACATTTTTCCGTATGCATTTTATTGGGCGTTATAAAAACGAGTTCCTTTAAAGGGGAATCTTCTTTTTTCTTTGTTTTGTATTGATCAAATTTCCAAGATCGAATATCAGCTCCTGCCGCGATATGCGCTATAGAGTCAGCGACGTGAGGTATTTTTTCATCTGTGATGTTAATAACAGCGTGTGTATCCTGGCATTTGCCAAGACTGGCCATAATTTTCCCACCAATTTCTTGAAAGGCTGACGAGGTCAGTTTTTCTGGTTTGCCTAAACCTATTAACAAGATCTGACTGTAAGAGACGCCATGAGGGGCCAGAAGACTTAAAATTTCATCCTTTTTCCCTTTAAAGGTGCTTGCATCGATGGCTTTCTGGATCGCTCCATTCATGTGGGAATTAATTTGATGAGCCGTTTTCGTTAAGACTTTATCTTCAAAAACACCGAGAACCAATGTTCCTGTCGATTTTTCTTCTGTTTGAAATGAAATTTGCATCGCTGCCTCTTATGTTCATGTTCCTTGTTGACCACGATTATAAGCATTTATCAGAGATTGTGTCTATCTGAACTCGGACATGTGCCAGGGCCTACGCATGAAGAATTTTATTGACATACAACTGTCATCCCCGACTCGGCCTTCGGCCTCTCGAGGATGATAGTGGAGATTATAAACAGAATAACCCCTAATATTCATCACCTAAAAGACTGTGAACTCTATCAAAACGCGCTCTTGAATTCACAACCATTCCCGGAGTTTTCGCTTGTAATTTACGATCGATAAAGCCAAAGAGTTGATCTTCATCATTGATTCCAAAAGCATCTGAATTGTTTCGAGCAAAAGAATGCAAAGCAACAACTGCACAATTCAGTTGATGATTTAACAGTCGCGTTTGTTTTGCTGTATCAATTGCTTCAGGATACGCTTGAAAGAAACCATTCATCAGTTTATCAATCTCTTGCCGAGCTCGAGATGCAACGGCCGCTCGTGCTTGTTGTTCCAACTGTTCCATGGTCTCTTGTTTAGGCCTAAAGTACTCTTCCCATAGTTCTCTGTCTGATTTTGTCGTTCCAGGGGCATTTGCCTTTAATGCCGGCAAAACAGTTTGCTCAATAGCCTCATCAATATTGCTATCAGCAGTTAAAGACAATCCAAAATCTGTGTTCAAAAGTTGTATGAAAGGATCTGCTCTTTCTTCAATACGTCTCTGAGCTTGATCTACCATCCTCTCAATACTTCGCATCATCGTCCCAGCTTCTTCAGGTTTTACCTTTCTAGCGAAATTCACCCCAAAGCTGCTCGCTCCTGATAATACTTTCACACTTACATCAGACATGAATTCAACAGTCGTTTCCAGAACACGAACACTCAATGGCCGTTTTCTCTCCTGTAATAATCGAGGATTAGATCCATAATGCTTCGCTTCTTCGTCAGCTACCCCATCATACGTTTTGAAAAAGCTGCGCCAAACAGCATTGGCTTCGTCTCTGTCCTTTTTCTGGCTGGCATCTATTTGCCAAAATGCTTTGTATAACGGGATTTGTGGGGTAGCTTTGGCTGCCTCTAAAGCAATATCAACAAATCTCCGACCTAGACTGCCGGATGGATAATAAGGAAAGCTTGTGACATTGTCCCAAAAATCGGCTTGTAAAGGCTGAGCTCTCAAACCGTTCACAACCAAATTTCTCTCCTGACCATCCTTAGCTAATACGTTTATTGCAGCAGCCGTATTTCCAAATGCATCACGTTGGTCAACAGAAGTTCCAGCTAGACTCGCTAACACGTCATCATACCAAATATAAACAGCTCCTAGCATTAATGGTGTTACGTTATAAGGACCAAAGGGGGTGATAAGAAGTTTTGAATCCATATTTTTCAAAAACTCTATTCCATCACGTTCTTTTGCAATCATTAATGCTGGTGTTTCTCCTTTTAGATCCGGAGCTTTGAGCATTTTAACAAAGGCAGCATCGTCTTCGACTCTATCTTTAAGGCTCTCAAGCATTCTTAAAGAACTCCATCGATCGGTGCGGGCCGCTAAATGCGCCAAATTTTGACCTTGGCTATTTCTGTAGGGGGTTAAAAAATCTTTTCCGAAACCTAAAAACTCATAACTAAATTCCGTTATATCCCAGACATCTGGCGTAACAGGGATCTTGTCCAAGAAATACGCAGCAATAGAAACACCAAAACCTCTCTGTAATTTGCTGGCGCTCTCCCAATCACTTTGATCTACAGCAGTCTTCTTTTCTAAATAGTATTGAGTCAGGCTCTGGCGACCCACTTTATAATTTCTTAAAAGTTCTCGACCCTCTGATGTTTCTAGAATTTCATCAAAAAAATGTTCTAAAATTTCTAATTTTTGTCCGCTCAGCAAACTTGGTTTGAATTGAACAAGAGATTTAAGATAATTTTTAGTTTTTCCAAGTTCTGTTGCTGTTGGACTGCCATAACTACGGCTCTCAGGGTCTTTTTCAAGCCTATCAACATCACTCAGCAGCTTAGCCACATCAACACGCTCCATAGCTGGCTTTAAATCTCTATCAACATAAGATTTCATTAACAGACGAAATGCTTGATAATCCTTTTCAACTTCCGCTCTATAACCTGCTTCACCCTTCATCAATAAAGGAAAAGTTTCTTCTAAAGGATAAGCCCGTAAAGGAGTCAAGCCAGCAGTATTGGGCACATCCAACAGTCCAGGTCCTGCAAATTTCAAGAAAGAATGGAGAGCTCTAAAATCAGGACGCGATCTTGGATCCAAGAATTTGTGTGCTAAATTATTGTCATCCTTGTCTCTTAAACCAACTAGTTCAGTTACAAGTCTCTGCTTTGACTGCTGCCATCCATCCCCCATCAAAGGAAAATCATCTATTGCAGAGACAAGTTCTTGCGCAGAAGAAGGGTCGTCCATCACTCGTTTCGCCAGAGAAGTTATTCCTGCTACAATCAAAGATCTATCTAGAAATGGAAGGGTACCTTCGGGTGTTTCTTCAAGCATTGAGCGAAATTTTCTGTATTCTTCATCATTTTTATCACCGGATAATCGACGTAATAACTCTCCTGGACCTATTGAGCGCAAAGGAACACTGGCAGAAGTAGCAGTCGATTCATGTGGTTTTTTTACCGGCTTGTTGTACTGTTTCAGTATTTCAGTGCCTGTAACTTTCAAAAGAGCATATAGATTATTCCAATGACTATAACGTTTTAGCATTACGTGCGCTAAATTATTGGCATCTGCATCTTTTATGCTTGAGAGTTTTTTGCCCAAGCTATAGGAGTGTGCTCTACTAGACATAAATTTTCGTAGATCTTGAATGAACGTCGAATCACCCCAAGGATCATCCATATACGTTTGCGCGCTCGCTACGATCTCATCCTCTGTGGGGACAGGAACAGAGGCATATGCACCGCAAGACAATGCTAGGTTCAAAACCAACGCCATTAGGCCGAGCTTGACTAAAAAACCGAATTTCTTACAAACCATGATGAAACATACCTTTTTATTCGTTCCTTAAAATTGTACTCTTAAAAATACTAAGAAACACTTAATTTACTTGCTATAGATTAAGCATTCTAGAGTGAAGTGTCCATTGTTTCTTCAACGCTTAAAATTGCTCTGGACGTCCCATTAGCAACCTAGTGCCATTCAACCAAATAATTAATGAAACGGAGAAAAAAATGAACTAACCCGTTGGCCAGGAAGCGACTTTACCTTTTACAATAAGAGGTCAATATATTAGGGATTTATTCTTTGAAAATCCAAATCCTTCTATGTAATCTACTCGTTTTGCGAGCTCATTGAGATGGGTCTCTGTTCGATTAATGACTGAACTATATGTGCTTAATACTTTTGTTTTGCTGACCAAATTCACCGCAACTGGACTGATAGGTACTCCATGAATGTCGCTCAACACCATGTTTTACAGACTTGTGTAATACCTATGGGTCAAGCCATAGGTATTACACATCTTGAATTAATTTAACTAAACGAAATGCCGTCATGGCGAGCAACGAAGTTGCGTGGCCATCCAGTCAAATAATGTCTTCATACAAATCTTTCCATTCAGGATTCATGCGCTCAATAAGCATTAATTTGTGTTTCACGGTGAATTGCAGCTTCCATTCTTTCGTAAAGTTCATAAAAGACAAGTTGTTTACAACCGTATTTTTTACTAAAACCATTATGGGTACCTTCTTTATGCTCATAAACTCTTTTAATTAAATCGGATGTAACGCCTGTATAAAGCGTTCCATTTCGTTGATTTGTCGTTATATAAACTGCTGGTTGTTTCATCTATATCACTTTTTCTGGATGGCCACGCAACTTCCTTGCTCGCCATGACGGCGGCACTTGTGTAGACCCCATGGTCAAGCCCATAGGGAACTCGAGCGTGGTAGGTTGGTAGTTCCATCCAAGTTTTTTAATGGGTGCCCTGCGCGTTAAAGTTAATCACGTTTTTTAAGCGCTCTTTTTAATCCAAGAGCTCCAAAGTTGAACACCCAAGCCGTCGCTAGCACGAACATATTCATAAAAACGATCAATAAATTCACGTCTTTCGAGAGCGGCTTTGTCTTGGGTTGGGTCTTTTTGTTTAATGATGCGGAGGTCTTTGCCACCCAAAGCAACTTGCCTGATAAAAACATCTTCTTTTGAGACGTCCTTTCCATTGAGAATCATATCCCACAAAACTTTGATTGTCGTTGTTCGACCGCTTCCGCCTCTGCAATGAACATGAACAATGTAATCTGTTTTTGGTTTTAAATATTTTTCAGCAAAACTGATAATTTGATCGACAACTTGATCGCTCGGGCGGTAGTGATCACTAATGGCAAAGCGTACATATTGAATTCCAAGCTGCTTGGCAAGATCTTGCTCGGTAAAAACTTCGGTTATCGGTTCAATCTGTTGCAGTGCTTCTTCAAAACGACCGTTTATGTCTTTCTTGCTACTGACATAAGTAACAGGAACTTGACCTAAGGGGCTGCAACAAAATAACCTCTATCAAAGTCAGTCAAAGACTGCCTAGATCCTCGGAACAAGTCCGAGGATGACAGCTCTTTTCACATTCGAATAACAGACTTTCGTACGGCCAGCTGCCCTCTTGAGTATCAACTTCTTCAGG
>CANJLN010000028.1 GCA_947475175.1 Alphaproteobacteria bacterium
ATCAGAAAGAATCTAGAGGAGAGCCACTCACAGAAACAGAACGGCATATTAAAGCTGTTGGGTTTTCTCAACCGCATGATGGTCTTCGAGATATAGGAAACTCTGTTTTAGGGGGTGGTACTCTGAAGACAGCTAAAGACGTTGTAAAAGGAGCCATGGTAAAAAGAGCCATGAGAGGCGGAAAGCCCCCTGTGATGCAGACGGAGGCTGAGAAAAGAGCAGCTGAAATGGCTATGAGAAAAGCTCCTAAGGTGGTTGCCCCTGAAGCTGCCCATACAAAAATTCCTCTGCCTCAAGATAGACCACTAACCAGTGAACATTACTCAACAGCGTTTAGAGTGAGGTTGGAAGAAGGAGTGCACTATCCTGGACAGCCAAGAACTTTACATTTCCAGGAAGCCAACAAGCAACTCCATCACACCTTACAATCAGATAGTGTCTTTGCACAAAGAATGGAAACATTGTATCCGGGGCTTACAAAAGCTGTTTCTCCTGGGCCAAGAGGGGCATTCTTAGATGAATCTCCTACTAAATTTGGTTTGACGTGGCATCATAATGCTCATGAGTCTGGCGTTCTTGAACTTATCCCTTTTAAACATCACAAATCTAGTGGCCCCGTTCAAGCCAACTTGCATCCTGGTGGCAAAGGTGGACAACATTATTGGGGAGGAAGTAAAAAATGAAGTGCGAGATTCTTTCTGTTAAAGAATTTTTAGACAGAATACTAGAGTTTTCAGGAGACTACGTTATGTATTCTGAAAAAAATAAAATAGAACGCGATAATTCACTCATACTTGCTTTAAATAATGAATATAATTTGCCAGACACAATTCTCTCGTTTAAAAGACAGTTAAGTTGTGGTGACGTTGAAGGAATCATGGACAATCTTTCCTCTCAGATTTATAGCCCAACGCTTGATGATTATGTAGAAGCCATCAATTATTACATTGAAAATGATGCCTTTATTGATAAAGAAAACCCAGATAATAAGCCACAGGGTGGTTATAAAATTTGGGGGATGGCTGGAACATCTAATAAGCTAGATATCTGAGATTTTTCAGAATAAAATTTGTTATACAAAAATCGTTGTTTTGTGTAACATGACGGCTAATTGTGTATAACATTTAGAGTAAATTGTTTAACAATGCCAACAAAAAACAAAAAACAGGGTAACGCCGATAATATATGGGCTGTTAGAGGAGTTAGTTATGAGGCGCGAAATGCAGCTAAAATGACGGCTTCTAAAGTCAATCAGTCTATGGGTTTATGGTTATCTCGAGTGATTTTAGAATCTGCTCATTCAGAAATAAAAGGAAGCAAAACGCAAATTGTACGACAAGAAGATGTGTTTAACATTTTGGAGAATTTGTCAAACAAGTTTGAAAAAGAACTATCTGACCTTCGTCAAGAATTGGAGCAGGTAAACATCAAAAAAAGGTCGTGGATACAGGTTGTTTTTAACAAGCAATCTTGAGGATTTTGTTTTGATATTTTTCAGGATGCCATTTCTCTTGTATAGCCTTTGCGAGCATGGCTTTAGCGTTTTTTACCTTTCCTCTTGATACCTGTATATCGACAGCTTTTGAGGCATTGATGATTGTCTCCTGGCTGTTTGATTTGACAATTTTTTTTGATTGAGAGTCTGTAAACCCATATTCCAATAGCTGCTGTATGATTGCCTTTTCAGATCGAAGCTCTTTCTGGATTATAATAGCTTTTTCAATCTGAGATTTTTCAAAGTGAGTTTTCTTTTTGATAGTCCACTCTAAGGCAATGACCTTACGTGCTTCCTTTATCTCCTTGTAGTCAATCTCGTATTCGGTCTTGTTGTTAATCTCTGTTTTAGCTCGCTCAATAGAAAATCGCTTTAAATCAAAATAATCTGAGTATTCTTTTTCATTAATTCCACAATACGATCTTAAATCAAATAAAGTAATAATCCTTTTTCCTATGGATTCGTATTGAACTAATAATTCAAAGATTCTTACTGAATAAATACTCTTGAGTTCAAATAAATCGGATAAACTAATTTTTGTGAATTCCTGTTTTAGATTGAGAAGATATAAATTAAGCTTTGGGTCAAAACATAATAAAACACAGCCTTCGTTATGTACCTGTCTGTCTTATCAACAACCATTCCAGTGTGCTAATTTTAGAGCGAAAGCTCCGTACCGCCAACAGCAACAAGCTCCGTTGCATAGCGGCCTATATAGTCATAGGGTATGAGAGCTTTTCCCTTAATTCCCCATCGAGTTCCCCAGCTGTTTTTTAGAACAAAACATTCAGCTGCATCGTCGAATCCAACCAACATAATTGCGTGAGAACCACTATATTTATTTCCTCTGTATGGTAATTGAATCTGAAAACCATTTTCTTTCGATGGGTTCCAACATCCCTCAAAAACAGATAAAGCGGTCGCAACAGGACATCCTTGGCAAAGAGCAACTTTAACACCATTAAGATCCGCTCGTGTCGCGATGCCTATGCTACCATCTTGAGTAACTGCTCGTCTTACAGTACCTGGGCTAGACAAAGCTTGATCAAGTCCTGTCACAGAAACGTGGTGTATTGGATCTAAAACACCAACACGATATCGTGTTATGTCATCCCTGTTGCCACGAAGCTGAATCTCAACATCCATATCTTCCATTGTCTGGTTGTAGTTGCCAATACGGGAAAAAGAAGGATGGCTCTCACAGATTTGTATCGTATCCTGTTTTTTTGCCCCTAAACGCTCAATCCAGCCAGAATATCTTGGATCAATGCCGTTTTGTAAGGCAACAGCTTGAAGATAATTGTTATAAGGAAACCTAGGCTGCTCTACAAAACCCATTTGTTGAGTAAGATACAAAGCATTTCCTAAAAATAAACCAGGATGGCAATCCCCTTCTTGTAACTGGGTTTCTGCTAGAACTGTAAATTCAGCTTCTGAAACTCGTTTTTGATGATAAAACTCAACACAACCACCCGCTGCAAAGCTCGCGCATGTTCCCAAAGGTCCTTGATCTTTAGAAGGGGATATATTTGAAAGATAAAAGCTATCAGGAAGAGCTATTCTTCTTCCACCAAGGATAGACCTTGGCTGACAATGTGCTTGGTAAAACCCAAGAGGCGTTTCTTTAAATTCGTAAGCCAAATTACTAGCAAATATCTGCTCTGAAAAACCGAAGATGATCAGCAGAATAGTCAAAATTTTGTATTTAGACATTTTATTTCTCCAAATTGAGGGCAACACGCCATTATTTCAGTATTTATACGTAATAATGGATATTGTAGCCCTTGTCAATCGCCGTCTTCAGGACTCCACCATGTTAATGACTGCTCGTCTGTTTTTGTAATTACCATCAGACTTCAATCAATTTTACGTCGATCAGATGAATATCGGAGGTTTCTTACCCATGTGTATCCAAAATTTTAAACAAAAAACTATAGCCTACACGCCAACGCAATCCGTCACGTGCTAAAACAGACACTGTTTTTTGGTTGAGCTACGTGATCTTTCCGTACATTTCTTGATTTTGTCGGTTTAAAAAACCGACACATTCTCCAACCTGAAATTAGTTTTTATCGAGTTTTTCTTGAACTGATTTGATATGAATATTCGTGTTAACCTGAGGCAAGTTAATCGCGCACAAAGGAACACGCCACTCTTTGCCATTAACTTTTTCTTGCACATGGACGCTGTCCCCAATGGATTTCCTCTACAATCAATTAGATCGTCCGCAGAAATACGATATATTCATCCCTATATGTAATTGCTTCTTGAGGGAGAAGTCGTTCTGGTTGCTCGATTAAAACCTCCATAGCAACCTTTTAGACGATATATATCAAACATACTTGCGCCACTGAGTGCATGCAAAATTTCTGAATAGTTCATTCTTTAAGCTCTTTTCCTTTAGAAAATCATTGAGCTTTACCTAATCTCATTGTACGGAACATTCTGGATCAGAGTGTAATTTTTACCATTAACATTAAGCGGTGCATTGTTTGGCATTCATAATCAATAAAATGGGTTGTCCTCATTGAAATAAACTACCAAAAACTAAGCTGTTTCCTTAAAAAACCCCGAGCAGGAGTTTTGAGGGTTTTATGCAGTTTTTGAGCCATGCGCATTGAAAGAAACCGTTTTCGGTTGAGCACCTCATAAACATGACTTCTTTGCCCAATATAGGGAATCAGATCTTTTGGCGTTAATCCTTCTTCTTGCATTCTAAATTTTATAACTTCTATAGGATCAGGATCTTCTATGGGAAAATATTTTTTTTCATAAGCATCAACAAGGGTGGCAAGAATATCTAATTTATCGCCTCGAGGCGTATCAAATGTTGCATCCATTAACAGATCAATTGTTTTTAGGGCCCATTGATAGTCTTCCTCACTGCGTATCGCTCTAATTTCCATGACAACTTTCCTCATTAAATAGTTTTTGTGTCCACTCGGTCATACTCTGTATGAGTTCCAACAAAACGCACGTAAATAATTCCGTGTTCATAATTAATAATGATTGCCACATACGTTAAAGACAACCCGGTTATCCCTTAAGAAGCTTGCTGAATGATATCTCCTTTGATGTCTTCAGGGGGAGATTTCCATTCACTAGAGTCAGCTTCTGCGTATCATTCTTGTAACCAAAGCTTCGCATCTTGGAAATTTGAATATCTTTCTCAAAATTGCTTCAATGTTTTTTTAGAGATAACCCTCATCTTGGTATTGATTGCTGTATGACTTTGATTTAAGAAAAATATATCATCATCAGATACTTTAGAACTTACCTTTATACAAATCTTGCATAAATTTAGCTAAATCAGGATCCATTCTTTCGCCAGCATTTGATTGTCCCCCAAGACTGTGAGTGTGAACTAAACAAGCAGGAAAATTTGACATATTACCCTTTCTTGTTTTTTTTAAATTAAAAAAGCCGGGAGAGCCACTATTTCCTTTGGATGTATCGACAGCGTAAGAAACAATTCCCTTATGGTTAATTCTAAGAATAGGACCTGAATGAGAATACATTTCTCTCGGTTTTTTTTCTCCAGGATAGCCAACAATGCTAACCTCTTTACCAAGATATTCATGAGGCTGATCGGGAAGATAGTTAACTCCTAATGCACCAACATGACGATCAAGAAAAGAAGATTTAGCAACAGGGAGTGAAACAATACCAAAGTCACGAGAATGATGTCTAAAACTGCAAATCCCACTAATCCCCAAAACAGTATGAGTGTATGAAGGTCCTGCGCTGTCTTCCTTGAACCCAAAGAAAACATCAATGGACAGATTTTCTTTTTTAAAATCGTAGTCTTGTAAGGTGATTTTTTTATGTTGACATGTTTTCTTTATAAAATCTTTCTCAACAAAAACATTGTGCCCTGCTGTAACGATTTGATTGAAAGGATTTCTAAAACCAGTTCCACTAAATACTAACTCATCATGAGGCGTGATGTTGTAAACCATTCTCAAGTAAGAGATTGCCATATAGGGTGGTTCTAGGAGATTTTTAATAACAACTCGTCTGTCACCATGTCCAAGTAGAGCAAGTTTTTTGCCACTGCGTCTAAATAACTCTACCTTATGTTTTTCTTTTTCTTCTTGTCTATCATCATGGATAAACATCATTCTTTCGTCAAGATGTTCTACCGTAACACCTTTACTATCCTCAACAAAGAAATTTTCTGGCAGCTTATGAAAAGGTAATCTTCTAGTGGGAGTAATTCCAGCAAAAAGTCTCCTCGTATCCCTTTCCTCTTTTTTATTGTCATGTACAAACAGGGTTCTTTCATCAATACGTTCTACAGTTACACCTTGTCTGTTTTCAACAAAAAACCCTTTTGGTAATCTTTTGAGTGGCAACCTTTTCATAGGGTTAATCCCAGTAAAAAGCCTTTCCATAGCCAACTCCATAGGGGCAGCCGCTTGTAAATTGCTGATTAAAAGAGCGAAAAGAAGGAGAAATTTAATATTCATGAGAACACCAACAGTTGTAAATTTAGTTGTGTGAGTATAGCAGATAATTTCCATATCTAATAATGAATTTATTGACAACCCTTACCTTGAAATTTTCTACTTAAAAAGCTGATAAAAATAAAAATCAAGACGATCTTGGACAAGGTATGAAGCAGGTCCGTTATTGATTACATCTACCCTCTCAAGATGGGGATGATCAACCACTGCTAAAAGAAAGGGATTGGCTTCAAGTGCCGGAGGTAAAGAAGATGATTCAGCTGACATCAAACTAATTCCTTCAAAAAGCTTATTATCATGGAGAGATAGATATTTCAATTGCTTTAATTCTTTCACTAGTTTTTCGAGCCCCTTATCGAGAAAGGCACTGGGTATCCCATTTCCACTTAAGTCAAGGAATTCAAGAGTCTCACATCTTTGAATGCCGTTTATCAGTGCCGTTAAAATAATCTCTTTGGGATTAGAGTTAACGATAGAAATCTTCTTTATAGTCCGAAGAGAAACGCCACTTTCAAAAAAAGCGTGGACGCTTTTCAGGGTTAGGGTCATTTCTTTCAAATGAACTTCTTCTAATTTTGAAAAAAGAGCACCTAAAGGTCTATATCGAGACGAAAAAGTTAAATTCCAATCCCGTAAGGTCAATCTTCTTAAGTGAAGCACTTTTTGGAGCTGGTTCAGAATCATACCACCCAACTCATCGGCTTCATCATCATCTGCTTCTTCTCCCAGAGATCCTAATTTTACCTCGCTCAGCTCAACATTCGTTCTTTCCAACAAAGAAAAAAGAGTGTCCACGATTCCCGCTGTGAGTGTATGACTCTCAATATCAACTTTTTGCAACTCTTCCTCTTGGCTAACAAGTTTAAACTGACGGTTGGGATCCATTCCTGCAGCTTCTGCTTCTACCTCTTTTTCGAATAAAGCAAAATCCATTCCACGCTGGAAAGCATAGTGTCGCATCCTCGCTTGAAACTTCTTTTCAGACATAAAGCCATCATCCAAGATCAGCTTAAAGCAATCAGGAAGATCCGCGTTTTCCACAGTTCCTTCTTTAAATAGATTTGTATCAATTAACCTCGTTAAGAATCTTGATTCCTCTTCGTCAAAATTAGCCTGTAACTCTCTTGGTTTATCAGCAACAAAGCGAGCCAAAGCCTGTAAGGCCACGAAAGGAGCAAAAGTTGCTTTTGTTGAACAGACTTGTAAACAATCTTCTGCTCCTTCAACCCATTTTGCAGGACTATGTGTTCGTTTAAAAATCTCATTATTCTCTGAAACGGTCGTTTGCACACGAAACCCTTTAGCTTCAGCCCCTTCAAGAAAAGGATATTTTGTCTTGGCATTGGCCAGAATTTTTTGAGACAGGGCCATTTTTTCTGTCTCAAGCTGAAAGAGTTTACGTCGAGCCGCATAAGGAAGATCGTTAACCGCACTTTCATCCAAATCATACTCTCCTTGATAAGAAAGTCCCTCTTGAGGAATAAAAATGGCAGCAATCTGATCATTAAAACAAGACACCATTCCTCCCTGCTCACCAACAACACCAAAGAAACTTCGATCTTTCGGCAAAGAACATTGACTGGTGTCTGCCAATGCCAGACATCTTAGAAAAACTCTCTTGGCAGAAGACTCAGAGGATAAACTTGAACTTGTTTCAGTTCGAGTTTCGTTAAGCTGGGAGTTTTTAAGAAGCCAGGCCAAATGTGAATTATTATGCCAAGCAGCATTAATAAGGTATCGTGTCTCAATCGACTGTCGCCCTCTTCCTTTGATCCTCAAACCTTCTTTTGCTAAGGGCTCGATGCCTGTCACTTCATAGTCTGTGATGACTTCGATGTTGTATCGATGTAATAAATACTCTAATAAAACCCCCATCCCAACAGGCTGGAATCCCCGTTCGGTTGTGCTAATACCTGCTGCAAAATGATGATCTAAATGAAGGGCTCTTAGTTCCTCAGATTCCAGGTTATGAAAAAGAGGGGGAGGTCCAAATAATAATTTCTCGGCACCCATCCTATCGTGTTTTCCAGAACTGACGAGCTGACTGAGGTACGCCTTATAATGGCCATTCAAAAAAGTATAATGGGCTATTAATTCTTCTTCACTCAGAGCATCATCACTCGTATGATCACCCCCTGTATGCCCACAACTCGCTTTTGCCAGCAAAAAGTCATTGAGCTTTCTCTCCGTCAACATCCTCTCTGTTCGATACAGTTGTCCCCAAAGTGCGGAACCATACAAACATTGTGTTGCCGTTGTCCGGTCTTTGCCATATTCTCCCCCTCTATGTTGACGAGCAACGATCATACTGGCTTCTTTTAAAAGATGACTTTGTTGTTCAACAAGCCTAATTTTCCCAATGGATATTTTGCCTTCTTCAGCGGCTTTTGCAAACAAAAGAGCTGTCGTAATACCTGATATCCCACCACCAATAACAAGCAGGTTTGGTTGATCTCCCGTATGAGTCTGAAAATGACAAAGAGTTCTTGTATCTTCTTCTGTTAGCGGGGAGACGAGAGGGTATCTGATGTTTAAAATCTTTTGTGCATCATGGTTGCCCTTTGCTGCAGCCAACTTAAGCCAGTAAATTTCATGTTCCAGAGATGAACTTAAACCATACATCCCCAATCGAAACCAAAGAGCAAGAGAAAGGGCCGCTTCTTCTAAATGAGTATAAGAAAGCTCTCGGACTTTCTTTTTCAGCAAGTTTCTTTCCGTACCTTCTAGATCATCTCGTTTATCCAATAATTGAGCAACCAGTTGATAGGTCGCTTTGGTGTTTTTTCTGCGGCTCGCTTCCTGGTACCAATATAGGGCATGATCGGCATTTTTAACACCAAACCAACCGTTTCTAAACCCATTCGCTAAATTAAGCATGGCTTTCACGTGGTTCTCTGAGGCCGCTTTTTCAAAGTTTTCTCGGGCAAGGGATAAATTCGCTTCTATAACTTGATGGTCAGACACACAGCCCAACAGGTACATCAATCCCAACATATGATGAGCGGCAGCCTTATTTAAACGAGCTTCACGGAAAACAGCTTCTATCTGTTCTTGCGTAAAGGCCATAGGTAGCTGACGATTGAAAACCATTTCTCCTTCAAGAGGATCATGTAAGGAATGCATAAGCCTTTGTGCAGAAAAATAATGATGAATGACCGTTACATAGAAATAAGAAGCATTGGATGATGACTGTCCCAATTGCAAAAAGCACTGCCCGGCTTTTGTTAAACTTGCAGCTCCCTCAAGCCCTCCCCATAAGTGGTGAAACCCCAATTCATATAATGTTTTCTGCTTTTCTGAAGAAGTGGATGCACTCATCACTGCTTCTTGATAAGCATTTTCGACGGTATAAAATTCTCCCTGTATATGAGTTTTAGGGATATGCCAAACAATTCTTCTTCGACGAGAAAAATCCTGCTCCAAACAACTCAGAGCATTTAAAAGCCAATGAGCAGATTCTTCAAAGAAGGGAGAAGAATCCTCACAATTTTCTCCTTCTTCAGCCAATAAACGGGCGAATAAAATTTGTGGAACCAAACCGTATTTTCTAGTTAAAAGCTCAGAATGAACCAGTCGTCGGCCCAAAGGAATTAGGTCTTCTTCACTCGATTCTTTGGTATGGTGTTGATAAGGAGAACTTAGACAGCATAGTTGATAAGCGTCTTCCACATCACCATGCATACGAGCAGAAATAGTTAACCAATAGCGAGCATCGTCACGAGAGGATGGAAAACCATATTTACCGAGGCTATACCCCAGTGCTAATAAATGAGAAACGGTTTTCCTTTTCAAAGGATTATGACTATAAATAGATTTTAATAAGGGTACTAACAAAGGAGAATGTTTTCGAAACAATTTTTTGGCAACATAAAACGCCGTTCGGCCTAAACCTTCTTTTTGTTCCAGGTAAACATACGAATAAGGATCTATTTCTATTAATTTTGAAAAATATTGAAAGGACTCCCTTCTTTGATGTTCTGTTTCAGAGTATCTACCAAGAGCAAAGTATGCCTTAGAAAACCCTCTCAAAGCAGCATGTTTGTATAAGTCCTTTGAAAATCCCCCTTTTAACGAATCATATAAGCGAGCCAATTTATAAAGTCCTCTAGGGTTTTCATACTGAGCCGCTTTGAAATAACTGACAACGGCTCGTTTTGAATCCACTGTTTTATCGATAGCTCCTATAATGTTGTACCCTTCTACACACCCTTGATTAATAGCTACTTGAGCAAATTGAGTCGCTAATGAATAAGCATTACTCATTCGATGATAGGCCGCTAAGGAAATATTGAGAAGAGGATCCTCTACTGCCACAAACGTGCTGACACCCATCATCTGATCACCTAAAAAAGACAGATAGTCCGATAGAAATAATTCATACTCTGGAGAGAAACTCGCTCCTTCGGTTGCTTGTCTCTTGGCATAATATTTCATCATCAAAACGCAAGCATAAGCAGATTCTTTGGCTTTTATTTTTAAAGCGGTGAGAGCTTCATTATCTCCGTGTTTGGCCCGTTTATATAAATTTTCTGCATCATGAATTATTTGAGATATTCTTGTAGAAGCGTCTCTATCAATAGAAAGAAAAGGTTCATCGGGCAAATCAAATGACGCTCTTATCCCGCTTAAAAGGGATTCAAGGGGAGCTGGTTGAGAAAATTCCCAGTCATCTAAATCTGTTACAGTAGAAGAATGAGAAACGAAAGCATGAAGAACAAGGCAAATTAAAAGCCAACAGTGCTTCTTAGTCATGAATTTCAAAGCCATGCTCAACAAGCAACTGATACCACTCACCATATACGATCGGATATCTTATCTTGTATAAAAATGAAAAACCTGGATAAGCCTTTATTAGATGATCCTCTGCTTTTCTCTCGTCTTTTTCAAAACCTCTTCTTCCCGTTTTATAAAGGATTGCCACAGCTAGTTCTGCCAAACAATTTTCTCTTTCTGCTATAGATCGAATCGTAGCACCTGAAACGCCTCTTGCGTCTTTTTCCCTATAAATTCTATAAAACAGAATTTTTACGAGAGGTTCTTCATGAAGAAAACAGGGAGGAGGAGAACAAAATTCGACAACTTCTTCAACTCTAATACTGACATCAAAACTTGGGGTGCGAATTCTCATCCCTTCCTGCGACAAAATGGCTTGTTGGCTGTCTCCCCCACCGGTTAAATCAGAGGGCAAAGAAGAAATTTGACCTGTATGATTGCCCAAAGAACCACCTTCAACAGCAACTCCTATCAATGGCAGATCCCCCTCCATAGCCATGGATGGCTTAAACAAAGCCAAAGAAAATAAAACACTAAAAATTAATATCGACATCAACATTTCTTTAGGAAAAATTTAATAGATTTCAACTATGATTAGAAATAATAAAAATAGAGGAGATTTTCTAGGAGAAATTTCTTAATTTTTTCTACTGTAAGATGAATTTTAAACACCTTCTATCAGCTTGGTAGAAGTTACATGTAGAGTTTAATCGCTACGAGAATATTAACACAATGATCTCAAACTAAACTCTCAAACTAAATTGGGTGGTCTATAAAAAGACAAGGTTTCGAAACTACCCATCCCCACTTTTATTTTCAGTAACTGAAATCGGAAAAAGTTATAAAAGAAGTTTGAATTGGTTTAATTGTTGTTGAAACGCTGAATGTCTTGAAAATTCATTTTTAATTGTGTTAAAAAAAAGGCTGGCTTGCTGTGGTTCAATAATTTTTAGCGTTTCAGTACAAGCGACTGTTAAAAGAGCAGCTTTTTCGTAAGCACTGCTATGCTGGTTACTGACAATATCCGTAATTCTTTTTTCTGATGTCCTTAAACACCAATCAATGACTTCTTTTTCAATAGGGAAATAATCTAAAAATAAACCTTGATAGATTTTGTTCAATCTCTGAGTAAGATCAGCTGTATTCTCGTCATGCTTCCCTATGCAACCAAGACTCTCTTTCATAGAATTCTTCCAAAGATTTTTGAGAGGTACAGGTAATGTATCAAGAGAGCGTTTTGTTGTATTCACCAAACAATAGGCAATAAAAAAGAGGGGGGTACTTTTTCCCTGACTCCCTCCCGAATGTTTTTCCCCTTTCGCTAATTGAAAAGCTTGATCCTTCATATTTAAAAAAAGATACGCATGCATAAGTAATGTTTTGTTAACATCAGCTGGTTTTTCAATGCTGTCGTATTCCCAACTTTCCCTGTAAGGATCTACAAAACTTTTTCCTAAATAGTTTTGAATAATCTGAACGGCTTGTTGCAGGCATGTTTCTTTTTTAGAACCCTCTTCTTGACAATATAAATCAATTAATTTAGCAAGAGTCGGTTTCGATTCAAAAGAGAACCAGAGACCTTGAAAATAAATAGCCTGATTCTTCAATTGCGTTGCGCAAATCATCATAAGGTCAGCAAGATGAGCGCGTATAGGACTATTAGGTAAAACTTTAAAAGAAGATTGAAGGGCACTTAAAGCCTCGGTAAAATTTTGACTCTCTACTAAAGCTTGAACCCAGTCCACATAAACGCGGGGACGTTTACAGCCTTCTTTGCGCGCAAGAGCTTTCAGACCAGAAAGTCCTTCCAATAACAGAGTGGCTTCTCTCAGCCAGGCATCATACGATGGTTTTGTCTCTGCCTGGACAACTTGAATCCACTCGCGCAAAAATGTTTGAAACTCTGGTAAAGGAGTTGTTGAAACGTCGATGATATCTTTTAGTTTTGGCCGATTTCTAAAATGAACATAATCCATAGTTTCCATGGCCGATAACAAAAGTGAAATTCTTTTGTCGGCTTTTTCCGTCATATAGAGTGACCTAAGATACCGGGCTCTGATCTTAAAAAAAGAGTGATTTTCAATATCTTCAGGGTGAATACCGCGCCCATACGCATCTTCGACCAAAAATAAGTTTTCGTAAGCTTCTCTTGCTCTCTCATAATTACCTTCATCAAAGAACTTGTTGGCTCTGTCGAATAGGTTTAGTAAAGGCTGGAGAAATTTTTCAAACGGACCCAAACAATCTTCATCTTCGTAACCATCCCAATCAGGCTCTTTTTCTCCTTGAGCAAAAATTTTTTCTTTCAAAGAATCAATTTCATCCAAGAACGGAGATCCTGAAAGGGGAAGTTTTACTTGAGAAAATTTGGGAGATAATTTTTTGATGAACGCCTCTTTTGAATCACAATGAACCTCTTTTGCCATGTTCGACAGAATAGCCCTTAACTCATCTGCCGAGCTGTTTTCTATAAGACGCGTGTAGGTTTCCGTGAAAGTCTCCAAAGACAGGCTTGACTCGTACTTCATACTCTTATTCCTTCATTTTCTGATGATTGATTCTTAGGATGATTAATCTTTTAAAAACCATAGCCTAACTTCTCATAGCCCTTTGTTCTTTTTTCAGCCATTTTTAAAAACATGGGGATCGATGAGTCAATGTAATCATAAATGATCACTTCTTTTTTACTCTGATGGAGACGATGCAGTCGACCGGCATATTGCGCTAATGTACCATGCCACGAAATAGGCATTGTCAGAAACAACGTATCAAGCCGCGAATCATCAAATCCTTCACCAATATAACGTCCTGTGGCAATAATAAGCCGTTCTTCGTTTTCGAGTATTGAATCAAGCTGCTGCTTCACCCAGTCCCGTTGTTTTGTATTCTGACCGCCAACCATAAGAACCACGTGTTTGCAGAATTTTGCAAACTTTTCAGCCAAGATAGCTGCGTGATCTTTGCGTTCCGTCAGCAAGAGAGGGGACCTACCTTCTTCCAGGCCTTTTAACACATCCTCAAAAATCCTTTGGTTTCTTTCTATATCATGACTGATCGCTGCATACAGTTCTTGAATAGAGAGTTTTTGGTCATTAAGAAAAGGTAATTGAAATCTCGTGTATCGCCGGATCACCTTATGCGTAAAAGGTCGTAAAGCAGCTTGATGCTTGGCATCAACTTTATGACGTATAGGACCGCACTGCATAAAAATAATCGGATGCCGTCCATCTTTTCGCATGGCCGTTGCTGTCAGTCCAAGAAAATACTTTGCTTGGCTGGCTCGCGTTACCGCTTCAAAACTAACCGCTGAAAGATGGTGACATTCATCAACGATTACCTGACCATAATCTCCGACGATATCATCAACAACGTGCTTCCTAATCAAACTTTGAATCACGGCAACATCGATGATACCGGTTGGTTTTCGCTTTCCTCCCCCAATAACACCAATCTGGTTCGGTGGTATATCTAGAAATGCAGCTAATCTTTCCACCCACTGATCCAGTAATTGCTTGCGATGCACCAAAACAAGAGTGTTCGTTTTTCTAGCCGCTATCATCTGGGCCGCCACAACTGTTTTTCCAAAAGCGGTTGTCGCGGCAAGCACCCCCGTGTCATGTTTTAACAATTTTTGAGCAGCACATTCCTGTTCTGTAGAAAGCTTTCCCAGAAATTCTACCCTGATGAAATTGCCACCGTTTCTCTTATCATCAAGCTCCACCTTTATTCCAATTGTATTGAATAAATCGATCGCTTCATCAGCACAGCCGCGCGGAAGACCTATATATTTCGGAAAGTCTTCTGCACAAGCAATAATGCGAGGCTTTCCAAAAGTAGAGAGACGCATGGCTTGCGCTTTATAAAAATCAGGATTCTGAAAGGCTGCCACTCGTATCAATTGATTGATCAACGCTGGTGGCAAGTTTTGTTTGAGAATAAAGAGTTGATTGCTTAAGACCAAGTCAACAGAGGCCGGCAAGTTATGAGTTTGAGAAATATCTAGCTTAATATGAGAAGGACGCTTTTCCCATGGCTTTTCATCATCCTCATCCAAAGGCATTCTAACACCAACTATTTTCCCCTTGGCAGAAGCCTCCTCTACAAGGATCATCACTTCTTGACGTGTCATTCGTCGTATAGAGGCTAAATATGTCCATTGATCCGCATAAGGCTCAAAATCCTCATCCAAAAAGACACTGTTGCCTTTTTCGCGTGGTTGGCGTTGAAGAGGAAGAGCAATCAAATTACCGAATCCACCCGAAGGCATCGTATCCTGATTAGGGAAAAAACGGTCATAAGATTCAAATCCAAGTTCTGGGGAAGATTCCATTGTCTCTGTTAACAATGCTGCCCCCATTTTTCGTGCATCAGAGGCAGCGATAGGTTCACTAAAAAAAATCCACACATGGGCCCCGTTACCTGAACGAGAGCGTTCAAGACTCGCCGGCACATGACGCCGCTTACAAGTGTTCAAATAGGCGGCTACATCCCGTTTCCAATGCTCTTTATCAAAATCGACCGCAAGAAACCAACACGTTTCGTCTTTAAGCAGTGGGTAAACACCGATTGTGTTATCGCGTTTGCAAAACTCAGAATTGTCTCCGGTCAGATGTTTACGGACAACCTCTTCGGAAGGCGGTATAAAAGCTTGATGCAAACAGTCACCACATTTAATGTGTGGTTTTTTACAAACACCCCTCACCCATTCGTTATGGCAAGCCGGTGAATAGCCTGATTTACCTGTTTTTTGATTGCCCCACCTTTTTGGAAAAACATCCGCGCGGCCCCGAAAAAGGCTCCTAAAAATTGAGATTTTCTCTTGAGGAGAAAAAGAGGACTCAGCAACAACTCTTAAATCTGAGGGAAAACATTCCTGCTTTTGTAATGTTTCTTGTAAATTCACAATCTCAGTCAATAAGGCTGTTTTTTCTTCATCCAGCTCACGGGTTCTCTTTGTAAGACTCTCAATCTGCTCAAGAATAGAGGGCATTGTTATCCATTTTTCTATGATCGTCTAAGAACTTACTACTCCCAACCTTGTTACACCACCTCTTCTTTAAGTTCAATCTTTGTTTTTCTAAAAATTTTACATGCTTATGCCAGACCTAAAACCACATTTTATGAAATCCGCAAAAATTTACATCGCCATTATGGAGGTAGTCTTACTCTGCCATTTATAGCGGGTCTACGAGACCTAACGAAAGTGCACGAGCTATTTTAGAAGACAATCTCCTCCTTATTTTGACAAGTTCAAAGAATACTTTACTTTAACCGTTGATAAAATAGGTGACTCTTTATATCTCTTCTTAGCAAATTTTGTAGATGTTAGACATTAATCGAATTGAACTGGATTTGCTGATCGATTTGGACTGGAATATGCAATTATAGTAGAATGACTAAACACAGGTATGTCACAGAATCACTGGGTTTAGAAACCACAACTCTATGACCTTTTTTTCCACATTCAGTATTGAATTTTTCCCATTTTTTGTCTTTTGCATTTCTTGCGGAAAGATCAAGTCTTTTCCAAATGCCCAACATTGCATTATTCCGATCTTCAGAATCATTGCCCCCACTTGCTTTTTGACTCATTGTGGACCCATCTGATTTATGGATGGTAAGCGTTACTTTCACTTCGTCTTGGGTTGAGTTGGTATTTGCAATAACACTCAATCTCTCAGGAGCTGCTAAAATTCTCGCAGATGAAAGATGCGCCTGACGGTATCATTTTTTCTAGAACCGGCGACAATATTTGAAATACTCTTCCGGTTCTATATAGATGAGGATGTTCTTCTTTTCAATCAAGGCTAATCGCTCCAATAAGAGCTTCGAAAGCATCCGCATAAACTTTTTCTTTACTAGACCCTGGATTAAAACGCAAAAACCTGGAAAGTCTCAAAGCTTCATATCTCTCTGCAAAATAGGTGTTTTTTGTTTTGGGTGTAAAATACCTGTGCATCTCTCCCTCTGATAAGAAGCTATCACAATCTAAATTTGAAGCAACAAGACCAGCAATAACTCTATCACCCATAAATTCTAATCGTTCAAAAGTGGTATTGTCAGATAAGCTACTATGCACAAAAGCTGCTTTTAGAAGCTCAGGGTTTTTAAAAGGATAACCCCTAATCTCATTAATTTCTTTAACGTCCTGTTTAGAAAGATCAGAGGCCCTGGTACCCCGTGCTGGAGACTGCGACGTTAAAGGTACATAACCATAACTTTTTATCTCCTCTTGAGCCTCTCTTAACTCTTTTCCTTTCATACTCAACGCTCTCCCCAAAACTTCTTTGTCACGCTTTAGCGTTCCTAACCTGCCTTTCGAATTGTTCAGAATGTTCTATCAACTCGCCTTTTTCCTCTTCGAACTTCTCCAACTCTCTTTCTTTTGCTCTTAATAACCTCTTAAGAACTTCATCGTCTCTTTCTATCCCCTCGGCTCGCATTCTCAGTTGTCTGAAACTTTCTATTAATCCACGTTTATACTCAATTAAATCAACAAATTGCCTAGACAATGCTGCTATATTGTCGGGCAAACTTGCATCCGAATTAACCGAGAATAATCCTCTGCGATCTCTTTCAAGAGCCCTAATAACTTCTTTAGCTCTGTCACCTACAATAACTTTCTTTTTATAATATCCAAGAAGATTTCCTCCCACTTCAACAGTCTCATCCGTACCATCAGCAGGAATGCGCCTAAAGTTTGCTCTAACGCCGCTTTGATCACCAAAACCTTCACCCCAAACTGTTTCTGAAGAGTTTGTTATCGTCCCCGACAAGATAAGGCTTAAAAGTATTAACAAAAGATTCTTTCTCACAATCACTCCTCTTTCTAAAACAATCTTAACGACGATGTCCCATCTCAGTTAAAACTCACAACAGAACAAGTTTAATTTTTTTGAATTTTCGTAACGACTCAAAGGAAAACACTAGCTTTTTTGAAAGCACAAAAGAAGGAGTGGATAAGCTTTAACATTCAAAGCCCAGAGGTAGCATAATCCTTAGCCTTATCGTAACAATTAACATAAGCATCAATTTGTTTTTTACGATATTCGTCCATAAAACCCGCCCAACGTTTACGCAGCACTTCCTTTTCTTTTCCATCGCCGCTTGTTACTTGTGCAAGAATAGCATCACCAAAAATTGAATCATAAATATACTTGTGAAATTCATGGTTTAATGCGGCAGCAATACGCGCACTACCAGTCTCGTTATGTTGTTCGTGATGGTAACGCGTAACAGCAGTCTCTATTAAGGTAGCGCAACGATCTTCAAGTTCTTTTATTCTTCTATCCCTTTTAGTAGTCAAAACTCGAGAAGTTTCACTTTCAAATCTTCTACGTGCGTCTGCATAAGGCGTTTCACAAAATACTTTTAATAGACGAACCTCTTCTACATTTGACACTTCTTCATCAATTTTTTGCCAAAAAGAACCACGGCTTGTTGATTTTAAACTATCAATGGCTTCATCCAACTTCGATAAGTTTGATATCACTTCTAAATAGTCATCAAACTTTTTTCTCATTAAAATGCAGAACATTTTTTCCAAAACACGTGTTGTATTAACGGGGTATATGGCACTGATATCAACAGTGTTTTTTCTACTCCCTTCATCAGATTCTCGAAAATCACCACAGAGGGAGTTATTGATTAGAGACAAAATTGCTGCTTGTTCAGAAGTCCAATCTGCACCGACCGTGTTAGCATGACACATATGGGAAAAGCGTCCATTGCCAGTCCATGTTCTCAACAAGGCTTGGTATTCATCTGTAGATTTTCTCATGATATGACTAGCGGATGCTGCTAGAACGTTATGGGTGCTTTTTGTTAGAACAAAAACACTATAATCCCGAAACACGTTATGCGCACATTCTGGGTTTATTTTAAATAGTTTTTGAACAGACTCCAGCATCCTCTTAAAAGTTTCACCTCTGGAAGCTGTAACCTCATCCTCCCCAGAGACAATGACGAGACGTACAGACCTTGCTTCTGTCAAAATTTGTCTAATAAAAGCTGAATTAATCAGATTACGGACGGTTCCTTGCGTATCGTTAAATCCTGGCAAGTCGTACAACCACAGCTCCCCAACCTTAATTGCTTTAGGATAGATCGTTTCTGAATTTCCCCCACATCCTATTGCCATAGCCTCTTGATCTCCTGGGTTTACCAAAACAACATCTCCATCGAGAATAGTCATTCTCTCAGTCCCGTAAGCTAAAAAATTAATCAAAGTACTTTTTCCTGCGCCTGTATTGCCCAAAAAGGCGACAATATCACGTCCTTCCGATTGATGTAATAAATCAGCGTGTGCCGCAAACTCCTCGCGTACTTTACCCGCTAAAACCTTAGGATCAATACTATCATTAAGTTGAAATTGTTTTTCCAATTCTATAGCCCTGCTTCGTGCCTGCCTCCTAGCAGAAGCTTGATCTCTAAGATCTGAAGCGAAGAGAAAATTCGTGGAAACCATGTAGGCAACTAAAAAAACGAGCAGAAACTTAAGGTTGTTTGAATTCATTTTTGCCATCACTATCTTCCATTGAGGTTCATCGGCTTGCCCTATCGGACTGTCATACTCTAAACAACAAGTATGTTTATTAATAGGCGAAAATCATAAAGGTGTGCGCATTGGGCAATAGTTTGGTCATGCAATAGTCGCCAAAAAATTATATAAACCAATCTCACTCCACATTGATTTATCGTGTTGCATTGTTTTAGATAAAATTTCTATGCTTTTATCCTCTGAAAGCTCTCTCTTTTAAAAACGCGTCTTTATTTAATAAGGATTTGAATTTTAGTTAAGCAATCTTCTCGTGAGAACGGCGGTGATAAGTAGATCCCAAGCCTGTATCTTTAGCAATTTGGCTGCGTCGTTTGGCATAGTTTGGCGCAACAGCAGGATAATCTGCTGGTAAGTCCCATTTTTCTTTATAATCTTTTAGAGTCATCTTATAGACCGTGTTCAAATGACGCTTCAGCATTTTAAATTTTCTCCCGTCCTCCAGGCATATAATATAATCCTCCGTCACTGTTTCTGATATTGGAACGGGAGGATTTTGTTTTGAGAAAAAATGTTTTTTGTCTGCATGGCTTAAACCATAAAAAGTCAGTCTGATGATATCAGAAAGAGTGTCTATATCCACCTTGTTCTTTGAAACGTAAGAAGAGACAATTTGAACCGTCAATTGGAAAAGATCTTCAGGAGATGTTGATTCTGACATTTATTTTAATCTTTTTTAAAAATGAAGTAATGACCATTTATAAACCCTTATTTCTGAATGAACAATCATTTTTATGTCTATTTTGTTCCTATTTTAAACTTAATAGTGTTCATATCAAATGGGGTATAAGATTAGAGAATCGGAAGGTAACATAAATTAGGGTCGTTTTTCTTTTTTGATTAATAATCGTCAACAAGGATTAACCACCCATGGTCACGATGTAATCGTGCCTATCAATGATGGAACAGCAGAAAAAAACACCCTTCTTTTGGAGAAGTCGAGTACACCATCCAACACATGCGCCCGTCTGCTATTAACGCGAGTTCGGGATTAGAAGTGAGTATTTGCAAAGGGTAGAGGGATGTTTTAGTTATAATTTTAGAGAAAAACAACAAAACAGATCCCTCTAATGAAAAAAGATATCACAGAATTGTTTACGTTTGTCGACGATTTTTTTA
>CANJLN010000029.1 GCA_947475175.1 Alphaproteobacteria bacterium
AAACATTGTGATTGTATAAATTTGTCGGCACACTTAAAAAAATCGTCGACAAACGTAAACAATTCTGTGATATCTTTTTTCATTAGAGGGATCTGTTTTGTTGTTTTTCTCTAAAATTATAACTAAAATATCCCTCTACCCTTTGCAAATACTCACTTCTAATCCCGAACTCGCGTTAAAAGAAATTTTAGAGCAAGATTTTATCCTCAGCCAAAACTTTATGAATCACCCAGACTGTATGGAGGGTGTGCGCGCTCAGGTAATTGATAAAGACAAAAACCCCAAGTGGAATCCAGATGATTTAAAGTCTGTTACAGACGAAATGGTCGCGCAGTTCTTTATAGAAAAACCGGGACTAAAAGGATTATTTGATGATTAATTGTCATCCTCGAGAGGCACGAAGTGCCGAGTCGGGGATCCAGAAAACACAACTGGATTCCCGCCTTCGCGGGAATCACATGAAATAGCACTAAACCCCAACCGCTTGTCTATAAAGCTCTAAAAGCTCTTCTTGTTCGGCAAGCTCTTCTTTCTTCATCCGACGTAATTTTAAAAGCTGGCGCATAACCTTAACATCGAACCCTTCCGATTTTGCCTCAGAATATATATCACGAATAGTTTCAGCAATTTCAGCTTTGTCTTGCTCTAAATTCTCAATCTTTTCTATAAAGGACCGCAGTTGACCTGCTGAAATGCCGCCAATAACCTCTGTCATATATCAACCTTTTCAATATTATTTTTGTTTGAACTTTATCTGGTTACACAAGGAATTTCAATCTATCCTTTAAAATCTCTCTTCTCCATCCTTGCAATAATTTGTGATCAACAGTCGGATTGTTTGCAAATGACTCAATATCTGATTTCCCAGCAATCAAATAAGCCGAAATTTCCAATTCACTTGCCAGTGAATTAATAATATCTCTGATATTTTTCAATCTATCCTTAACTGCCTCAGAAGATGGCTTAGGATGCATTTTTTTCAAGGCTTGTTTAATTTCTTGCTGGCGAATTTCTGTTGGTTTTTCTTTGCTTTCAGTTAAACGATGCGCCTGGGTATAACAGAGATAAAATTCTTTTATTAAATTTTTTGAGATAATGGATTGACGATGTAAATTGATTTTTTCTAAAACTTCATCAAAAGATAGAAAAGGCATCTGACAAAGATCAAGCAAAGACTTATCTTCTATAAGACTCACTCTTGTTAAATTATGATGGCGCGCTTTTTCTTCTCGCCATGCGCATAAATCACGCAAAATTGACAAAGCTTCCCATTTTCGAATTTGATGCTTTATTTTAAGCCACGCTTTATCCGTATCAATTAAATACATATCTTTGTTCATAAGGGCTGTAAAGCTCTCTTGAGTCCAATCGAGCCTCCCTTTTTTTTCCAGTTGTTCACGAATAATCGGGTATATGGCTCTTAAATGAAGCACATCATCCATCGCATAATTTAACTGCACATTACTTAAAGGACGTTTGAGCCAATTGGTGTGTTGCGATGTTTTATCAATGCTTATATTTAAAAAATGATTAACAAGTTTATCGTATCCAACCCCATCTCCAAGGCCCAAAAACGCTGCTGCAATTTGGGTGTCAAAAACAGGAGAAGGAATTTCTTGAAACAACGATAAAAAAATTTCAATATCTTGACGACCAGAATGGAGAACTTTGGTAATACCAGGATGTCTTAGTATTCTTAAAAAAGGTTCAAGAGATAAATGGCCCCCAACAGGATCAATAATGCACGCGCGAAAGGGAGATGCTATTTGAATCAAAGCCAACTGTGGCCAATAGGTTGTTTGTCTTATAAATTCCGTATCCAAGCAAGCAAACTGAGGAGAATCATTTAAAAATGCCGTACAGAATTCTTCGAGTTTTTGTTGAGAGTTAATAACAGTGAGCAAAATAAACAGGTACTTATGTTTGTGTCTTTCTTGACAAAATTATACGTTTTATGGCTCTTTTACGATAGGGTTCTATTAAAATAAATATCGAGTTTTTAAATGTCATTAGCATCTTCTCTCTATCGCACTCATACATGCGGGCAATTGCGCGCTCAAGACGTTGGGCAAACAACACGTCTTTCTGGTTGGGTTCATCGCAAACGTGACCATGGAAACTTGGTCTTTATTGACCTTAGGGACCATTACGGCATCACACAGTGCGTCGTTGAGCAAAACTCTGAGTGTTTTAAAATTGCAGAAAGCTTGCGCAATGAAACAGTCATCACTTTGAACGGCACTGTTGTGAAAAGATCCGCTGATACGGTTAATTCAAAGATGCCAACCGGCGATATTGAAATCGAAATAAAAGACATCACCGTGCAATCTGTAGCAGACGCTCTGCCGTTGCAAGTTAATGCCAATACAGAATTTCCAGAAGAAACGCGCCTCACCTATCGTTTTTTGGATTTGCGTCGTGAAAAACTGCATAACAATATCGTTTTAAGATCAAAGATTATTGCATCCATCCGTCGCCGTATGATTGATCAAGATTTTATGGAATTTCAAACACCTATTCTAACTTCATCCTCTCCTGAAGGCGCGCGTGACTTTTTGGTTCCAAGCCGCATGCACCCAGGGCAATTTTACGCTTTACCGCAGGCACCACAGCAATTTAAGCAATTATTGATGGTTTCAGGCTTTGATCGTTATTTCCAAATTGCTCCTTGTTTCCGTGATGAAGACGCCCGTGCCGATCGCTCGCCAGGTGAATTTTATCAGCTTGACTTTGAAATGTCATTTGTAACCCAAGAAGACGTCTTTGCAGCCATAGAACCCGTCTTGACTGGTGTCTTTAATGAATTCGCTGATGGTCGCACCATTAGTTCTTACCCCTACCCTCGCATTACCTATCATGATGCCATGTTAAAATATGGCTGCGACAAGCCAGACTTACGCAATCCTTTGATTATCACAGATGTCAGCGAAGTTTTTAAAGGCTCAGACTTTGGTATATTTTCAAAAGCTGTTGCTTCTGGATCTGTGGTCAGAGCTATTCCAGGACCAAAAGCATCCACACAACCCCGTAGTTTCTTTGAAAAACTAAATAGCTGGGCGCAAGATTTGGGCATGCCAGGTTTGGGATATATCATTTTCGAAGGTAATGAAGCAAAAGGCCCTATTGCTAAATTCTTGGATGCTGATCGCTTAGGGCAACTAAAAAAATTAACGAACACACAAGACGGTGATGCTGTGTTTTTTGTCTGTGACAAAGAAGACAAAGCCGTTAAGTTTGCAGGGCAAGTTCGAACCAAAGTTGGGCAAGATCTTGATATCATTGAGAAAAATACCTTTAAATTCTGCTGGGTTGTTGATTTTCCTATGTTTGAATTGAATGAAGACACTAAGAAAATTGATTTTTCTCACAATCCTTTCTCAATGCCACAGGGCGGATTGGATGCGTTGAACAATCAAGATCCTTTGACCATCAACGCTTATCAATATGATATTGTTTGCAACGGCATTGAGCTTTCTAGTGGTGCCATTCGTAACCACTTACCAGAGGTGATGTACAAAGCTTTCTCAATTGCAGGTTATCGCAAAGAAGAAGTAGAAGCCCGTTTTGGAGGTTTGTTAAATGCGTTTAAGTATGGAGCTCCTCCGCATGGTGGTTGCGCTCCTGGTATTGATCGCATTGTGATGCTCCTTGCAGATGAACCTAATTTACGCGAAGTCATTGCTTTCCCACTCAATCAACAAGCGCAAGATTTATTGATGCAAGCCCCATCTGCAATTGAACCGGATCGCTTAAAGGAATTGCACATTCAAATCAAGCTTCCACCAAAAGCAGCGTCTGCAGCTTAATGGAATCAGTTAGGATTCTTGGTCTAGACCCAGGCCTACGCCACACCGGATGGGGAATTATTCAAATCAAAGGTAATTCCCTGTCTCACGTGGCTCATGGTGTTGTCGATACACCGTCTGACCATGAATTAGCGCAAAGATTAAGTCACCTTTACAAAGCTTTAAATGAGATTATAACTTCTTATGCACCTGATGAAGCCGCCGTTGAGGAAACGTTCGTCAATAAAAACCCTGTTTCAACGCTAAAACTAGGGATGGCCAGAGGAGTTGTTTTGTTAGCCCCAGCTGCTTTGGGCGTTAGCGTTTTTGAGTATTCTGCGAATAAAGTCAAAAAATCAGTAGTTGGCGTTGGTCACGCGGATAAAAGCCAAGTTTTGATGATGGTGAAAATGTTGCTCCCAGTTTTAAATTCAACGAGTATGAAGGCAGATGCCGCCGATGCCTTGGCCGTCGCTATTTGTCATTCGCACCACAGACATATTCATTCACTGACTGCAGCTTTAAAGGCGGAGTAAATCATGAAAATTGAACAAAGAGGACTTTTTGGAGAAACCAAAACTGAAAAATCAACCCCTCCACCTGCAAAAACAGCTTATAAAAACCCACCAAACACAACTCTTCTAGGCGGCCTCAATCAAGCCACATTGCAAGCTGAAAGTGTTTACATGCTGCGCGTATTATCCAACCAATACATGCGTGGTTTTCCATCATTGGTTGCAAAAAAGAAATTCATACACACTGTCAAAGCAGAAATGAAATTAAAACAAGGCAAACTGAATCCCGTTTTATTACTCAGAGATTGTTTGTTGAATCGGAATATAGATAAATAATCCCGAGAAAACAATCACCTTTTTCCCCTCAAATTTCATTTTTTATGATTTGCAATTCTCACTCAATCGACTATTATTCTGCTGCTAGTGGCCGAGTATTGGAACAAAAGGAGGATGATCATGTACATGATCCCATAATCATACAAGTGTTTTTATTGTCAGTTTCGCTTTACACCTCTTATCTGTTTCTGGGGATGGTATAGTTTAGTTTCGTGTTTGACAAGTGAGCACTTAAAAGCTATAGTCAGCCCTATTATACGGCCTAAATTGTGGCGGGGTAGCTCAGTTGGTTAGAGCAGCGGAATCATAATCCGCGTGTCGGGGGTTCGAATCCCTTCCCCGCTACCATTTTTAGAGCTGGTTAACTATAATTATCCAAGGAAAATGTAGTGAAGATCAACGGTAATTCTGTTCGCATTGGAAATGTTATTGAGTTTGAAGGAAAACTTTGGGTTGCTGTCAAAACGCAGCATACGCAGCCAGGCAAAGGCGGCGCTTATATGCAAGTTGAACTCAAGAATCTTGTCGACGGGACCAAAAAGAATGAACGTTTCCGATCTTCCGAACAAGTAGAACGGGTCTATTTGGATCAGTTTCCTTACCAATATCTTTATGAAGAAGGCGATAACTTAATATTTATGGATCAAGCTAACTTTGAACAAATTAGCCTATCTAAAGATTTTGTTGGTGATGCAGCCGCATTTTTACAAGATGGAATGGTTGTTGATGTTTCCTCTTATGAGGGAAAACCCCTCAGCGTTCAACTTCCCGATACCGTTATTTTAACAATTGCTGAAGCAGATCCCGTTATTAAAGGTCAAACCGCTTCTTCGTCTTACAAGCCCGCTCGGCTTGAAAACGGACTTAAGGTTATGGTTCCTCCTCATATTGAATCAGGGATGCGTGTTGTCGTTAACACAGAAGACGCTACTTACGTAGAACGCGCAAAAGACTAAAATTTAATCTGTTGAGTTAAGGAATACCTAATGGCAGCCACCGGACGGGCAATGATTTTGTCACCAATTTTGAATGTTATGACTGCAGCTGCTGAAAAAGCGGCGCGAGGTCTTGTCCGTGATTTTGGCGAGCTGGAACACCTCCAGGTTTCAAAAAAAGGATTAGGAGATTTTGTATCCACAGCTGATAGACGTTCTGAGGACATCCTCATTTACGAACTTTCGAAAGCAAGACCCGATTACCCCTTTTTAACAGAAGAAACAGGCGCCATTCCTGGCAAGAACACCGAGTTCTGCTGGATTATTGCCCCCTTAGATGGAACGCTTAACTTTCTCCATGGTATTCCTCATTTTGCTATTGTCATTGCCCTTAAAAAAGAAGATGAGATTGTTGCAAGCGTTACCTATTCCCCCCTACAGGACGAGATGTACTGGGCAGAAAAAGGTAAAGGCTCATTTTTGAATCAACGGCGACTGAGAGTCTCTGGACGTCGTCATTTAGATGAGGCCGTGATTGCCATGGGAACCCCTTTTGGAGATCATGGAGACATTAGCATATTCCAAAAACGTTTAGAGAAAATTATGCCAATCACGGCTGGCACAAGACGTTTTGGTGCTGCAGCCCTTGATCTTGCTTACGTTGCCGCTGGCAAGTTTGATGCATTTTTTGAAGATCATCTGAAACCTTGGGATTTGGCAGCTGGAATTTTGCTCGTTAAAGAAGCCGGTGGTTATGTAACCGAAGTTAACGGAGGCAAAGACATGCTCAACAGTGGAAGCATTCTTGCAGCCAATGAATATCTGCATGATGATTTGCAAAAACTTTTGGTAAGTGCCTAGTTTCATCTGTTTCTCAGAGATGAAAAAAAATTGAAAATTAACTAAACATTAACTTTTGTGGTTGTATTCTGATATTACCACCGCACAAGAAGAGATTCCAACTTGCGCTCCACCGCAAGTGCCCTAAGCTCCGGGATCTCTTCCACTTTTTTCCTAAAACGCGAGTTCGGGATTAAAAATTTTTGCTCCATAGAACACCCAGATCCTCGGAACAAGTCCGAGGATGACAGTGTTTTATTTTCTTGTGTTATGTATTTTAAAGCTCTTAATCCTCAATTATTAATCCCACATTGTCATCCTCGGACTTGTTCCGAGGATCTTAATGCTAATAAGTCATTGTTTCTGATCATTTCCAAGCCCGAACTCGCATTAATAAAAAAAAAACTAAGCTCTCGCAAACATAGGTTTAATGGCTCTGATTTTTTCTTCATATTTTAGAGGATCTAAACTGTCTTGTGGAAAAATATTAGGTTTATATTGAAAGTGCTTTTCTTTCCATAAATGCTTTGTGCTTAAAGCCATTTGAAAAACATACCACAAATCTGCAATCTCACCGTCTGTCATATTATTTTCTGGAAAAACATAAACAGCAATGTTGCCACGACCAACCGCATAAGCAACTTCGGCAAGGGTTCCGTATGCCTTTGGTGTCACAACAGCAACCAATACATCGCACTGATTGATCTGCTCTTTAGTGATCTCCCAAACATCCATTGGGTTCAAATTCTTTAAAGGAGCATCGGCATATTTCCCCTCCTCTAAAACGGGTCTAAAGACCCAAGGACCGTTGTGGATATAATCTGTGTAAACAATTTCTTTGTTGTAAAAGCTTCTTTTTAATTCAGAAGTAGACATATTGGGATCAACAGCCAAATGAGACTCTTTCCCAATATGAATGATACGCCTAGCAAAAAAAATTTTTTCCTTTGTAGGTTCAAAAAGATAGCCCGTCCGGTATTGATGAACAACCACCAAGGCTGTAGCAATCATGAGAAAACTAAAAAAACTATATTTTATCCAACGCATTCAAGCCTCTATATCAAATTTTAAACAAGTTTGTCTTTGATTCTTCTGTGCAATTTAAACATAGAATGATTACTATTCATTCTCATGAGGCTCTATTGTTAATTCATTTGAATGAAATTGTCAAATTACTTATGTAATATTGATTATTCTTGTGCTGTCATTCTTGCAAACTTGTAAAAACAAAAATGCTTTTCAAACATTTACTAATTTTTATAAAGGCACCATACTATTTTTAAGAGCATGTTTCTCATTTTAAAGATCAAATGCAGCTGGAAGAAATCATCACCCGTTTAAGTGCAATCAAGATAGAGATCTTGGGGTGGCCAGATAATGTTACTGATCAAAATCCAGCAACTGATCCTGATGCTGCATTTGTAAAAATTGAAGAGAATCTAAAGCAGCTTTTGGAAGTTGTAGGTTCTTTAGATAAAGAAACAAAACAAAAAATGGATCCCATTCTCCAAGAGTTTAGAGATGAAATCGTTGAACATTATAAAAAAACCCAAGAAAGACTTGAAGAGCTAAAGGGGGAGTTAGGTCACGGGAAACTTCATGTCAAAGCTATCAAAGCTTATTCAAAGTTATAAACAATGATAATAACGGTCATATTAGCTTTGGTTGGTGTTGTCTCTTTGATCGCGGTGATGACTTTTGTTTTAAAGTATTTTCAACAAAAGGGTGTAACTCGAAAATGGTGGAATGGCAATTATTTAAAAATCATTGAAACATTGCATATCAGCCCTAAGCATAAAGTCATTCTCATGTCATGCGATGGAGTTCATCATCTTTTGCTTATCGGCTCGCAAAATGATCTAGTGATCCAAAGTGGGTTTTCTGTATCAGACTTGGATAAAGACAGAGAGGAGGCAGAAAAGATTAATGCTTAGAATCATTCTATTCCTTCTCGTTCTATCAATATCACCAGCTATAGCAGACACGTTTAGCTTGGATCTTGGTGATGCAGGCGGCACGATGGTGGGGCGCATGATCCAAATGTTCATGCTCTTGACGATCTTGAGCCTAGCCCCTTCCATCATCATGGTTGTGACATCATTTACTCGAATTGTTGTTGTTTTTTCTTTTGTTCGAAATGCGCTTGGTACACAGCAATCTCCACCCAACATGATTATGATCAGTCTTGCTTTATTTTTAACAGCTTTTATTATGACACCAACTTTAGAGAGGGTGTACAACGAAGGTGTTGTTCCTTTGATGCAAGAAAAAATCACCGAACAAGAAGCGTTTGAACGGTGCTCTAATCCTATTCGCGAATTTATGTTGAAAAATGTGCGGGAAAAAGATCTGCGTTTATTTATGGATTTGGCCAAAATAGATTCATTGACCGATCCAGCACTCACTCCTTTGCGTGTTTTAACGCCAGCTTTTATCATCAGTGAGCTGAGACGAGCGTTTGAGATTGGGTTTTTAATCTTTATTCCTTTTTTAATCATCGACATGGTTGTAGCATCAATCCTGATGTCTATGGGTATGATGATGTTACCCCCTGTGATGATTGCCCTTCCGTTTAAGATTATTTTCTTTGTCTTGGTGGATGGTTGGCATCTTTTATGTGGAAGCTTGGTTAATAGCTTTCATTAAAACTTTTTCCAGACTTTCACAAACGTATCTGGTGTTGTATCCAAAAACTCTGGATGTATTTTAACTGCATCCATAAACTTTGCGGGATCTTTTTTATAAAGCTCTTCCAAGGTTGAATCTTTAAAATCCCAAGAATTTAAAAGTTGATTTTTGTCAGCATAAAGTTCAAATAAATCAGAGGCATCTTCAAAAGTCATAACAGCCAAAAGCTGAGCAATCGCTCGAGACGGTTGGAAATGTTGCCAATCCAAAGGATCGTTCCAATCTCCACCCCAAATGCTAAAACCGTTTCTTTTAAAAATATTAACAATAGGTTCAACCATGCCCGGCCTTATCTTGGTACGATTCAAATAATCTCTACCCTCGGCTGGCAGTATTCTCAATTGCCCTCTGGCACGAGCAGCCTCGTCTTTAAAACCAACGTACGGGTTTTGAATAGGATTGATGTCAATGGCAAGACCGTAAGAATGTATAGAAATTAATGATCCCCCCACAATCGGGCGATGATTAAAAGCGCAGGTGTTATTTTGAGCCATAGAGGTTTCATCACATCCCTTATAAATCTCAATCCGCTTTGCTTGCGCTAAAGGAAATCTAATCTCGTAAAGCTCTTTAAATATCTGGATAACTCTGACGGCAACTGCGTCAAGAACAACCAACTCACCATCGGTATATTCTTCTCCTTTAAAATCAAAATAGGAAAAAGTAACCAATCTAAGGCGATCTAAACCAACGGGACAGTCTTCTTTCCAAACCTCATTAAGCATCATTTCTTTTTGGATTATTTCAGAAAGAGATTGGGTTGCAAAATTATTTTTCATGCTTTACATCCAATTTAAAGGTACCGCTAAAGAAAATGATTTTAATGAGGCTACCATGTTTTAAAATCCTAAGCCTCTTGAAATATCTTGGGTATAGGTTGTAAGTTCAAAACTGTAGAAAGTCTAAAATGTCGGCTGGTTCTTTAAAAAATATCTGACTTGCTTTTGATCCCAAAAAGGGACTCTTCTGTGTAGCGGGGCTGTATAACCGGACATCTATGTGATCCATACGGAATTATAGAAAGCGTAACTTATGCAAAAAAAAATATTAATGGTTGGTTGTGGAGCAATGGGATCCGCTTTGGCAGTTGCATGGAAAAAGCGGTTTTGTCTAACGATTGTTGACCCAGGGCATCCAGATTGTTTGAATGCCATCAACGATATCGGTGAGAATTACAGTCCAGACGTTATCGTGATTGCCGTTAAGCCTCAACTTTTACCAGCAATTATCGATGATTATGCCTTACGTTTTGATGATCCAGAAACAAAATGGATTAGTATTGCAGCTGGAACGCCGCTTTCTTTTTTCCGTCAGCATTTAAAAAAAGAACAAGCCCTTATTCGTGTCATGCCAAACCTTCCTGTCCGTTTTCAAAGAGGAATGAGTGCTCTTGTAAGTGATAAAGGCCGTCCTGTTATCGCAGAAGAATTATTTTCATGCACGGGAGAAATTATTTGGCTGGATTATGAATCAGAAATGGATGCTGTGACTGCCATTGCCGGCAGCGGTCCTGCTTATTTTTATTTGATGACAGAAGAACTAGCAAAAGCAGGGATGCAACTTGGTTTGTCGGCTGAAGTCGCTAATCTTTTGGCGCGTCAAACGGCTATTGGTGCGGGCGCTGTGCTTGAGCACATGGCTGAATCGCCCATCACCTTAAGACAACAAGTAACAAGCCCAAATGGCACAACAGCGGCAGCTTTATCTGTATTGATGGCTGCGGAAAATATTAATTTAGGCTCTCTCTTGAAAGAAGCGACGAAAGCTGCAAAAGAGAGATCTGTTGAATTAGGGAAAGGTAAATAAGATGGCGAAAGAAAACAAAAAAAAGCAATCACTTTATCTTTCAGTAGTTGTTCCTGTCTATAACGAGGAAGAAAACATCCCTCATTTGTGTAAACGTCTCATCACAAGCTTGGACAAATTAAAAAAGACTTATGAAATTATTTTTACAAATGATGGCAGCAAGGATCGCTCACTTGAACTTTTAACGTCATTTCATGCAAAGTATCCAGATAAAATTCGCATCATTGATTTTCACGGGAATTATGGTCAGCATATGGCGATCATGGCTGCCTTTGAGCATTGTCGGGGAGAAGTTATTGTCACCTTAGATGCTGATCTTCAAAACCCACCGGAAGAAATTGCTAAACTGATTGCAAAAATGGATGAAGGCTATGATTACGTAGGTAGTTACCGAGATAGTCGCAAAGATAATGCATTTCGCACCTACGTGTCCAAGATAGTGAATTTTGTTCGGGAACTGATCACGGATATTAAAATGGCTGATCATGGATGTATGCTCCGAGCCTATAGTCGTGAGATCATTAACCAGATTGTGGCTTCGCAAGAGCGTTCAACCTTTATCCCAGCACTTGCTTATAAATTTTCGTCTAATCCAACTGAAGTAGAAGTCAGACACGATGAGCGTGTTGCTGGCGTTTCAAAATATAATTTATACGGCCTTATACGTCTGAACTTTGATCTTATCACTGGTTTTTCCCTTGTTCCTTTACAACTATTTACCATGTTTGGCATGGTTATCTCCTTTTTAAGTGGCCTTTTGGTGGCGTATATGTTGGGACGACGTCTTTTGATTGGTCCTGAAGCCGAAGGAGTGTTCACCCTTTTTGCCATTACATTCTTTTTGATCAGTGTTGTGATTATGGGAATTGGATTGGTTGGAGAGTATTTGGGGCGTATTTTTCAAAATATCAGCCACCGGCCGCGCTTTGTGATTCGAAAGATTATAGAGGATAAATGAAGTTAATCGTTTTTGCTTACAGCCAATTGGGCCATGATTGCCTCAAGCTTTTGCTTAAAAGAGAGGAAAACGTTGTCTCTGTTTTTACTCACCTTGATTCGCCAAGCGAGCATATTTGGTTTGATTCAGTAGCAATGCTTGCAAAACAGCATCAGATTCCTGTTTTCACACCTGAAAAGCCAAACACACCTGAAATTATTGAAACAATACAGAATCTGAAACCGGATCTCATTTTATCCTTTTACTATCGCCAAATGATCCCACAGAGCATTTTGGATATCCCTTCTTTCGGAGCATTAAACATGCATGGATCCTGTTTGCCCTATTACCGGGGGCGGTGCCCTGTGAATTGGGCGATATTGCATGGCGAGAAAAAAACAGGGGCAACATTACATTACATGGTCAAAGCGGCTGATGCAGGCGATATTGTTGACCAAGAAGAAGTCGAAATCACGCCAACAGACTCAGCAGGGCAAGTGATGGCTAAGGTGAATGAGGCTGCTCAAATCGTGTTGACACGGCAAATTCAAAACTTAAAAGAAGGCAATGCACCCCGTATTCCACAAGATCACTCAAAGGCCAGTTATTTCGGCGGCAGAGGACCAAAGGATTCTGAAATCAACTGGACACAATCAGCCTTGCAAATTCATAATTTGATACGCGCTCTTCAGCCTTACCCTCAATATCCGCCTGCATTTTCAACTTTGGATGGTAAGGCTCTGTGGATGATGCGAAGTGAAGTTCCTGAAACTGTAAAATATCCCTTGGCAAAGCCTGGAGAGATTACCGCGGTGAACTTTGTTCAAAACGCCCCACTGAATCCTGCATTGTTATCCTCAGACCTCACATTGTCATCCTCAGACCTCACATTGTCATCCTCAGACCTCACATTGTCATCCTCGGACTTGTTCCGAGGATCTAGAGATTCTCGCAATAAATGCGAGAATGACAATACAAGTTTTAGTGTAGAAATCGCCTGCGGTAATGGGTCTGAACGAATACGTATCACAAAAGTTGCAATGAAAAATACCCCTCACCAAAGTGCCGCAAATGATTTAGAGATTGGTATGATTTTCCAATGTCAAAGCGAATTGTAGTTGTTGGTACCAGTGGTTCTGGTAAAAGTACTCTTGCGAAAGAGATAAGCCTAAAACTAAGCATACCTCACATAGAATTAGATGATTTGTATTGGCAACCGAACTGGGAGCAGTGCTCTAAGGAGGAGCTTAAAAACAAAGTCATTGAGCTGATCCAAGGCGACACTTGGGTGATGGATGGAAATTATGGTGATTTAATAGGGATTGTTTGGGGGCGTGCAACGACTTTAGTCTGGCTTGATTACCCCTTTTATTTGATCTTTTACAGAGCCCTTAAACGAAGCCTCATCTGGATTAGAAACAAGGAAAAAATCCGCGGAAATAATTATGAAAGCTATCAACGGCTTTTTTCAAAACAGTCTATTCTCTTATGGGTCATCAAGACTTACTGGCGCCGTAAAAAACAGCTTTCATATTACCCAACCCTGCCTGAATACCAACACCTAAAAGTGATTCGTTTAAGGTCGCCGAAGGAGACACTTCATTTTAAAACCAGGGTGTGAGTTTAGGTTTAATTATGGGAAACACCTTTCTTTTTTTCAAAAAAATCCTATCCTCTTGATTAGATAGTACTGTAATGGCCGCTCAATTAAATAAATATTTGTGAAATAGGCATATTCGGTCGATTCTATTGTCTCTTTTGAACTTTAAAAGAAAGCGAACTCATTCTATATCAGGAGAAGTAAAATGACCCAGGTATATAACGTTCCACCCGTTGCCTCAGCAATCTACACCAAGCCTATTGCTTCGGTGAGACCATCTAGAAGCGCAACTAATTCTGCAGCTAATACGCAAAAAGTCATGACAACAGCATCATCAGCTGCCGTTACGAATCCCAAGCTCGTATCTGATGCAGTTTCGAGCTATCTTCTATCTCAGCAGGAAACGAGCACAACCCAGACTGTGCTAACAAAAGACGCTCCTACTCAAAAAATTGGTACTTCTCTTGCTCAAGCAAAAGCAGGCTACCATCTTCTTAATTCTAAAACGGGCACAAGCCCTCAATTTTCAGCTCGAAATATTGTTGATTCGATTACTCTATCGCCTGGTGCCAGTGCAATGGTAAATTCTGACGGTTTAAATATTGATGGACCCAATTCTACTGCTAGTTATACACAAAATGCATCCAGTCCTGACAGCACAGTCGATGGAGATGATGGATAACCAGATACTGAGTGATCCTATTGACATGCGAGAGAAAAAACTTATCTTCATATCTGCAAAGTGTTCAACACCTAAAAATGGAGGAATCTAATGAGTAACACCATTTCAGGAATGTCACAAAGTCAGTCCTCTTATGATCTTTATCATAGGCAGGACATGTCGCACCAAGAACTGAGTCTTGTCGCACAACAATCCAATGTATTTACCAAACTCCAAGATCAGTCCCTATTAAGAGTGAGCCCTGAATTATTAGTTGAGGAAGCCCTGTCTGCGCTCCTTGCGACCATGGATCCTCACGCATCATCAAACACAATGGGTAGAATGGTGCAGACCGCCATAGGAGGAACATTGTCCCTTGGAGGGGAAAAATACGGTGTTTCAGAGCAAGAAATTAAAGGGTTATGCACAACAATTGAATCTGAGAATTTTACACCCACAGAAGTAACATTGCCCGAGGGCTACTCGAATTCTAATGTTGAGGAGTTCGGGCCACCTGGCATTTTAGTGTAGACCCTATTTTATAAGATCAACGTTGAGGGAGAGGCAACTCTCCCTTTTTTATACTCGATGAATTTCTTTAACTCGCCTTTATCCAACCGCAGCGTCAAATAGATAGTTTGTTCTTTATCAGAGCGACTTAAAATCACCCCTTTTCTGTAGCACCATGCTAAAATTTCACCTTCATGACTTGGCAATTCAATTTCAACAATCTGTCCTTGTTCCATGAGTCTTTGGTGAATTAAACTCAAAAGAGGCGGCACCCCCTCCCCTGTTTCAGCAGAGATAGCCATACTATGAGGCTGGCGATTCAATTGATTAAAAAGAATATCACGATCATCTTCATCCAATAAATCAACTTTGTTAAAAACCTGAATCATCAACGGTGCATCTTTTTGCCCCTCTTCAATTCCAAGCTCTTTCAAAACAGTCAATACATCCTGCGTTTGGACCTCCTTATCAGGATGCGCACAGTCATGAATATGCAAAATCACATCCGCTGTACAAACTTCTTCTAGGGTTGCTCTGAAAGCCGCTATGAGTTGCGTTGGTAAGTTGGAAATAAACCCGACGGTATCAGAAAAGATAACCTCTCGCCCACCTGGCAATTTACAAACACGCATGGTGGGATCTAGAGTTGCAAACAAGAGATCCTTCACAAATACGTCCGCATGCGTTAGACGATTAAAGAGTGTTGATTTGCCAGCGTTTGTGTATCCAACAAGAGCGACAACTGGCATCTGGTTGCGTTCTCTGGCTTTGCGATGAAGCCCTCGCATTCTTTTGGTGCTTTCTAATTCTTTTTCAATTTTGATGATGCGGTTGTCAATCATACGACGATCAAGTTCGAGCTGTCTCTCGCCTGGACCACCTGTAAAACCAAAACCACCCCGTTGTCGTTCAAGATGAGTCCACGATCGAACCAACCGACTGCGTTGATGTTTTAGAGCGGCAAGCTCTACCTGTAAGCTACCCTCTGCCGTTTGAGCACGTTCTCCAAAAATCTCTAAAATCAAACCGGTTCGGTCAATGACTTTGCATTTCCAAGCGCGTTCCAAATTTCGTTGCTGTATAGAAGATAAGATCCCATCAATAATCATCAGCTTGATATCAAAACTTCTGATCATTGCAGCCAGACTTTCAACGTTTCCACTACCCATCAATGTAGAAGGTGATATTCTATTCAACTGAATCGCTTGACTGTGCTTAATATCCAAATTGATCGACAACGCCAAACCAATAGCTTCTTCTAAAGCTGCTTCTTGGCTTCGCTGTGCACTAGCAGATCTGCCATGCTCCCGAATGTGGATATGGATAACACCGGTTGCTAGTTTCTCTGAAACTTCAATTGCTGCTATTTCTTGGCTTATTAATTGATCATTGCTCATAAGTTTTTAGAAATTCTCGTTTTATTAACATTTTTGCATTAATTTTAGAATTATAAGAGGGCGCGTGATGGTGGAGTGCCAGTTAAGTGCGACTGGCAGACAATGATGTATTCGCATTCCGACATGTTAAAACACACACGGCTAAATCTGAAATCGCCGCTATAGGCAGCTTTTGCAAGCCTGTATCTCTCGTAAATCATCTTCAATAACGCACGATACATGCGCCACTCCTCCACTTAATATCCTCAATCTTTACACCAATAAAGTTCTTTTCTTTCTCTGATACTACAGCATTCTTTTACTCTCTTGCAATTCCGTCAAACTGCAGAAATCTTCGGTGCTAATGTATTTCCATATACATTCCGCTCCTCGATCCCTTATTCCCCATAATAGGTTTTCCTGCAGATTTCTTGAAATTCATTGGGTATAGCGGAATTCTTTTTTAAATCTTCTTTACTTGCCTTCAGGCTTTTAGCTAGCCTATAACAATACTGTTGCAACACCTAATATTTCTGATCAAATGGATTATAAAAACACCGTTTTTCTCCCCAAAACTGCTTTTGCTATGAAAGCTGGCCTAGCTCAACGCGAGCCGGACTTTATCAAGTATTGGCAAGACATTGACCTCTACAACAGGTTACGTAAGAAATCCAAGGGGCGGGAAAAGTTTATTCTTCATTTTGGGCCACCCTATGCCAACGGTCATATCCATATTGGGCATGCCTTATCTGAAATATTGAAAGACATTGTCAACAAAACGTATCAAATGATGGGGTATGACGCCCCAATGGTTCCGGGTTGGGATTCTCATGGTTTGCCAATTGAATGGAAAATTGAAGAATCTTATCGTGCAAAAGGCATGAAAAAGGAAGATGTTCCTCCCTTGGAATTTATCGCGCAAGGCCGTGCTTTTGCTTCCAAATGGATGGAAATTCAAAAAGCAGAATTTAAGCGCTTAGGAATTATTGCTGATTGGGATAATCCTTACAATACGATGGATCTGAAAACTGAGTCACAGATTGCTGGTCAGCTGTTAGAATTTTTAATGAACGGACTCCTTTATCGAGGACTTAAGCCGGTTATGTGGTCAGTTGTTGAAAAAACAGCCTTAGCCGAAGCTGAGGTTGAATACCAAGAACATACCAGTGAATCCATCTATGTCAAATTTGATGTAACAAACCCTTCTCTTCCCATCCTTGAAGGAACAGCGATGGTTATATGGACAACTACGCCTTGGACATTGCCAGGCAACAGGGCCATTGCTTATGGGCCTGATTACGATTATGTCCTGATTGAGATTTTAGAAGCAACGGATCTGATTAATAAGGGTCAACAACTAGTTTTGGCAAAAGACCTTGTGACGGCTTTTTGTTTAAAAGCAAGCATTAGTCAATATACAGTTATTGAAACAATTTCTGGAAGCAAATTAAAGGGGACTATTTGTGCACATCCTTGGCGCGATCAAGGGTATGATTTTGATGTCCCACTTTTACCAGGGGAACATGTCACAACGGAAACAGGAACAGGACTTGTTCATACCGCACCAGGTCATGGTGTTGAAGACTTTGCTCTAGGACAAGAGTTTGGCCTTGAAGTTCCCGCAATTGTTCAAGATGATGGCACTTATTATTCCCATGTTCCTTTGTTTGCGAGTGAACACGTCTATAAAGTCGCTCCTCATGTACTGGAGGAACTTAAAAAAGTAGATGCTTTGCTGCATGCCAGTAAATTAGTTCACAGCTATCCGCATTCTTGGCGATCAAAGACACCTTTGATTTTCAGAGCAACTTCACAATGGTTTATTGATATTGGTGCTTTGCGTGACACAGCTATGAAAGCCATAGACCAAGTAGAATGGTTTCCAGAGCAAGGAAAAAACCGTATTTCCAGCATGGTTCAAAACAGACCGGACTGGTGTGTGTCAAGACAAAGAACGCTAGGTGTTCCTATTACTCTTTTTGTACATAAAAAAACAGGGGAACCTCTAAAAGACGCTGATGTTAACAAGCGAATCGTTAATGCCATTGAAGAAAAAGGTATTGAGGCTTGGCATATCCATGACTCTGCTTTCTTTTTAGGTGATAAGTACAAAGCTGATGACTACGAGAAAATCAATGATATCTTAGATGTTTGGTTTGACAGTGGCTGTAGTCATTATTTCGTTCTCAAACAAAGACCAGAATTATCTTGGCCAGCTGACCTTTATTTTGAGGGATCAGACCAACATCGCGGATGGTTTCAATCCTCTTTGATTCAATCTTGTGGCACAACAGGACAGGCCCCTTACAAGCAAGTGGTAACCCATGGGTTTGTCCTGGATGAAAAAGGCTACAAGATGTCAAAGTCTCAGGGCAATGTGGTCGCACCAGAAGAAATTGTTAAAACTCTAGGCGCTGATATTTTGCGTCTTTGGATTGTTGGATCTGATTACACCCAAGATTTACGTATTGGAAACGAGATTTTAAAACACCAAGAAGATATCTATCGTCGTTTTCGTAATACGTTACGGTATCTATTGGGTGCTTTAGCCGATTACAAACAAGAAGAAACTGTTGATTACAAAGATCTCCCCACTTTAGAAAAATGGGTTCTCCATCAACTCTCTGAATTGGATCAACTCCATAAAGAGTCTCTTAAAAAGTATGATTTCCCAACTTTCTACACAGCGCTCCATACCTTTTGTTCTGTAGATCTATCTGCTTTTTATTTTGATGTTCGAAAAGACTGTTTATATTGCGATCCAGAAAACTCTTTAAAAAGAAGAGCCGCTAGGACCGTTATGAACCAAGTGTTTTTAAATCTTATTCATTGGCTGGCGCCAGTTTTAAGTTTCACTTCAGAAGAAGCCTGGCAAGCCTATTCATTGTCAAAAGACGAAAGCATTCATGAACAGCTCTTTCCTGATTTACCAGGCGAATGGAACAATCCAGCTGTTGATAAACAGTGGAGTATCATTCGGGGCGTAAGGCGCGTTATGACAAACGCATTGGAATTAGAGAGATCTGCAAAAACGATTGGCTCTAGCCTACAAGCTCATATTGCTGTTTATGTATCCGCCGAAATTGCCGCTGTTCTTCAAACTGTTGACATTGCAGAGCTAGCCATTACTTCGGGAGCAACTTTGATGATTGCTCAGCCTCCAGCGAGCGCTGTAACGATAGAAGACGTTAAAGATGTCGGTGTTGTTGTCAACATAGCCGAAGGTCAAAAGTGTGCCAGATGTTGGAAAGTCTTACATGAAGTTAGTGAACTTGAAAGCAATCGCACGCATAAAGATATCTGTATTCGTTGCGAAGATGCTGTTTTAACCAGGACAACCTCATTAAAATTTTAGAAAAAATGGTGTAAAGGTTTAGAAGAACAATTTCTAAACGGAACTACTTTATGCCAAGCAAAGAGCCCGAAGGTTTTCTCGATTATTTTAAAGATTTAGACGACCCTCGTATTGACCGCAAGAAGCTGTATTTGATTGATGAGATATTATTACTAACATTGTCTTCTGTTTTCTGTGGGAGTGATAGCTAAACTTCCACTATACATATTTGATGGGCTTTTTTCGAAAATTTGACTTTTATTGATTCTTTTGATACTCTAATCAAGAGTAGAGTTGTTAAAGTGCCCCATGAATCTCAAAATGACCCAAGAGAAACCCTCTGAAGTCTGGCAAACAGGTTTTTTTGAATCATGCAAGGCAGAGCTGACAGGAATAACAAAGGATAAAAGAGTAATCTCCATCAAAAACATCATTGAGGACACCTCAATAATGATGCACTTGGGTGAGGGTTTACACAGCGCATCTTTGACCTTTTGACCTCGATGCTAAAAATCGGAACCCACACAAAATTCTTTTCTTTGTTCTGATTTTTTTGACGATTTTAGGATCCTGTACCGGAAACAGGGCGCCCTTAAAGTCAGATTCGTTAACAACCATCCTTTGGACTGCGTCCGCTGGGTCAAAGGAAA
>CANJLN010000030.1 GCA_947475175.1 Alphaproteobacteria bacterium
ATAATTTACCGTTCAAATATTCCCTGTTTTGACTGTTTGACTTTCCGTACACCCTACACTCTAAATTCTCCTATAAAGGGTAAAGTTGCATGTTTTCTCCTCACAGATGAGCTAGGGCACTTTTTGGGAATTCCTGGATAGAACGCCTTTTACAAAGCTTTAGAAGGCAGTGAGAGTAAAAAAGAAATTGATGCGTTTTTGAATAGGCATCCATAAAAAGAACCGCAATCCATTTTTTCAAATCCATCTTGACACGAAGCATTCAACCATTACGTAATAAAACTGTAGCGTATTGTTTTATGAGTAAAATGATGAAAAAAATTTACAGCTTGGTTCTTTTGACCTGTGTAAACACAGCAATAGTTGCATCTACTCCTGAAGAAACTGATGGGAGTGGAACTCCTCGTGGCAGACGACCTTTAAACTTGTCCTTTCTAGAAGGATGTACTTTTGATCCGGTTAGAGGTGTTGTTCTTGATTCAGCAGCCACTCAAGTCACGCGTATAAGCCCGCCACCACAACTAAGTACGCTTGTCGTCGTCGAGGAGGTCGGTGTTGAATCTCCAACGGACAAATATAAGCGTGTTAATAACGTTCCTAGAAGCAGAGATCAAGCCATTGCTACAGCAAATAGAGTTGCAGGCCCGGGGACAGCTGCAAAACTTGTCACACTTTTTGCGTTCCCCGATTTTTCTGGGGACCCTACAATTTATGCGAATTGCCCCTTTAGAGAGCTCCTTCTCGGTCTAGCTAAAGCACGTTCAGCTATTGATTTTATTGATTCTTTGTTAACAAAGTATGCACCACGACCTGATTTCAAACCTGTGGATAGCAGCGGGAGTTTAGAAGACGACGATTGCTTCACTCTCCCTGGAGCAACTCTTCCTGCTCAAAAAGATACGCAGCATTTTGATCCCGCTGCATGACCAGCTAGCTTTTTCACTCTATTGACAGAGAAGGATCCAACCATTACGTAATATTAATTATAGAGTATGTTGTTGCGAGTAAAATAATGAAATCGAAATCCCGCTGAGTTTCCCTTAGTACCTTTTCACCCAGGTCAAACCAAGACCAGAGCTTTTATCTCCACCAACGTCAAGATCAACGTTCAAGTTTGGGGCAACAGCAGCTTCTAGAGTTGCCTTGCTGGTGCCCGTACTTACACCTTGGTCAATTGAAACTCTCACATTACCAAATTCTTTTCCAATGCTAAGAGCCTGGCTTCCCGTTGTGTCGTAGGAATCTGCTTTCTTTTGATCTTTTAATTCAAGAGTATCCAAACCAAAAGAGGATCGAATTTTATCCATTACATTAAGCCCTTTTTTTCCATTCATAGCAGCAGCTGCCGTTGCGAGTTGTAAGCTTTGTCCGACTGAAATTTTTCCAAGTTCTTTGCCAAACAATAAACGAGAAAGAATTTCTTCTTCTGGAAGAGCAGGAATGGATGAAAAGGTAAACCGTGGATTAGATGCATATCCTTCAATCGTGAAGGTTACTGATGTTTCTGCATCAACATCTCTTACGCAAATAATCAAAAGATAAGGATCATCTTTTGGTGTTTCTTTGTAAGTAATGGTTCCTTCTTTAATTTTCATAGATTTACCAAATACATCTAATTTACCAGTATCAGCTTTTATAGAACCAACCAACTGAGGATCACCAACAGTTCCAGCAACCATCATGATGCCGCCCCATGAACTTTCTAAACCAAAACCTTCAATTTTAAAATCCTTTGGCGCGTTTAGCTTTAGTTCAATTGGGAACAGCTTAGAATCATTTTTTTGATCTTGCTTTTTCTGTTCTACCTGCTGATTTGTTATCTTGAGCGTTGGAATATCAGCGCTTGCTGCTTCTTCTAAGAAAAGTTCTGCGGGTTCAAGGAGAACTTCTCCAGTCACTTTAGAGTAAACCCCTTCTCCCTTTAAAAATAAAGGTCCGGTAGCCTTGCCCATAAAGCTATCGCTTTGGGCAACTTGAAAATTCGTTAAATCTAGTCTTACGTCAACAAGGGGGGAAAACAATTGTTTTAATTCGACATGTCCTTGTCCAATTATCTGCCCGGAATTATCCTTTTTGACTGTTCCATCATTTGCTGTAAGACTTGATATAACAATCCGAGACCCTTTAGCCTCAGCGTTTAGGGTTATATCACGAATCATCGTACCAAAATCAGCAATTTCATACAGACCGCTCGTAACCTGAATACCACCTTTTAACAAAGGTTGTTCAATGTTACCCGTTACAACTAAATCCGTTGTGAGAATACCGTTTATTCTATCCCCACTGCCAAGCAATGCTGAAAAAATCTCAAGGTTCAAAGACCCTTTGAGTTCCATCTGAACTTGACTCGATGGTTGAACCCAACCGTTTGAAAGAGTAATTTTACCATCACTTACAAAACTCAAGGTTGGCTTAGCGTGTCCTTCAACTTTCCAATTCAAAGTATTAGGAAGCCAATTAAAATTAATTTCTCCATCCACTAGACTTTGAATTTTCTTTTCTGTAAGAGGCGCATAAGTGACGTTAGATATTTTTAATTGCCCCTTCACTTCCGGAAAGGATTGATCGCCAGTTATTTGAGCATGTCCATTTATTGTGCCGTTCAAAGCTAAGGAAGACTCAAAAATCTGCAAAATAGAAAGCGGTACATTCTGAACAGAAACTTGACCACTCCAGGTTCCATTTGGTTGAGTCTCTATACATGATCCGCAGCTAAATTTCTCAATTCGCACTTTACCTTGATCAACAGAAAGCTCAAACCTATCGACACTTGCCTTTTTAAAATCGATCAAACAAGGATGATCTAAAACAATAGTATGGGTATCCGGCGTTAGTTTCATTTCTTTGATAAGAAGAAAGGCTTTTTTAAAATCAACCTCTCCTCGACTGACTAATATAGATACAGCTCCTTTCTTTTTCCGTGATATGCGCTGACTTGATTTTAGGTCAAACTCTCCCTTGCCTTCTTTTAAGATCACCGAAAAATCGGTCTGCATAAATGATAACGCGCCAAGTTTAAGACCTTTGATTGAACCAGTTACCATTCCCGTTAAATTTTCATTCAAATTGGCTTCAAGATGAACAGGCATAACGCCTTTAAACCAAGGTTCCAGATTGTTTGTGTCTGCCTGAACTTTAAGGGCTGTCTTTTTTAAGCTTGGATGATGATTTATCTCTAAATGAATGGTCGTTTCATCGCCAAGTGCTTGTAAATGAACGAACCAAAGATCAGGTTGATCAAAATCAAGAGCAATCTCCACCTCTTTTATGTGGAGAGGAAAACCTTCAGGTGTACTGCTGTGGGTTTTTAAAATAGGTTTGGTTAAACTGCCGGACAGAATTGTCTCAAAAATGATTGGTTCTTTATTGGCTTTTAGGGATGTTGTTAATTTTCCTTGGACTTGAGCAGATGAAAATCTAACGTCGCCTTGTAAAAGATGACCTTTATCTGACGATAAAGTCAAAGATTCAAGAATAATATTGTTTGTATCTTGAAGATCAACGTTCGCTGACCATTCCAATTTTTGACCTATAAATTCTTCCCCCCAAGAACCCAGCAATGAAAATTTCTTTGACCCGCCTTTTACCGTTAAAGTTTTCTTTTTAGTGTCATAGGTAAGGTTGGTAGAAAAATCGATAGAAGTATTTGCATCTTTTTCTGAAAGCAGAGAAACGCTCAAATCCGTCTCTGCTTTTATCAATGGAAATGAAAAATCTAATAATGCTTTTCCTTTAACGAGAAAATTTTCTGCTCTCGAAAATTCAAGCTGTTCGATTGAAAATACATTTTCTTTGCGAGTTTGATTAATTCCAGCTCGATTAATCGTCACATCCACTTTAATGGCTTTTTGATCAAGAGGTTGGGCATTCAGTTTTACCTGAACCACCTTCTCTTTTTGCTGAACATCGAGTTCTGCTTTTCCCCATTTTTCATGATTAAAAGATAGATTGGCTTGCCCGTCGCTATTAAAATCTAAAGATTCGGAAGTGATATGACCTTTTAAAGAAATTGCTCCCGCGGGTATAGAGATATGCTCTTCTAAAAGTTTTGCAAAGATCCCTTGGGTGCTTTCTTGTCCTTTGATCGCAATATCCACCCCCTTATTTTTAGAGCTAACCAACATAGAGAGATCTGTTAAAATCGTGCCATCTACAGAACTGGTGAGACTGACTTGTTGAGCCCCTTGATTGTTGGGCGTTAAAAGAAAGCTTGCATCATATGATCTTCCCCAAATTGAGGGATCAATCTTGATTTCTTTAATGTTAAACGAGTGTATAAAAGATTGCCCTGCCAAAGCGTAAAAAACGTCTACAAATGCAATCTTTGAGGGAAATTCAAGAAGAGGGAGATGGTGTAGGTTTAAAGAGTCTACAGAGAAATAACCCCGAACAGGGAATGTTTTAAAAGAGATATCAATCCCCTTTAATTCCATCCAAGATCCATTTTTGTCGCTCATAACGCACTTGGACGCTCGAAGAGAAAAAGGAAAGAATCCACGAACGCCTTCAAATTTAACTTGGTGATTAGGCTCGTTTAAAGCTGATAGGATAGCCCACTCAAGAACCTTTTTTTTAAGGGGTGGCGCTTGGATAATCAAGAGCAAAGAGATGCAAACGCCCAAAAAGACAAGAAGCCATTTTGTAAAACCTTTGCTTAAAAACGTGCGCAATCCAAACGACCTTTCTTGATGATTCAGAAGGCATTATAGCAGAAGGAGCGATCTGGGTTCATGTGAAATTAGACAATGCCTGTGATTTTAATGATCATTTATTAAAATCAATAAAACCATCTTTTTGTATTATTTCTCTATTTTTTAACGAAATAGTAACTTTTAAATGCTAATTTAACAGTATGAGGGCACATCTGGTGGGCATCGGCTAAATGCGGCTGGTGGTCAACATTCGGGCAGTTCTGATAAAGAGTTGCTTCCTTCCCCTCGGGATCTGGGTGCATATAGTCGGACCGTACGATTCGTACTATATATACTTTTTGAGGTGCTGAAAAGCACTGATAACTTTTGCGTTGACGTTTTTTTTAAACGATTAAACAAGAGAACAGGCGGATGTTGATTCGTGGCGTGAGGAGGCGGGGGTCAAAGCATTGTGGGGTTTCGAACGGGGGCCCCATCAGACCGAGACCTATACCCGAAGTCAATCACTCAGTCAAAATCATTCGCGGAAAATCTCATTTCTATGCTAATTCCGAATTCCCCTTAATAAACAAGAATTCCAAGAACCAAAACAACAATCCAAAAGAAAGGATTTTTAAAGAGAGAGGTTTTTTCAAAAGAGAGAGGCTGAATTCTATCGACGTATCTTCTTTTTCTTCTCATTTCAACTCTTCTTCTCTTATAAAAACTAGGTTGGCATTCACAGCTTCGGCTGGAATCCAGTTGTGCCTGAATAATGACTCTTTTGTCAGCTGGTGTATACGAAAAATAAAAACTAAGCTGCGATTTTCCCTCGACCAAGAGAAACATATTCAATTTCTTCCATTTCTGATGGCTTGTAGATATTTCTCAAATCAATCATGAGCGGTTTAAATCCCTGAGGTGCATTCAGCAAAGTTTTTATTCTATCCAAATCCAGAGCTCTGAATTCATTCCATTCTGTTAAAATAACAACACAATCCGCATCTTGCATAGAAGCATAGGCGTTGATACTCCACTCCACCCCATCCAAATCCGTTGCATACCCAAGTCTTTCAGACCCGGCATAATAAAGAGGATCATAAACCTTCACCTTAAGACCCGCTTTTAATAGCTCAGGCACAATCACTAAACTTGGCGCATCTCTTAAATCATCTGTGTTTGGTTTAAAAGTAATTCCTAAAACAGAAATCGTTTTTCCCTTTATATCTCCGCGCCCTTTCAGAGCTGCTATGATTTTCCCAGCCATCTCTTTTTTCCGAGAATCATTTGCTTCAACAACAGCATCTATCAGCGTAAGCGGCGAGTTAAAATCATGGGCTGTCCTAGAGAGAGCAAGCGTATCCTTTGGGAAACAAGATCCACCATAACCAGGACCTACATTTAAAAACTTACGTCCAATTCGCCCATCTAACCCAATACCTTTAGCCAACTCTTGAATATCTGCTCCCGCCTTTTCACACAAATCAGCCATTTGATTGATGAAAGCAATCTTCATGGCCAAAAATCCATTCGATGCATATTTTATAAGCTCTGACGTTTCAATGCTTGTGAAAACAATGGGTGTTTCAATAAGATAAAGCGGTCTATAAAGTTTCGACAAAAGTTCTTTTGCACGATTGCTATCTGTTCCAATAACGATACGATCGGGTCTCATGAAATCGCTAATGGCAGAACCTTCTCTTAAAAACTCAGGGTTCGATGCCACATCAAAATCAATACCACGCTTTAAATCAGGTCTCGTTTTTTCAATGATTTTCGCAACCTTACGGCATGTGCCCACAGGAACAGTTGATTTTGTCACCACAACCGTATACCCATTCAAAGCCAAAGCTATTTGCTCCGCTGCCTGATAGACATAACTAAGATCAGCATAGCCATCCCCTCTTCGGGTTGGCGTACCAACAGCGATCATAACAATATCGGCTTGATTGACAGCTCCTGAAAGATCGGTTGTAAAGGAAAGACGTCCAGCTGCTCGACCATGTTGAACCAAAGAATCGAGGCCAGGTTCATAGATAGGAATCTTACCCCTTTCAAGATCTTGGATTTTTTTAACATCTTGATCAACATTGGTAACATTAAAACCAAATTCGGAAAAACAAGCCCCCGTTACAAGACCAACATATCCAGAACCAATCATTGCTATGCGCATTCTTTTTGCTTTCCTTCTTTTTTATTTTCTGAAAAAGAGAAATATTTTTGAAGATTTTTTTGAAGGTTGATACGCAAATCAGGTTGTTCAAAAGCAAACGCCAAATTTGCCTCCAACCAACCTTCTTTCGTTCCGCAATCAAACCGCTGTCCCTTATATCGATAACCACACAAAGGAACCTCTTTAATCATCGCTTGGATAGCATCTGTCAATTGGATTTCTCCACCAGCTCCTGGTGTTTGATTCTTTAAATAACCAAAAATACTTTGGTTTAAAATGTACCTGCCTATAATAGCTATATTGGAAGGACTTTTTTCAAGAGATGGCTTTTCTACAACATTCCGCGCCAAAACTTTTTCACCCTTGTTCTGGAAGACATCTAAAATTCCATAACGGTTTGTTTGTTCCATAGGAACTTCCATAACTCCAACCATATTCCCATCCTGAGGGTTATATTCTTGGATCATTTGTTGTAGACATGGCGTTTCTGCCAAAACAAGATCATCTGCCAGAATGAGAGCAAAAGCATCTTCATTAACAAGATGCTGTGCACACAAAACAGCGTGACCTAAACCTAACGGAGCCTGTTGCCGTATATAGATTGCTTGACCTGGATCCAACCGCAAAGCTTCCAATCGCTCAACTTCAACATTTTTTCCACGTTTTCTTAAGGTTTCCTCGAGAACAGGACTTGAGTCAAAATGATCTTCGATTGCTGACTTACCCTGAGAGGTTACAAAGATAAAACGCTCAATGCCCGCTGCTTTTGCCTCCTCTACCGCGTACTGTATCAATGGCTTATCAACAACAACGAGCATTTCCTTGGGGATTGATTTTGTTGCAGGTAAGAAACGACTACCTAAACCAGCAACAGGAAAAATACAGGTCTTAATCTTTTTCATAAACTTTAGTTTATAACCTCAGGCGATTCTACTACGCTGATTCTGTGACGGAAGTTGGATTAATTCCATCAAGTTAGCTAACTCTTGTTTGGCCGCCACATGAGATAGACTGAGCGGTAGGTTACTTTCTCGCATATCCAAAAGAGTTAATCCACTTAAAAATAACTCACGAAAAATAACACGTTCACCAAATCCAGAAATAAGGCGAAAACCGATGCGCTTGGCAAGAGCACTTAAGACTCTCTCCATTTCTTCTTTGTTGCGTGAATGAATACTGCTCAAACGATTGCGCATAACAATCCAGTCAATAGAACCTCCATCACGGATAGCCCTTTGCTTTTTTTGATCCCAAACCATTTCCGAATAAGTACTGGGTTTTAAGATATCCAAAGAATCCGCACTAACCCTCACAAGCATATCCAAATCAATGAAACTGTCATTCAATGGGGTGATAAGCGTATCTGCAAAAGAGTGCGCTAACCTAGATAGATAACTATCACTTCCTGGAGTATCGATTACGATGTAGTCATAGCTTTGAAAACGAGAAATTGCTGAAAAAATCTTTTCTTTTTCCTCTGCTTCGGCTTCCTCGACACTTGGAAGGGAACTTTTAAAAATGGCTTCGTGCTCAGGTAAAGCCAAGTCTTCCCCTGTTTTAGCTGCTCTCAAGCGACGATTTTCAACGTAACGGCTTAGGGTCCCCTGACGTGCGTCAACATCGATGCTTGCAACCTTGTAATTTTGTCGCAGAAGGTTTGTGATGATGTGCATCGCTGCTGTGGATTTACCCGTTCCTCCTTTTTCGTTTCCCAGAACAACAACATAAGCTTTTCTCGTTTCAGAAGTGCTCATTAAAAAAATCCTGTTGGTAATAGTTGATTGCAGTATCTTAACCTGAAAGTAGATGGAAAAAGAAGAGTAAATCTACTATCTCTTCTCTTATTTATTAATTGTATAGTAGTAGATGTGGGTGGGACGATTTATGTTAACAAAAAATTTTCCCCAAAGTTTTCCACACCTTTTTCTTCTTAAAAAACGGTGTAATTTTGAATTATTTCTTATAAAAAATTATTTAAAAACAATAGCTTGGGCAACACGTTATTAGATGTTAAGTGTCTTTAAAAAAACATATCTTACGTACTTATGCACAGGATGTTGATAAGGTTCTCTACTGTGGATAAAAAGTTGAATAAAGTTGGGTTATGCACAATTTTGACAGGGAATTTTTTTATTTAAATTATTTGCTGCTTTTGCACATGCATACAAGATATGTTTTGCACAAAGTTATCCACAGGTTGCGTTTGCTAAATAGTTGTTTTTTGGAAAAATTTGTCCTCACTGTCATCTTCGGACTTGTTCCGAGGATCTAAAGATCTTCAGAATATTTGTGAGAATGCAATAGTGGAAAGAGTTTTCAACCTTAGTTTTTGATAAAACTTCTACTTTCTTTTAAAAAGTAAGCGCTAAGGGCTGTTATTATAGAGACAACAAATAACCAAAATGCTGGGGCCATTCGGCTTTGAGTCATATCCATTAAAAATGAGCCTACAAGGGGTGCTGTCCCCCCAAGAAGAGCATATCCCAACGTGACACTGAGTGCAGATCCAGAATAGCGGCAATTTGTGGGGAAAAAGCTAGCTGCAAAGGTTACGGCACAACCATTAAGCATGCCCCCAGAAACAATTAAAATAGTAATGAACAAACAAACATGCATTAAGGTTACAGCTTCTCCGGCAATAAAATAAAATGCAGGAAAAGACGCAACCGCGATAATGCAAGCTCCTAGAATTGTTTGAAAACGAAAACCAATTTTATCTGCTAAAAGACCAAAGAAAAAAACAAGCACACCATCCAGAATGAGCGCAAACATGTTTAAAACTAAACTTTCTGTGTGCGAGAATCCTAGCTCAATGAACAGTCGATTACCAAAAATTGTTGCAAAATAGAGGGGCATAATCGTAAGGCCAGCCAACAAGCAAGCAACAGCCAAAGGTTTTTTGTAATAATAAAAAATTTCTTTCCAAGGAAATAATAAAAGACTCTTTTCCTGTTGAGCATTTGTGAAAGCATCCGTGTCTTCAATTTTTTTGAGAAAAAAGTAAATCAGCATGGCCGCAGCGCCACCAACGATAAAGGGCACGCGCCATACCCAATAAGGCATTGTTGAAAGAGATACAATTGCTGCAAATGCAGCGGCTAAAAACCCACCGATGCGTGCAGCCATCATCAGTATACCTGTGTTTAAGCCTAAATTACCTTTTGACTGATTTTCATAAACATACAGAATGACTCCTGTAAACTCTCCACCAATGAAAAACCCCTGAGCAACTCTACAAATTATTAACAATATGGGGGCTAGTATACCAATGGACTCATATGAGGGAATAATTCCCATCCCTAAAGTTGGTATGCCTACGAGTGCCATTGAAAGAAGAAGGGTTTGTTTTCGGCCTTTTTTATCACCCATAGAACCAAACAAAATGGCCCCAAATGGTCTTGCAAGAAAGCCAGCTGCGAACGCTCCGTAAGAAGCCAAAATACCCGCAATGGGAGAAACGGAAGGAAAAAAGGTAGGAGCAAGCATAACAGCAAGAAAACCATAAAGTATGGTATCAAAGCACTCTATCAAGTGCCCCAAAATAATGGTTTTGTTTAAATATTCTTGCTTCATGCAAACTCTTTAAAGTAGAAAAAATACAAAATGTTTTAAGCTTAAAAGTACGCTAAAGAGTAAAAATACCTACTTTTATTCACTAAGGGCACGCTACTCTGGATAGAGTTTGACTTAATGCCGTATAAACCACAACCCTATATGTTGTGAAAAAACACCTCACGATTTTTAGCTAGGTTCATAGTAAATTTTGATTCCCATAGTTGTTGCATATTGCTCGAAAAAAATTCTGAATATATCAATATTTCTTTGCATTGATGGGCTTACGTTGGCTTTTGTGCAAAAATAGGTTCTGGAAACTGGCCCATCAACTTGGGGTAAAACGCGTACCAAATTCATGCCATAATATTGACATGATTCAACTGCAGCTGAGCAAATTCCAATTCCTTCAGCTGCAGCTAAGAAAAGAGCCGAGGTTGAATTTATGGTTAACGTCGGGGTTAACTTAGGAAGCCCCCATTTCCCTTTTAGATGCCAGTTAATGCCTTCAAAATAACTAAATTCATGCTCACCATAACCCATAAGCGAATGGCCAGCCGAAAGATCATCGGGGGTTTTTGGTATTCCCATTCTTGAAAGGTAATCTTTACTTGCGTACAGCCCATGATGGTATGCAATATGCCATTTTTTTACTAGATTAGGGTTGTTACCGACTGGCCTTAGTAAAATGTCAGCACTATTTTCAATATGCTTTGAAACAAGATCTTCGGCGATGATGTTAACTCGAAGATTAGGATACTTAGAGTGAAAATCTTTAATGCTTTGCATCGACCAGGTAAAGGCAGTCGCGTTTGTCATGGAAACGACGATCGTTCCTTCTATAAGGTCGTTATCGGGTGACTTTGCTTGATTAACACCTTCTTGAAACGTTTTAACCATTCTGGCTGCATAAGGAATAAATGTTCTTCCTTCTTCGGTAAATGAACAGTTCTGTTTGCGTCTTTCAACAAGCTTGAGTCCGGTTTCAATTTCCAATTCGCTGATATGCGACCACATGGTTGAACGTGGAATGCCTAAGATTTTATGTCCACTGAAATTACAATCGTTTTCTGCTAAAAAAAGAAGAGTTTTTAGGGCTTTAATTTTCATACAAAAACATCATTAGACCATCAGATTATAAACCTGCCTTATTCTAATACCAAAAAAAATAATGTTTTTCACTAGGAATCTGCTTAATTTTTCAACTCAGCGGAGAGAATACAGTATTTTTTTCCGTTGTTTTACATCGTGATTTAGGATATTCAATAACTATCTCTTTAGCAGTAGGCGGCGCACTCAAAAGATAACTGAAATTTAGGGCTTAAAAGTTGAGGGAGAATGAAAATGATGCGGGTAATAAAAAAGTCTCTTTTAGAAGGATTCTTTACAGAGAACCCGGATGCTGAACAGCCACTCAAAACTTGGTTAAGTGCAGTTAGATCTGCCGAATGGGGGTGCGGCGCTGACATCTTGAGATCTTTTCCTAAGGCGCAGCTCCATAATGCTGGTCGAAGCGTTGTGTTTGAGGTCGTGCGTGAGCGTTACTATGTAATGGCATTTGTGGAATATCCAGCGAGGACTCTTTCTATACAAAGAATAGATAGTAGCTCTTACCCTGAGCCTTCCAGAAAAATTTTCCATTAAAGAATCTAAAGCATTAAGGGAATCAGAGAAAGGGTATGAAAAATGGTCATTAGATGTATCCGTGATGAAAAAGAGTACGAAACTGCCATAGAATGTATCGACGAATTGTGGGATGCAGAAGTTGACACGCCAGAACATGAGTATTTCGAAATTCTAGCTGAGATGATTGACGCTTACGAACGCAAGCAATGGCCCGTTGATTTGCCTGATCCTGTAGCTGCTATTAAATTTCACATGTGGCAGAAAGATTTGAATCTTACTGATCTTGGTGTTTTGCTAGGATCACCGTTATATGCTTTCGAGGTTTTGAATAGAAAACGTCGCTTAACTCTGCCCATGATTTGGAAACTGTGTAAAAGCTGGGGAGTGCCGGCTGAATCTCTGATCAAGCCCTATAATCTTCAAAAAAGCACCCTAACCGATTAATCTGAAATGGATCTTCGGGAGGAGTTCATTGCTCCTCTTAGTGCTTCATTAGGTGCTGGTGGATTATCAAGAGCTTGCATCAAAAGGTCACGGTCTTGATCAGACAAGAGAATAAGTTTGTTTTCTTCAATTAATCTGAGGTCAAACTGGTTTGACTTCTTTGTCGCAATGTCTTTCTTTTTTCTGTTTGGCATCACGTTTCCTTCTTTCACTAATTCCAACTTTATTTTTAAATACAAAAAAGCACCCTAACCGATTAATCGGCCAACCATTTTAGCTGTGTAGTCAACAAGGGGGATAATTCTGCCGTAGTTCATGCGAGCAGGTCCGATAACACCGATGGCTCCGACGATTTCTTTGCGTGAATTGTGGTAAGGCGACACAACAAGAGAACATCCCGATAACTTAAACAGGTTGTTTTCTGATCCTATGAAAATTTGTATACCATCCGCTTTAATAGAAGCATCGATGAGCTGGTGAAGAATCTCTTTCGTGTCTAAAACTTGAAATAGCTCTCGAATCTGATTCAAGTCATTGACTTCAGTAACATCATTTAAAAGGTTGGATTGTCCCTTTACAATTAAGGCACCTCCTTGTTCTCCTCCAGCCCAAACCGCCAACCCTGCTGAAACAACTTTTGCTGTTAACTCATCTAGGTACGCTTGATGATGAGTCAGCTCTTCATTAATAATTGTTTTTGCTTGTGCCAATGTTCTGCCCAAAAGAAGACGCGAGCTGATGTAGTTTGTTGCTTCATTTAGAATGGAAGGTGTTATTCCTTTTGGAACTTCAATGAGGCGATTTTCAACGACACCATCTTGATTAATCAATACAACCAAAGCTCGCTCAGGGCCTAAATAGAGAAACTCAAGATGCTTAAGGGGAGCCTCAGTTTTTGGAGCCATGACAAGTCCTGCACATTTCGACAAACCAGAAAGTGCCGTTGTTGCTTCTTCAAGAACAGAAGATACACTCTGCCCAGAACCCTGGCAAAGCTGATCGATATGATCTCGCTCTTTTTTACTAACGTCACCTACTTCTAATAACCCATGAACAAAAAAACGGAGACCGACTTCTGTTGGCAGTCTTCCGGCAGATGTATGAGGGGCATAAAGGAGTCCCGCTTCTTCCAAATCTGCCATAATATTACGAATGGTTGCTGGGGAAAGAGGTGTGTTTAAACGCCGTGATAGTGTGCGTGAACCAACAGGTTCTCCTGTTTCAATGTACGCATCCACCAGTTCTCTGAAAATTTCAAGAGAGCGTTTATTGAGTTCATCTACTGTTAGAAGCATTACTTTATGCCTAAAAGAATAATAGATTGTAAATCTAAAATTCAGAATTTATTACTTATTTAGTAAAGTAGCACACCTAAATAAAAAATTCATCCCTCCCTTAAAAAGAATTTTTAAGACTTTTTAAGAAGTTCCTTAATTTCTACCAATTGCTTTTGAACTTTAGTCAGTTCGTTTTTTAAAGCAAGTATTGAATCGTCGTTTTTTTTATCTTCAGCTTTCTCGAGAGCTGCATTTTCTTCTTCAGCGGCTCCTTGCATTGCGTTCACAATTAACCCAAAAAATAGATTCAGAACTGTAAATGTCATTAAAATAACAAAAGGGATAAAAAATAAATAGGCATGAGGATGTGTTTCTAAAATTGGACGAGTGACATTACCCCAATCATCAGCCAGCATCAGCTGGAACAAGGTATACATTAATCCACCTAAAGTTCCAAAATAGCTTGGAGAAGCAGTTGCGAAGAGGTTGTGGGCTATGATCGAGACAATATAGAACATCAGTAATAATATTCCGGCAACACTTATAATGCCCGGGACCGCTTTTAAAACAGACGAGACAACTATACGCATTTGAGGGAAGAGAGAAATGAGTCTCATCACACGAAGTATTCTTAAAGCTCGAAGTGATGAAAAGGCTCCACCTGTTGGTACTAAGGCAATTAAGATCACAAATGCGTCAAAGACGTTCCATCCATCTTTAAAAAAGCGTGGTCCATAAGCTATGACACGCACAATCAACTCAGCTAGAAAGAAATATAAAAGAGCATGATCTATATAATACAATTGTGTACCAATTGCGTTACGTACACTTTCAATCGTTTCAAGTCCTAATACTGCAGCATTAATAATGATTAAAAATGCGAGCCATTCATGTGAACGATCAGAATCTAGAAAACGCTCAAGTTTGCTTTCTTTTGCTAGCATTGTTTTATTCTCCTGGGTAAAATTATCCAACGTTTTCTAATAGAAGCATGATGAATATGATTGCGGTTTTAACAGCAAGACTTGCAATGAATGTGGGGAAATGAGAACGCTCTTCTAATAGTGCAAATTCAGTTTTTGTCGTGCTCAGAATAAGAACGCCAGCAAGAAAAGAATTCATCAAAGTCGTAGTCAATGTATAATGGTGAGGTAGTAAAAAGGTACCAATTAACCAACCGAGACCAACACCTCCCATAATAATATAGCGGCCAACGTGATTGAAACGAGAGGGGAAATGATGAGACATTGCATGGTCTTCTAAAATGAAATGAAAACCCATGATAAAGGTAAAGAGCAGTAAACTGGCTAAGCTTTCATGAGCCATGATAGGTATAATAAGGGCTACCGAAAAACTTAAATAAGTTAGCGTTCCAACATGAGAATAGTAAATGACGACTCCTCCTTCTTCACCTTTTTTGGATTTGTCGTGTGCAATCTTTTCAAGAACGTAAAGAACAAAAAATCCCGCAAGAGCAAACATAAAAATGACAAACAATAGATTTTTTTCATCACTTAGAAAGCGACCATGGGTTTGCTCTTTTAAGGCTGCAATATTAAGAATCAGTGATGGAAGGGCATGCAAAAAGACATATCCCAAAGCCAACCCTCCAGCAATAGAGTTTAATATGCCGGCATCAAAAAGATCTAATTTTCTAATTCTTGGAACAGCCCAGTGAATTAGCAAAAGAAATAAGGCGCAACCTGTGGTTATTCCTAAATTGGGGTATTCTGTCACGATTATACCTCTGAATTAAATTACAACTCGTTAAGCTTGAGATTAAGGAAAAAAGATTAATAATTCTTTAATTTTCTCCACACATTAAGTTTCTCCGGATTATATTTATGAAATCTAGCATTACATCACAAGTTGGCATACTTTATGCATCTCTTGAAGTTAAGGAATTTAACGAGAGATATTAGCTATGCCAGCAACCGTACAAAGAAAACACGAAGTCCCTATACAAAAGCCAAACGCGGTTATGCTATCAATGCAAGAATTGCAGTGGCATAAACTAACTGCTGTTGCAAACAACTTATCTAATGCTTCAACGCCTGGTTTTAAAAGCCAAATCATTCGCACTGAAGAATCCGTTTTAAAAAACAAAGAGAACAAATCTGTTTCGTTTGTAAAAAGCGGTGGTATCGTTCGTGACCTTACAGATGGACCGATTAAAAGTACGGGAAACCCACTTGACGTCGCACTAACAGGCAGAGGGTATTTTATGGTGGCAACTCCATCAGGTACTCGCTACACGCGCAATGGTCAATTTATAATCAGCGAAAACAGCATGCTTACGACAGCTTCTGGTCAAGCAGTTCTGAACCAGTCAGGCAGTGAGATTGCAATGCCCCATGACTTAAAACAAATCAGCATTGCTGAAGATGGAACTCTTTCAAACCAAGGAGTCTCTTTTGGCAAATTAGGTGTTGTTACTTTTGCAGATGAAAATGCTCTGGCATCAGAAGGTTCAACGCTGTACAAGACCAGCCAAGATCCAACTCCAGCTCTTCAGTTCAGAATAACACAAGGAGCTGTAGAAGATTCTAACATCTCTCCAATTCAAGAGAGCATCCGTTTGATGGAAATCTTACGATTATTTGAAAATGCTCAAAAAGTCATTGATCAATATGAAGATCTTCAGAAAAAAACCCTTAATGCCTCATCAAGGAACGCTTAATTATGTCAATTGTAAGAGCCTTTCATATCACAAGAACTGGTTTGCAACTCCAAGAAACAAACTTATCTATTAAATCGCAAAACATAGCTGCACAAGGCGTGGACGGCTATAAACGTCAATACTTGGTTGCGACAGATTTGCCTTATCAAGATTTTGGAAGCGTAGGAGCAAGCACGTCTGATGCTGGCACAGTTTCGCCGACTGGTTTGCAAATAGGTTTGGGCGTTCAGCCAGCGGGGATCTATCGTATTTTCACGGCTGGTGACCCTATCAATACTGGAAACCCACTAGATTTCATGATAGAAGGTGATGGTTTTTTTGAGGTCACGCTTCCCGATGGAACTATCGCTTATACACGTGTAGGTGCACTGCAACTTGACGCGCAAAATAGAATTGTTATGCCAAAAACGGGATATCCTGTTGTTCCTGGGATTACGCTGCCAGCTAATACGACTTCTGTCTCAGTCAATTCATTGGGGCAAATTTCAGTACTGATTCAGGGGCAGTCGACCGAACAGGTGGTTGGGCAATTTGAGCTTGCAACATTTTTCAATCCTGCTGGCTTAAGGGCCATAGGGGATAGCATGTTCTTAGAAACATCAGCCTCTGGCACAGGAGACAAGGGAACACCTGGAACGAATCGTCGTGGATCGATTAAGCAAGCGTGGCGCGAAGGGTCAAACGTTAATGCTGTTGAAGAAATAACAGATCTTATCAAAATTGAAAAAATTTATGACATGTTAACAAAAGTTCTAAAGACCGGTGACGCTATGTTGCAGGCCGCTAACGGTGTGGGAAGGTAAGAGAATGCGTAAATTTATTTTCTTTCTTTTATGTTTTTTTGTTGAATGCGAAGCAGGGCCTTTTGTCATTTCCAAAGAGCATGTGCTTGAAATCCTTAAGGCTGAACTTTCGCAACAGGTTGCAGCGAATGATTTTCAAATCAGTTTGGATAACTGGTTGGATGTTTGGGGTAAAAGCGAAGATGCAACAAAAACGCCCTTGTTAAGCGTAACGAACGTATCTTTGATGACAGATCAACGTCGGTTTGCTGCTGTTTTGAGCATAGAGGGAGGAGCTTCTCGTAAATTGGTTGGCAAAATTGATTGGCTTATTGAGATTCCTGTTTTAAACAATCCCATTAACTCTAATCGCACCATTACGGAGTCTGATATTACGTGGCAGAAATTTTCGGCGGACAAAGTAACACCAACAATGATTACCAAAAAAGAAGATCTTTTGGGTAAAACCTCAAAATACAGTGTTTTGAGACTGGGAGTGCCTATTAACTTAAGTGAGCTGCAATGCCCTGTTGTTATCAAAAAAGGGGATACTGTTCAAGTCAATTACAAAAGTCGAACGCTTGAGATAACCGCAAGAGCTTTGGCTAAAAGCAATGGCAGCATTGGGGAGACAATTTTTTTTGAACCACTTTCTCAAGGGAATGGTAATGAGTTCAATAGTTCAAAAAAAACAATTCAAGCCAAGGTCATTGGTCCTAATGTAGCTGAAATTGTGAGGCCGCTATGAATCGATTTACGTATTGTATCTTATTGTTTGCTCTTACAGGGTGCAATCTTCCCCAACAATTATCAACCATTGGAGAAGCTCCGAAGCTGAGTCAGATACAAAATCCAACGCAAGTCTCGGGATATCAACCTGTTTCTATGCCTATGCCAGCTACTGGTTCGTATCAAAGCAAGACGAATTCTTTATGGGAAGCAGGATCGCGTGCTTTTTTTAAAGATCAACGCGCAAATAAAATTGGTGATGTTGTAACAGTTTTGGTTGATATAGACCAAAAGCAATCGATTCAAATGACACCTAAAATGCAGCGTACAACTTCTGGATCAACGACTGTTACTGGTGCGCTTGGCTTAGAAAGCAAAGCAGAAAAATTATTTCCAAAAAAACAGCATGGGGCAGGCGTTCTCAACCCAGCATGGTTGGATTTTAAAAGCAATCCAACGCTCAACTCAACGGCTCAATATGATGTGTCTGACAAGTTGAACGTCAAAATTGCTGCAACGGTAATTCAGATTTTGCCAAACGGAAATATGGTTATCAAAGGTCGTCAGGAACTTCGACTTGTTAATGAAGTTCGTGAAGTTGAGGTTATGGGTATTGTTAGAAAAGAAGATATCAGCGCCTCAAACACAATCAAGGGCGACAAAATAGCCGAAATGAGACTGGCCTATGGAGGGCGTGGAGATCTAAGCGACCTACAATCGTTCCCTTGGGGGCAACAAGTCCTTAATAAGGTTATGCCGTTTTAAGAATGTCCATTTGGTTTTTGACAAGGGTTTTAAGTCATCTTTGTTTCCTTTTTCGTTAAACCATTCTTGTCATTCTTGGGCTTGACCCGAGAACCCATGGATCCTCGGAACAAGTCCGAGGATGACAGAGGGGGGGCTCGAAGATGATAGTACAGGGCTTCGAGAATGACAGAGGAGAAAAATTTGTCCGCTGTTTTTTGGGATCTGATACACTTTAAGACTCCGAACCCGGAAGTTTCTCTTAAAGGAGGGGTTATCACGGCTCATACCCC
>CANJLN010000031.1 GCA_947475175.1 Alphaproteobacteria bacterium
CACATTTCGGCCTTATGCAGTGATGCTGTCTACAATAGCGGCACCACCAATGTCTATTCTCTTAGAGCCTTTAATGCCAATGGCCCGGAGTATATGGTTCTCCTTAATTCTCAGCTTCCTGATGACAGCCATGGAAACTATTCAGGGGTTGCCACGCTGAGTGCTCTTTATGCCCTAGAAATTGCAGGATAAGTTCATGACCAAGCTAAGAGCCAAGCTAATGACCCATCGCTTTATTCCCTTAAGCCCGGAAGAAATCCTCAAAGACTATCCCGGGTATTTCAGAGAAGACATCACGTGTTTTCTGATTTTAAAAGACAATCAACCCGTTGGCCTCTATGGCCTGATTGATCGTGGGATCGACCCTGAAACGGGAGAGCGTCTAGGCGAAGGGTTTTTAACCCTTTTCCCCGCGTTTCGGTTTCGGGTCTTGAGCAAACCCTTTTTAAAAGCCCTGTTTGACCATGCCTTTACGACAGGATTTCAAAAAGTCTATACCTGGACACGATGGAAAAGTTGGGCAACGGTTTTGCAGCGGTTTGCCTCTCTCGGTATTAAGCATCTTCAATCTCTACCCTCTTGGGATTCGGATCAAACCAAAATGTGGTTTGTGAAAGAACAACCGTACGATCAAGATCAACAGCCCTTGAAAAAGAAAGACCCAAAGAAAGGAGACCGTCATGTGTTTCGGCGGTAACGATTCGCCTCCTCCTGCGCCGTCTTATCCTCCTGTTCCACCGCCGGAAGAGCTGATGGATGTCATTGACCATATTACCGGCACTCAAACGATTACGGTGATGGGGGCTGATGGGAAGAAAAAGCGCGTGATTGAGCGACTCCCTCGCACCCCGGAAGAGCAACAGTTGTATGATCAAGCCGGCGACCTCATGACACGCGCTGTCACGGAGATGCAACGATTGAATGATTATGACCCTGCGGCTTTAATTGATTTTGCGCCTTTTGTTCAGGTGATGAATGATCTGAACACAGAACGTCGACAAGATATGGAAGAATTGGCTCACGTTCCTGACTTTAACCGGACTGTTCAAAACTTTAAGGACATGAACAAAAGGATTCTGGAAGAGGAGTTTACCCGACAACAAAATGAAGGCCAAGAATATCTCAACCGCCGAGGCTATGGTGATAGCACGGCAGCCATAGAGATGCGCAATACCTTGGGTAAAAATAGAGCGCAAGCGTTAGAAGAAAGTCACGTACGGGGCGATCTGTATGGCGAGCAGTTGAAAGCCGCGGATCTGGCCAACCGACAGACGACTTACAATCTAAGAGAACAAGGGCGAACGGGTCAGTTGCAACGGGCTCATTTAGAACATCAACTGAAGCTGGATCAAAAAACTCAACTGGATGCAGCGCGTCAACAAGCTTTGCAGAATCAAAGCGGCTTATTTAACGTCGGCGCTGGTATCCGCGGGGAAGAGACCAATAAAGCCTTAGCGAGTCGGGCGCCGGAGCTTGCCAATACGATCTTTCAACAAAGTAATATGGACAGCCTCAATCGTCATGCCACTCAAATCAATCAGATCAATGCTCAGTATCAAAATCAGCTGGCTCACGATCAAGCAACGCCTCCAAGCTTTGGTGACACGCTTTTGAACCTTGGGGGAAAGGCTGGCATGATGTATGCAACAGGGGGTTTTTCAGGATTTGGGGAAAGCAACCCCTTGGCCCCCTATAGAAGAAGGTAGACTCTCATGGCGAATCCCCATCTTGAAATGATGAAACAAAACAGAGCCCAGCAAAAAGCCGGTCAAATGGCTGGACGGCACGATGTCCAGAACTTGGGTAGTCTGGCGGCTATGGCCAAGGAACGCTATGATCTCCAAGCTGGCGCTCCTGATCCAAGACAAAATATCGCCGACATGCTGGGTCAATCGGCCAAAGAGGTAACGGGTGGACTTGCAGTCGGCGGATCGGCGGCAGGTGGCAGACCAGCTCGGGGATGGCGCGCTCTTCTATCCGGGATGCTGGAAGGGGCTTCTGTCGGGTTGAAAGGCAAAATGTCTCAGGAGAAAAAAGAGGAATCTGCCAAGGTGGGGCGGGTCTTTGAGTGGTTAGAAGCGAATGGCATGGCTATGGCTGAACAAAACAAACACAATGATCTTAAAAGGCGTGCCGAAGAAGACTTAGAGCCTTTGTTGAAAGATTATGCGCAAAACATGATGAGGATGGCTCCCTTAGCCAAAGAGAAATATGTGGAGCATATCTTAGGCAGGTTGAATGAAACCACAGGCTCCGATTATGAGCTGTCTTCCATTGATCAGGTCAATCCTTTAAAAATCACCGTTAAAAGTCCTCAAAACGGCAATGCCCTGTTTGTGCAAGACTTTAGCAAAAGAGTGGGTGGAGTCAACGCCGATCTCTATCAAAAAGCCATTGACTTTGAGAACCAAAAGCTTGACCAAGAAAACCAACGCATTGCGATTGCACAACAAAACACGGAAGGTCGCTGGAGTCCGGAAAAACAGTTTGAGGTGAGTCTCGGTCGAGAAGGGGCTAAAAACCTTGCTGACTCTGTCAACAAAGCTGAACAAGAAAATAACACCTTGGAAGATGCTTTGTATGCCACTAAGGAAGCGAGAGACCTTTTGTCGACAAACAAAGTCATTGCGGGGTCTGACTTAAGCGCTTATCTCCGACGGTTAACCGGTAAAGCGTTTCATACCGACGGTATGACCGCAACACAACTTTATGATGCCGCTGCCGCCCAACTCTATGAGTTTGCTAAGGGAACGCTCTCCTCCGGCAATACCAACCAAAAAGACTTTGAGTTTTTAAGCGCTCGGATTCCCGACTCTTCTAAAACCCCCAAAGCCTTATCCCTGCTCTTAGATCGGTTTGAGAAAAAGATAGAACGGAAAATGGCCAAGAATGAAGCTCTTATCAGCAAGATGCCCGATTATAGTCGGTCTCTTGAAGAAAGGTCTCAAAGGGAAATCCAACAAGGGGGAATGCAACCCTCAGGGGAACAGGGACAATCGCAACAAGCCGGAAGGCAAGGACAGCAGCAAAGAACGTTTAAAGTCAAAGCGCCTACCGGTGAGATTGTCTTGGTTCCTGAAACCGACCTTGAGGAGGCCATTTCTCATGGCGGAACGGTGGTACAATAATGGCTTCCTTTTCTTATTGGGCGCGCTTTCCACGAGTCAACGAAGGCAAAGCCGAAACACAGAGTCCGAACCCGGATTATTGGGGACAATTCCCCAAAGCTGAGGCAACAACCGAGGCAACAGGAACTGTGAGGACAGAAATACCGGTCATAGGATTAGAGGGGCAACAATCAACTCTTGATCAAGTCCTTAATCCAGGTCAAGACCAAGCTCAGGGGCAAGGTCAGTACCAAGGTCAACCACAAGATCAAGCCCAAGATCCCTCTTTCCTAGACAACACCAAGCGTCTTGGCGGTGTAGCGGCTCATGGGTTTGCTCAAGGTGTAGGCGGCTTGGCTGACCTTGCCAATCTAGCAACAAGAGGGATGGAGGGGGGATTTGAGTTAGAGAAGGATCACAATAGTCAGAAAGAGGATCTCCCTGCCTATAACCTCAACGCGTATCAGCCTGAACAAGTCTCCGCTATTTTAGGCAATAAAGTGAATGAGCTGTTTGGAACGACCCTAGAGCCAAAAGATGCCTTTGAGAAGTTTGTACATCTAATGGGTGAATTCTCCGTCCCTTTGGGTGTTGGTGGAAAAGCAGCCTCTATTGGGGGGCAGCTTCTCAAAGTGGGCAAGCATGAAGCCTTAGCCGCAGGAGCCGCTGCGGGAATAACGGCAGCAGAAGAAGCCGGGGTAGACAGTGAGCTTGGCAAGGTTGCCTCCGGGATAGGAGGAACCGCAGTTGTATCGGCCTTGGGTTCTATCAGTCCCAAAGGCTTAGCCCTAACCTTGGCCGGGTTTGGCAAGAACCGGCTCAACATAAAAGCTTTGGAGGCAGCTCAAAGAATCGGTGTTGATTTACCCGGTGTGGCGGCTACCGATGCTGTGGCTCCTGCCGCTGCCCATAACCTCATCAGCCGTGTGCCTTACTTTGGTGATAAGATCAGAGACACCCTGTCCAAGACAGGGGAACACTATCAACGCTCCTTTGAGTCTTTGTTGGATTCCGTATCACCCCCCTTAACAGAAGACTTGTCTCAGGTGGCCAGAAGAATTTACGCTCCCTTAGAAAACATCCTCCCGGCAACCGATACGATCGACCCGACCCCGTGGCTTAAAGAAATCAAGAGAATTGAAACCAAGCTTCAATCAGTTGCCAAGTCAGACCCCACCAAAAAGCTCTTGGGCGTTTTTAGGGAAATCAAGCAAAACTTAGAGGGCAAAACACAAGAGGCTCTGCCGGACTATCTGTCAACCGCTTCCGAGACGGTGAAGAAATCCCTGGAAAAACAACTGCAAGAAGGGCACTCCCCCCTTAAAACCATTCCTGTTAAAACAGTTCCTGTTCAAGAGGTCGTGAGGCAAAAGATTGAGTTTAACAAGATGATGAAAGACAAGAACCTGTTTGATCGAGCGGATAGCGATAGTCTTTCTTATCTTCACAAACTTCAAGCCGTCACTAAGGACATGCTGGAGCAATACGGTACCAAGCACAATCCGGAATTCTTAAAAGCCTTAAAAAAGGCCGATCTGGAATACGGAGCCTATGCCAAAAGAGAGAATTTAGAAGGGTTTCTAGCCGATAAGCTATCAAGCTTGGTGACAGAGGAACCTCAGTACACTCCCTTGATCAAAGCCCTTCAAAAGAAAGACAATCAGAAATTCCTCAAAAACAACTTGGGGGAAGACAACTACCAAAAACTAGGGGATTACGTCGATGTCGCCAAGGCGATGGAAAGCATCAAACGGAACAATCAAAATCCCTCCGGTTCCGGATGGGTGGGTGCTTTGGCCTCAATAGCCGGCGGTCTTTATGCCGCCCCTGCGTATACAATAGGTCTTCTGGCCGCTACACAAGCCGGGACGAAGCTTTTAACCGACAAGCGGTTTATCAATTTAGCCCACCGCTATGCCAAACAGCCTACTGAATCCATGGCTCAGAAACTGGAGACGATCATCAAAGAGACAACGGGTAAGTCCTCGAACATTCTGAATCAAGAGTTGGGGGAGATTCAGAAAAGCCAAGAAGAAACGGGCATCAGGCCATGATTGGGTGCCATCTTACAACATCAACAAACCACCAACCAAGAAAGATAAAGGTATGAATATTTTAAAAGCAATTCCCACACGCATCATTTGTTTTCTCCTTATATTTAGGGGTGGGGTGTTTTGTTCTGTCCGGATCTTCCGGTTCTATACTCAATTCCTTTGCGGCTTCACTGATCCCCCGGATCAATGAAGTCGAAGTTCATTGAGTATAGTATTGCAGAAATCGCTGAGGGCAACGGCATCATCGACAAAATCGAAGAGTATACGGAACACGAGCACAAATAAAGACTCAAAGCTAGACCTAATACAACGCCTTTTTGTTTATCCAGTTGAAAAATTATTATTATTCCCCTTGGAAAGATTGAAGAGGGAGTAGATAGATGAACGATCTATAGAGATGTAAAACTATACCGCTCGCATTTGAGATAGATTTTTGGCATAGATGAAGTTATGGAAATTATTCTGACATCAGCTGAGAAGCAAGGCTCTTGAAGAACAACACAAGAAATAACGCGATAGACGTGTTGCTGATCACATAAAGGCTGTTCTTCTTAACTGCGAAGGATGGAGTCAAATGCAGATTTCTCAAGCTTTGCGTATTCGCCACGAGACTGTTCATGATCACTTGGAATCTTATAAGAGGATAAGGAATCTAAAACCAGAGAATGGAGGCTCTGAGGTTTATTTGAGTGAAGTGCAGACTCGAGAACTCATTATTCATTTAGAAGAGCATACCTACGTAAAGGTATGAGATATTTGCACTTACGTAAAAGAGCAGTACCAAGTTGAATTTACGGTACGGAGTATGACTTCATGGTTGCACCGTCATAAGTTTTCTTACAAAAAGCCAAACGGAATACCGGCCAAGGCTGATCCAGAGAAACAAGCCGCTTTTATCAAAGAGTATGAACGTTTATTGAATACCATTCCAGAAGATGAACCGATTGAATTTGGTAACTTCACCATTTGCCCCCTTATAGCACCAATTTAAATCCTATTGAGCGATTGTGGAAGATCATGAATTAATATGTGAGAAATAACCGAGTCTTTCGTTCTGCAAAGGAATTTCGACAAGAGATTATGGATTTCTTTAAAATACCTGGCCAAAAATCGCTCAATCCATGACCAACAGCATTAATGACAACTTCCATATCCCAAAACAGGCTTCTTGAAATGTCACGGGTATACCGACTCCTTTTAACATACCTTTTGACTGTTTTTAGAATGAGGTACCACTGAAGAAAACTCTCCTTTCAATTGAAAATTAAGCTTCATTTCTTATTTTCATTTAAACAAACATAAGGTACTAAATGGGCCAGGATGTAAAGGTGATGTTTGGTAAAGTATTACTGCTTTTTATACATCCCTCAATTATTTATTCTTATAATAATTGTGAAGGAATATAGTTTGTTTAATCTGTTTGTTTTTAAAATTTGATTATGGGAGATTTAATATGAATACTGTTCCTGGTAATTAATATCGATGGTTCTCTATTTAGTTGATAGATAGAGAACCTTTCTATCAATCTAATTAATTGTGAAAGATAAAAGGGTGATGCTCAGACTTGCTCCTTATATGAAGGCTGGTTTTCAAGGAAGTGTGCTTTACCTTGGGTTTGGTTCAATAATTCATACTATTAAAGATTCTGATGCTCAATTAATCTATCTTGATGCCTTAAGTTACTGGGCTAATCCTGGTTCTGTTCAAGATTTATACGCCTATCTTCTTAACAAGGGATATGATGATGGCTTTTTTAAAGCCATAGTAGATGACATTATAAAACGCAATTACGTTATACCTTTAAGCAATTATGATAAAGACAATCCTTTCAGCAGAAATCATCTCTTTTTTAACCTTTCAGGAGGAGATCCATTCTATATTCAGAACAAGCTTAAAAATTCACATGTTTTAATTTTAGGATGTGGAGGAATTGGTAATTTAATTAGCGTTGCTCTTGCTACTTCTGGTATCGGAAAATTGACTTTGGTAGATGACGATGAAATAGAACAATCAAATTTGACCCGTCAATTCTTATTTACTAAAAAAGATATAGGAGCAAAAAAAACTTTGATATTAAAAAGAGAACTTCTGGAAAGGGTAGATTGTATCCTTATTAACACGTTTGAGGAACGAGCAAGTTGGGAGTTATTGGACAAGATTTCAAACATTGATTTAATTGTTCTTTCTGCCGATTCACTAGATTGTCTACCATTAATTAACAAGTTTTGTGTAAAAAATAAGGTACCTTTCATTAACATAGGATATGTTCAGGATATAGCTGTTTGGGGTCCTTTTTATGTACCAGGAGAAACAGGTTGTTTTTATTGCCAAAATATTATAGCTAATGACGAGAATTTATCTGAAGATATTGTAAGTCAGCTTCAAGCCATCAATACAAATCATCAAGCTCCTTCAAACGGAGGGGTTAATATGTTAGCTGCTTCTCTAGGATTTTTAGATATCTTAAAATTTTTAGGAGAATTTAGTACTGTTCACTCCAAAAATAAAAGAATCGGATTATGGACAAATAACTTGAATCTTGAAAAACAAGATTGCTTATATAATATAAAGTGTGCTATATGCGCAAATATTTAAACATCAATAAACTTTCTCAACCCTATTCCAAACAAATTGCAATTTTAATAGGTCTTTTTCACTCGTTTAGATTATTGACAGGAGCTGTCGGGGCATTATTTTTTCTAAAAAGAGGGCTCAGCCTTAAAGATCTTGCTTTGCTACAGATAGTATTTTCTTCTACTTCTTTGATTATCAATTATCCGACGGGTCTTTTATCTGACATTTATAGTAACAGAGCATGCGTTTTAAGTGCCTGTATTTTTATGTCAGCTTATTATTTTTTATGTATTTTTGCACCAAATATGACTATTTTAATGCTAGCACATTTTTTACAAGCAATAGGTTTATCATTAATGATGGGAGCCTCTTCTTCTTGGATGTTTAGCTGGTGTGTGGATGAGCAGCAAGAAAATAAGAACTATATAAACTACCTAGGACATTTAGAGAATGAGATACAGTCGATTGGAGGCATTATTTCTGGTGTTTTGGGAGCCATTCTTTCCTTTATTTTTCAAGAAAATGGCTACGTATATGTTTTTTTAATTACCTCAACTCTAATGATTCCTTTGTTTTTTAAATTAATGTGTATTCCTAAAGTTCAGACAAAAAAACAAAAAGAAGTAAATATTTTTTCTTTTACAAAATTTAGCTTAAAAAATAATTTTTGTGATAAAAAAATTATTTTATTTTTTGCAGCCACTGCATTAATAACAGCTTTGTATCAGCCAGTTTTTCATTTTTGGCAACCTTTTTTTAAAGATTTTGGAGTATCTCAAGCGATAAATGATAATGTTTTATTGGGTTTATGTTTTGCATTGTTTAGTTTAACTAAATATTTCTTTAATAGTTATATACGTTTAAAGATTATTAAGGATAAGAAGATAAAAATTTTTAAGTTATCAATTATTCTCACGATGATGCTTTTTTGCATTTTTTTAACTCTTGCTATTCCCTTTAAGTCTTTTATTTTATGTTGTTTCTTGTTCTGTCTTTTGCATGGATCTCTATCTATTGTTTCTAAAATTATTAATGATCAGTATCTTAAAGATTCTCATGAATTAAATGTGGCTAGCACCATTTCTTTAGCAGAAGTATTAGGCAGGCTTTTCAGTCTAGGTGTTTTATGGTTTATATATTTTACAATAAACACCATTGGCATTAACGGTATTTTCTTTTGTTCCAGTATTATTTGTATATTTCTTCTACTGGTCTTAAATTTATGGAAAAAGACACATAATAAGCAAGGGGTAGTTAATGCTTAAATACTTAATAGTAACAGACAACAAAAGGATACCTTACAAAGCAATACTTCATGAAATAAATCCAAATAATATTGCTTTCATAGTTCCTAAAAACCTGTTTGATCCACAGGAAAAAATTCTTGCTAGAAAAGAAGGGCTTAAAATTTATGAAATTGATAATTATCTAGAGAATGGGTTAATTGAAAAATATTGCTACGATCTTTATCAAGACTTTGCCTATGATAGGTTGATAGCACACGCAGAAAAAGATATTTTATGGGCAGGAAAAGTTAGAGATCTTTTAAAAATTAAAGGACAAAGTTATTCAAGTGCTCTAACTTTTAGAGATAAATATTTGATGAAACAGCTTTTAAGCAAGAATGATTTCAAAACACCTTATTTTGCAAAAATTGAAGCGGCCTCTGATTTAATCAAGTTTACTCAAAGCCAGAGCTTCCCAATTGTCATAAAGCCTTGCAGGGCTTCAGCAGCGACAGGAATTAAAATTTTAACAAATATAAAAGATATGGATGAATTCATCCAGGAATGTCTTACCACAACTCACGAATCTAATTGGATAGCTGAAAGCTATATTAATGGAACCATGTATCAAATAGATGGTATTATAGAAGAGGGGAAGGTCGCCTTCGTATGGCCTTCTAAGTCTATTAATCACTGGTTAGACATAAAATCAGGTAAAGTAGTAGGGCGTTACTTTCTTGAACCTTCTCATTTTCTTTTAAAAAGACTTGAAGAGTATTCGAAAAAAATTGTTCTCCTTTTCCCCTTGGAAGAGAATGCCATTTTCCATTTAGAGGTTTTTTATGAACCTAATTCTGATGATTTTGTTTTTTGCGAGATCGCCTCAAGAGTAGGGGGCATGAGAGGAAGGAATGTATGGTTGAACAGTTTTGGGATTGACTTAGGAGCAGAATTTATTCGTTCTCAGGCGGGCCTTGATTTCTCTTTACCTATACCACAAATAGCAGTGCCCAAATTCATAGATGGGTACCTTCTTTTTCCAAAAAAAGAAGGTTATATAAAAAATCTTCCAAAGCACTGTTCTATACAAGGTATTAAAGAATATAAGAGTTTTATAGAAATTGACAAAAATTACAGAGCTTCTCAGAATTTATCAGAGATTTCTTGTCTTTTAACAATTTCTGCTTTATCTGAAGCTGAATTCCTATCTAAATACGAAGAAAGCCTTAAATGGTATGAGGAGAATTATAAATGGGACACTCTACAAATTTAGCTTTATCCTATTTTTTTAAAAAATTATTATTAATAGCTTTGTTGTTAGGGGGAATATTGATGAAAAATAGCTTAGCTCAAGAAGCACCAGGTTGTCTTTTTTGTAAAATTGCACAAAAAAAGGAGAAAACCTATATAATATGGGAGTCAGATACTCATCTTGCCTTTCTTTCTATTTTTCCTAATACACCAGGTGTTACAGTTGTGATTCCTAAAAAACATTATGATAGCTATGCTTTCGATCTAAGTGATGAAGTTCTAACAGACCTTATCCTTACAACCAAAAAAGTCGCAAAAATTTTAGATAAGAAGTTAGAAACAGTTTCTAGAACAGCAATGGTTTTTGAAGGCTTTGGAATTAATCATGTTCATGCTAAACTTTATCCTATGCATGGAACCAAAGATTTAAAAGAATGGAAGCCTATTAAGTCTTCTGTAAGAAAATATTTTGGTTCTTATGAGGGATACATTTCTTCTCATGATGGTGAACGCGCAACAGATGTAAACTTAGAAGCAATACGAAAGAAAATAATTGATTAATAGGCAATCAAATAATGGATAAAATATTAATTTTGAGCAATCATGCACTCAATATTCTCCCCTATCATGAAATTCTATCCACTGTCTTTCCAACAAACAAAGTTTTATTTATTTCAGATCGTGCTTCTGAAGAGGAGTTAAATCTTCAGAAAGGATCCTTTAATAACATAAAGAGATTTAAAAGTTATTTTTCCAACCCTCTAATAGAATTGTCTTCTTGTTCTTTACATAAAGAATGGAGGTTTGACAGAATAGTCACAGTATCAGAATTCGATATTTTAAGAGCTGCTCGGATACGCGAACACTTGGGCTTAATCGGCCAGACATATAAGAGTGCGCAAGCATTTCGAAATAAATTAATTATGAAAGATTTGGTATCAAAAAACAATTTTAAGACTCCTTATTATAGACAGGTTGGTAATATTTTAGATCTTTTAGAATTTATTGAGGAATATGATTTTCCAGTCATTTTGAAGCCTCAACTAGGAGTAAGTGCCTACGACATATTTAAAATAGAAAACCAAAAATCTTTAGAATGGTTGTTAATAAAGAACAATTTATTTAATCATTTTATCCATCAGCTTATTTTAATAATTGTTTGGACGTCAAGTATGGGAAATTTCTAGGCAGCTATTTAATGGACAAAGATAATCCTTTAACAGAAAAATTAATTAAATATGCAAAGGATTTATTAAAAGAATTTCCTAGTCCATCAGATGGAGCATTTCATTTAGAGGTTTTTCATACAAAAGATGATGAAATTTTTTTCTGTGAAATAGCTTCTAGAATTGCTGGGGAACCCTTTCCAGCATCCTGGGAAATTGCCTTTCAGATTAATCCAATGCATGAATTTATTAACGTACAATGCGGATTGCCGCTTAATGAGAATTTAATTAACTTTTCTGGTATCCCTCGGAAAATTGCAGGGTCGGTTGCTTTTCCTTCTAAAAGTGGACATTTAAGAGATATAAAGGAAAAATGCCCTTTTGAATGGGTTCATATTTATAAGACTTTCCTTAAACCAGGATCAACTATTACCAAAACCAAAGGATTATCTGATGTAATGTGTGAGTGTGTCATTATTGCAGACAATCAAAATGATTTTATTAATAAAATGAACATAATGGCTGAATGGGTTGAAAATTCCGTTAACTGGGACCATAGCTACTTTAAGAAGCTGTGAAAAAATTTTACCACAACAATGACATTCCCTTAAGGAAGGAAGCATGCTATAACTACCCAAGTTTATAGAAAATGAGGTGAAATGCGCGGGTGAACAAGCAGTTATAGATTAATTAGTTGAGTGTTAAAGAGATTATTATTGATAGAGTCGTAAAAATTATGATGGTAAGTGGCAAAAGCGGAATCGTATTTTAAACAGAAAATAATTACTCTGATGATTTTTAAGATCATCTCAATAATGGATAGACAGCAACGCTTATCATAAAATCTAGCCGAGTTTTAGGATGAGCGCGCTGAGGTATTTTTATTTAATAGGCAGTTTTACCGGTATGCAGAGTACAGGGGTCAGCTACCGGTCTATGGTGCCTTTATTCCCCAGACTTGAGGCGCCGATGTGCACCAACACAACTGGTCAAGCTATTGGTGAGGCAGCTTTTGATACCACGGTTGTGTTGGTCGGTGACAAGGTTTTACAAAAAGTATGGCAAGGAGGAAGATGGGTCCGTTCAAAAAGGCGCTCAAGTAGATCAGAAAAGAGCGGCTGAAATGGCCTTGAGAAAAGCTCCTAAGGGTGGAGGCATGGGTATCTACACAAGTATTTTCAAAAAGTACTATCATCCCAGAAAGTAGTCCAGGCTTTAGCCTGGTCAACGAATCACTTATCAGTGCTGGAGCAGCTAGAAATAAAGATTAGTTTTGGAAATTATGGGCAGAAAAATATCCTGAGACAATGAGTGCAGAGGATTTGGCTTTGATAAGGCACAGTAAATCAGTAGTACCTATAGTTGATGAAACTGAATGCTAGTGTAAGAATTACTCTGCAAAAAGGAGCCTGCTTCAGGATTTATACTAATATTTTTCATCAGATTTGAAATAGAAATTAAAAATTATTATTTCTTTCATTTAATAGCACTTGATAATGGACTCAAAAATGAAAAACTTTCTTTTTTCTCTATTTGTTTTTGTATTATTTAATCTGCAAGGGATTGAAGCCAGTGAAAAATTTGAAATGGGTATTGAGGTAGAAACGCATGGTATTAAAATTCAACACAATAATGAAGATGATATTCTTATCATCCTTCAAAGCCCTGATGCTAAGTGGCAACTGACTAGTGATACTCATGATGAGAGAATAGACAGGACTAGCTGGGTTAATCTTGAGTGCCGAACTGTAGGTGGGTTAAATGCAGAGGAACTTCGAAAATATACGCTTTTAACCTACAAATTGATGCATGAAATAAAAGGCACTTGTGATTCTTTCACAAATGGACAATGGGAATTGAATGCTATCAAGACGTATAATATATGGCAAGGAATCGTTCAATGGGTGCTGCCATTGGAAGCAATTGTATTTGCAACAAAAAAATGGGACGGCGAAACAAAGCAACACAAAGAATTAGATTTTAATTTGCGTCCACAGTTATCTTTCTCTTTTCCCTTAAGATGCATGAGGGAGATATTATCACAAATATTAGGACAAAAGCAAAATAAAGAATGCGTCCTGCCCGATTGTTTGGATACAGAAACAAAACAAGAAAAAGAAGAGTGGAAAAATAAAAGTCTCTTAGAAATTGAGAGTGCAGATATTATTTTTGGAAAAAAAATGTTAGCCCATAAGGCTAGGATGCATAACCTCTACGTTCGAACCAATGTTAGTCAGTATTTAAGAACATTAGAATCATTTTTACCTGAACATGGACTATTTCTTTTGTTTTGTACTTATATATATGACATCTTTTTTCAAAATCTCAAACACGAAGCCTTTAAAGAAACAGGACCTAAAGGATTTATGAAAGTTATATCTAGGCTACCCTTCTCAGCTATGTTTAATCAACTCAATGAAAGGAACCAAACAGTGTTTAAAGAATTGTTTAAAATACATTTTTCTGAATATTTTTTACTAAAAGTAAAACCTTATCGTAGAGATGACCCAGCAGTTTGTTACGAGAAAAATTCAAAAACTAAAGCAAGTGAACTTATTGATGATACAGAACGAATTACTCTTGAGGAATGGTTCTATTCAATTATAAAACCAATAAATCGTGAGGAAGGAATTTTGCGTGATTTAATGTCTCCGCCACCATATGTCTCTAAAAACTATTCATTGGGAGGCTTACAAGCCTCTAACATAAATCATCTGCATGTTGTAATTGAAGCTCGAGGCTACTCTCAAATGCTTTCTTCTGAGACTAAAAAACCTCTTGACAAATTTGTAATACTGGTCTTGAGTGAAGCTGATAGGTTTTTTGGGATAGAGGTGAAAAATGATTAAGCAGATTTTCTTCGGTAGTTTATTTTTTTGTTTTTTGTGCACGCATGCTTATTCAGTACATGAGTGGGATGCGACTGGTGCGGATATAGTCACAAGAGCAAAACGTGGTGAATTCATACCAAGCGAAGAGGTTAGCATGCTTATTGATTTAGCAAAATCAGGGCAAGTTGTAAGCTATTATTCATCTGTTCAGCCGTTGAATGATGAGGATTTTGAGGAGCATAAAAACGTTGTTATAGAGATTATAGGCGATAAAAGTAAAGCAAAAAGGTTTTTTGATAGCTTAGAAAAATCTGGTTTAGACCGTTGCTCACAACTTGCACTGCTTGTTCTAATCCCAGAGTATGATTTATAGGACACAGTTACTTGAAAATAGAGATCTATTGCGTAAGTCATTTTTGATGACTGTCAAGCCGCAGAATAGCTAAGTCAGAAATTGTAAAAAACAACTTACGCAATAGGTCTATATAGAAAATGTGGTGTTGGTGGTGTCTCGGGGTATGATTTGGCATGCATCACCAAGTTTGTATTTGTCTCCACGTTACTAAAAATTACCTGATTACCAATGGCTCAGTCATGAAAGAGTAGTATAGTTGAGATGTGGGATTCAGTCATACTAAGCGTTAAAGAGGCTAAATTTTTGGGAGATTGTATTAAAGGATTTTGGTACCAAAGCTTTCATACACCTGTCATAAGAACTCCCCCCATGACAACGAGCCTCCTAAAGGTAACTGAGTCTCATTGTGGTAATCAGAAAAATTAATTCCATCGGCAATAATAAATGACGTTACATAATATAACCACTTTTGGTTCCGAATTATGAGGGTGGCTGACCAATAGCATTCGTTTAAGAGAAAAAGTAAGTTGCCCTCTGCACAAAAATTGAAAATAATACGGAAATTTAGCATAAAAAGGAAATCATAACAATGGAGATTAAAACATACTACTCTAATGCTATCAATTTTATGCCTTGATCTGCATGATCAAAAGTTTTTCTACCGGTAATAGGATGTATATAATCTATGCCAAAATAAAACTCAGGATCAACACTTGTTTTTGTAACACCTGTATTCTTACGCTTTATGCGTACTGTTGTAGATGGCCCCCCATAGCGAGCACTTACCTGTGGGAGATCACGCACACTACCAAACACAGAACTACTTCGGATATAATCTAGAGCAGTGTCTGTAATACTGGGATTGTTAGACAGATCTATAGTCATAAGCCGACTCAGTGACGTATTACTCGCAAGTTTTTCAATAAAAGAGTCATCAATTTCTTGCCCAGATAAGTCTAATGTATGAATGTGGTTAAGATATGAAGACGTTAAAAGAGCTTCTTTTTCATCGACCGTAAGTTTGGTGTTTGACGCTTCTATACGGCAAACATTTACCATTGTTTCAGAACCAAACCCCCCTTCTCTACGCACATCATCATAATCTAAATCTCTCAAAGACGCATGTAGAGCTGTACTAGTAATAATAGTAGCCAAGAAAATAGTTATTACTTTCATTATTCATCTCCTGTTGTTGCGTATGAACTTTGACTTGATACAGATAATGAAACAATAGGTGGCATTTTCTTTGCCAACCCGTACTGATATAATCGTCCATTAATGTACCACCTTAAGTCCTCGAGCATACTATACCCACGAACCATCAATAGCATACATTTTTGCTGTATAACACTCATATTAAGAAATTCACACTGAAAAGTTGCCTGGCAGTTTCTACACATTTCATGATAAGACGCAATATCAAGCTTAAATTGAACATTTGATTGTGTAATTATATCAACAATGTGTTGGTCCAGTCTACCGGCTAATTCTCCTAGTTCTGGATCCTCGCGCTTTATTCTCAAATATTTTTCTTTATATTTGGTAACGTCACTCAAGAATTCATCGTTAAAGCTCAAAAAGGGCTTTATTGCTACTGACGGAGCTCTTTTATGGTCCAAAGAACAAATGAACTGACGGATAGCTTGTTCACTATCCGCAAAATTCAGCTGAAAAGCTTTGCCAAATAAATCATTCAGATGCCAACCAGATTCTGCTTTTTGGGTTTTATTAATTAACTTCAGCCGATGAGCAAGTTGGTTAGAAGCGTCATCAAAAACATTCCAGCTAAGTGAAGACCTACAGCTATCAACTAACTTTGATACTACAGTATGTTTTAGTATCACTTCTCCTAAATAATCTTCGCCTGAAATGCGAGCTTTGAATGCTGCCGTTATGAAGTCTTTTTCTGCATCTGTAAGAGCCTCTCGAAGCCCCATTATTTCAGCAATATTCTGCCTTAAATCACTATCTTCTGCTCGATCAGGATATGGATGCCAGTAATCTGCTGCACATACAGCATGCTTGCCACTTAACCTAAGCTCTAAAGTTCTTAAAAATCCCTTATCCCCACCGCTTGCAAATACTGTATCCGTGCTACAATCAAAAAGAGTGACGGGCTCTTCTCTTGGCAAAACCATTTGCAAACGAAACATTGCAAAATTTGTATGTTTATCGGGACGCATATCATGCGCCTGTCGGCTAATATCCCCTAAAACTCTCGCTCTGTGCATATGCCATTCTTCTACAACTGATATACGCTCAAATGACCAATTTCTAGCACTATCGTATGTTCCGGCACAAACTCCGACTGTTATGTCTTCTTCAACAGACGCTGCTATCACATTTATGAAGAGCAAGACATTCCAAAGTAATAGAAGTACAAATCTCATTGATGCAATCCTTCTAGTGTATTTTAAACTTACTATAACTGGATGAGACAATATTGTGCCTTTGTTGTCAACAACTTAAAAAATATAATTTTCACCACATAAGGTGCACGAATGGCAAACGGCCCATATCTCATTGTTTCTTGCATGCCTTGTATGTGTGTCATTCAGCTTAATACTACTGTATTCAGCTAAAACTGCTATATTCGCTCAATACTATTGTGAAATATTCATTAAAACAAATATTGCAATAATAAAGATAGTGTGCTTTAATATAAATTATCATCGCCAATACGCCAAAAAGGAGTCCCATTTTATGGCCTTAGAAACAGCTCTCAATTCCCAAATTACCGATGCCGTCACCCAAGCTAATGTGAAAGTGCTCGCCGATTCTCCCGCCTTATCCTTAAGCAATCTTTACCAGATGGTCTCACAGTCCTTGGGTCTTTCAGCCCAAAATGCCGTGATGTCCCAACAACAGTCCAATATCATTCACCAAGCCTCAACCACTCAGGGTGTTAACTTGATCTATGCAGTGGATACAGCAGCCGTCGCGGATGCCAGTGAAAAGATTTCCAGAGCAGACGTGCCGTCAAGCATGGTCGATGTGTTAGGCGTGCTCAAGGCGTTAACCAGAACATAAGGTTGATGTGCTTCAATGGTCCTAAATTATAATTTTCATTTTTAAAGGAGGCTAACCATGGCTTTGCCAACCCCCGTTAATTCGCAAATTACCGATGCCGTTACCCAAGCCAATGTGAAGGTAATAGCAGACTCTCCCGCCCTCTCGCTCAGTAACCTGTACCAGATGGTCTCGCAATCTCTCGGTCTATCGGCTCAGAATGCCGTCATGGCGCAACAGCAATCCAATATTATTCATCAAGCCTCAACCACTCAGGGCGTGAACTTGATCTATTCTGTGGATACAGAAGCGGTTGCAGATGCGACAGAAAAAGTATCGCGTGCTGATATTCCGTCTGATCTTGTCAATGTGCTGGGTGTTGTCAAAGCGCTTGGTAATCACCAACCTCACATTACTGGCTAAACAGGATTGGTTAGAGAAAAGAGTCTAAAAACTCTTTTCTCTTTCCCCCTGTCGTCGTTAACGAAAGGCCTAGCCAATGAATGACAAAGTCAACGGGCAAATCACCGATGCTGTCACCCAGACGAATGTGAAGGTTTTAGGAGAATCCCCTGCCCAGGCCTTAGCGGTTGTTTATCAAACGATGGCGCATTCCTTAAGCTTATCGATGCAAAATGCCAGCTCCACCCAACAGCAGATGCAACAAATCGGCAATGCCATTGTGGCACAAGCCGTTAAGAACATTATGGGATAACCTAGACAATGGCCGAACCGTTTGATCCGAGTGTTACCTTTATCCATGACCTGGTCACAGGGGCTGGAACTTTACAAAGCGAATCGATTGGCAAAGCGTGTCAAGCGATGTCCCATACCCTCGCCTTAGCGTTACAGGACGCAAGCGATAATCAGCGTAACTTTGATGCGGTAAATGGGGCGGCTTTAGCCAAAGCC
>CANJLN010000032.1 GCA_947475175.1 Alphaproteobacteria bacterium
ACTATTCGAAATAAAATTTACGATTCTCTCAACCATCTCGAAACAGAAATTGAACTGTTCATCCGTAAAATCCCTCAAGCTGATATTTCTTCCATCTGTTCTTGCAATTATCTGTAAATTTATTTGTGGGATTTGGTATAATACCAAAGCCGGTGTATCAGGCTCCTCCTGCTCCTATTGTGCAATTAACATATCAACAACCATCACAACCGCAAGAAGAAATGTCAGCTCCTCCTGTTCAAAAAATTCAGTTTCTCCCAACTAAATTTATTCCATTGAATGAAAATGTGGGTTCGGGATCTGCTGCCGTTGTTACCCATAAACGTTTTTATCCCATGAACTCAGACGTCGAAGTCAGCGATAGTGGTCGCGTGTTTTATCGATTGAATTAAGAGCAATAATTCAGAACTATCTGGGCCGCCTTTTCACTGGGGCTTTGATGTGTCTCTGGGCTTAGCAAAGAAATAACGTTTCTAAAATCTTGCTTGGTACCCATTAAAAGAGACTTAAGCTCAAGAAATAGCTGTGCTGGCTCGCAATCATTTTGCAGCTTTTCTGGGATGATGGTTTTCTCAAGGAGAATGTTAACAAGGCAGACATTTTTGATTTTAACAAGCCATTTTGCAATGAAATAGGTCAGAGGTGAAAGCTTGTAAGCAATGACCATGGGAAGATTGCAAATGGCCAATTCTAAAGAAACAGTCCCGCTTGCGGCAAGGGCTACATCCGATGCAAAAAAGGCGGCGTACTTATCGGATGATCCAACGATCGTGACCGGCAAGTGACTATTTTCCAGTCGTTTAGCAATGGTACTGGATAAGTGAGGGAGAGTTGGGATCACGATTTGCAACCTTGGATAATCACGAGCCAGCAATTGTATCGCTTCTAGAAAAGGCGGCAACAGTCGATCAATTTCACCTTGTCTGCTGCCTGGTAAAAGAGTGAGAAGGGGAGCATCAGATGGAATGCAATGTCTCTCTCTAAAGGTTGGGTCTGGTTTGATTTCTTGTTCCATCAGAGGATGCCCAACGAAAGTTGTCTTTAAACCGTATTTTTTAAAATAGGGGGGTTCAAAAGGAAAGAGAGTTAACAAATGATCCACTTTCCGAGCCATCTTTTTAGCGCGCCCCTCTCTCCACGCCCAAACCGAGGGAGCTACATAATGAACAATTGGAATTTGTGTTCGTTTTTTAAGTTTTTTTGAAACTCTCAGGCAAAAACCTGGGGAATCAATAGTAACAACAACAGCGGGCTGTTTTTGGGTAATATCCTGAACTGTTTGGTTGATGCGTTTTAACAAATAAAATGCATGCGGCAAGATTTCGGTGAGCCCCATTAAGGAGAGTTCTTGCATGGGAAACAAGCTTTGAAGGCCTTCGTTTTCCATCAATGCCCCACCAATGCCAGAAATTTGAACCTGTGGAGTTTGCTTCTTAATGGCTTTCATGAGTTGTGCGCCCAAAAAATCCCCAGATGCTTCACCGGCAATGATGTAGACAAGTTTAGACATTCCTAAACCCCAACAATGAAAAGATTGTATTCATTCGCAAGCCTTATGGTTTCATCGCAAGAAATAATCTGTGTGTTTTCAGCACCAAAGGCAATTCCTACAAAACCAGCAGCTTTGATTTGTCTGATTGTGTCAGGGCCAATGGTTGGCAGATCAACGTCTTGGCTTTGCCCAGTTTTGGCAATTTTGACGAGAACGCCGTCACCTGAGCGCTTTAAAGCGCTGCATCTGTCAATCAAAGCGGCCGTTCCCTCGATGGCTTCGATTCCGAGTACAAGACCTTGTTGTACGATAACGGCTTGTCCAACATCGGCTGAAGATAGGCTATTCAAGATCACTAGCCCTCGTTCAATGTCTGCCAAGTCATTTTCTGACGGTGATGCGGTTGTCAGGATGCCTGTTGTGGACGTTAAGTTGTCCAATAAATCACCCGGTTTTATGATGTTGAATCCTTCTTGCTTTAATAAATCCAAGATACCAGACAGTAAATCATTATCTCCCTTTAAAGCTTTAAAGCCCAATGTTTTAAACCATTTCATGCCCATCCAATCCAAATCAAGTTCAGACCAAGCGGGGCGACGAATACCACCAGCAAAGACAATTTCTTGAATGTTGTTTGCTTTTAGGTGTTCTAGAATTTTGCCAATAGAACCCAAGGAGAATTCGGTGTAGGCGTTCTTTTCAAGCGTTGTCTGTCCTTCAAACCCAATCACCAACAAAGGTTTTCCTTTGTTCACACAACTTTGGATAATTTGAAGCGGTAAATTTCCACTGCCAGCAATCAGAGCAAGCGCCATGTTAACCTATCTTTAATGCCTTTGACCTAAACTTAAGCTAGTCAACGAATTCAAATGGGTCAATGAAATTATGTTTTCCAAAATGATAAAGAGCTTATGGCTTACCTTAAGCGTGGTTCTAATTGCAACGTCGGTGAGTGCACGAGTTACACCGATGCCTGACTATATGAAAATTTTGGGAGCTAACTCGGATGATACAGCGTGTTGGCAAGCTTTTGATGGATTTATGAGTTCTGGTAACACAGATTACTTGCCTATGATTTTTACAACTGAAGAATCAAAAGTAGTAGGTCGTTCTGGTTCACCTATGTGTAAATCTAGATTGTTTGCCTTAAGAGAAAAGATACCTGAAATAAGTAAGGAAGTCGTTGATGCGGCAAATGCAGAAATCAGAGAAAAGAGAGCTGCTTTTAGAGAGAAACTAGTAGGAATGGCTCAAACAGGAGATCCAATAGCTCAAAAGTATGTAAGAGAAGCTATTGGTAAATTTCCAGGTTTTCAAAGATCTGAAATAGATGTTGCTGCACTGAAGACAATTATTGATTCATGGACGAAAGAAGTTGATAAAGATACTGAACTTAAAGCTCTTATTGATCACAAAAAATGGGATGAAATGGTAGTTCTTGCGAAAGAATTAGCAAGTGGTGACTCAGATTATGCAAGAACAGTTATACTGCAAGGTGTTTTTGAAGAAATGTACAACAGAAAGTTCGTACCATTGCAAGGACAAGCGCTAAAACTGCTTGAGGAGTATGCTTTGAAAGGAAATTCTGAAGCTTTCAGGATTATGCGCCTGAAAATTAAAATACCTCCAATTAGTTCAATTGCTAGAAAACCTGAAATTATTGAGGCTGCAAACAAAGCAGGAATTGATAATGGTGGATGGGAAGCATTTGTAAATGCTCATTAAAAAGGTGGCAAAAGCCCCTCTTCTTTTAGGTTGTTCTAAATAATTCGCTTTTTTAACGCCGTTATTCTCAAACCCACCACTGTCATCCTCGGACTTGTTCCGAGGATCTTTTTGAGTTTACTGCGATATCGAGATCCTCGGAACAAGTCCGAGGATGACAGTGGTGGGGTCGAAGGATGACAAGCCTCTCTATTTTAGAAAAAACACTCAAAAAACACCCCCTTGACACCATTTTAAAACTCTGTATGATTATCGTTACATTAATCAAAAAGGAGGAGGGTAAAATGGCTCAAGTGGATAAACAACTTTCAAAAGGAATTCAAAAGGGCATTGTCGTCTATCTAAAGGACTACCGGAAAGAGGTGCCAAAGAAAATTTCCAAATCAGTTACTTCTGTTTTTGAGTGCGAGACTCAAGCAGATAAGGTTATCAGAAACGTTTGGTTGTTTTTTGTTGCTGGTGTTTTTGTCTTTTCATCCATTCTTTGGAAATTTCAGGGAAATTTTTTTGCTGATCATTTTCCATTGGATGAGACGACATCAATGGGTTATTGGTAGATCATGTTTTGCTTTAAGGCTTTAAAAAATGGCTCCTTCTTTCGACTTTCATATTTTTATTTGTCAAAATCAGCGCCCAGAGGGGCACGAACGAGGGTGTTGTCTCTCAAAGGGTTCTGACAAACTTTTAAATTATATGAAAGCTCGATTGAAGGAGCTTGGTGTCCAAGATCTACGTGTCAATAAAGCCGGATGTATGGATCAATGTGAAAAGGGACCAGCTATGGTTATCTACCCTGAGGGCACCTGGTACTGTCCCAAATCCATTGAGGATGTAGAGGAAATTATCCAGGTGCACATGCTCGGGAAGAAAAAAGTTGAGAGGCTTTTAATGGAGTGAGTTCTGGTTAATGAACGCTCGCTGCCACAATCTCCAATCCCTCAAGGCCTGCTTTGATCGTAACGGTACTATCATCAGGTACAGATCCATCAAGTATTTTCAAAGACAAAGGATCTTGCACTTGCCGTTGAATGACGCGTTTCAAAGGACGTGCACCATAGACAGGATCGTAGCCAGCTTCAACCAACCATAACAAAGCCTCATTGGTCCACTCCATCTTAATTTTGCGTTCCATCAGGCGTTTTTCAAGGGTTTCTAGTTGAATGCGAACGATACTGAGCATGTCTTCTCGACGCAATCTGTTAAAGATCACAATATCATCCAGGCGATTCAAAAATTCAGGCCTAAAGGCTTGACGAACAGCGATCATGACTTGGTCACGAACTTTGGCAGAAATTTCTTCACCTGCTTCTTGGTGGCTTAAAGCGTCTGCGCCTAAGTTTGATGTTAAGATAATAATGGTGTTCTTAAAGTTAACCGTTCGACCTTGAGCATCTGTTAAATGCCCATCATCCAAGACTTGTAAAAGAATATTAAAGACGTCATGGTGCGCTTTTTCAACCTCATCAAACAGGACAACAGAATAAGGTTTGCGACGAACAGCTTCTGTTAATTCGCCTCCTTGTTCGTATCCAACATATCCGGGAGGGGCGCCAATCAAACGGGAAACAGCGTGTTTTTCCATGTATTCTGACATGTCAATTCGGATCATGTTAGAGGCATCATCAAACAAAAATTCAGTCAACGCTTTGGTCAATTCTGTTTTACCAACACCCGTTGGACCTAAGAATAAAAATGATCCCATGGGACGGTTTGGATCTTGCAGCCCCGCACGGGAGCGTCTGACAGCATTGCTGATGGCTTTGATAGCATCTTCTTGTCCAATCACTCGTTTATGAAGATGATCTTCCATGGTCAAAAGTTTTTCACGTTCACCCGTTAACATCTTTTCAACAGGAATCCCTGTCCAGCGCGCCACAATCAAGGCGATGTCTGCTTCGGTTACTTCTTCTTTGATGTTTTTCTGACCCGCTTGTTCGCTTAATTGAACAAGTTTCTTTTCAAGATCCGGGATCAAGCCATACATAATTTCACCTGCTCTGGTTAAATTACCTTTGCGTTGGGCAATTTCAAGCTCAGATCTGAGGCTATCAAGCTGACCTTTTAGTTTTCGAACCTCGTTCAAAGCACCTTTGTCTTTTTGCCAAGCGGCGCTGAGGGTTGCTGCTTTTTCTTCTAACTCAGCCAACTCTTTTTCTAATTTAAGAAGTCTATCTTTCGACGCTTGGTCGGTTTCTTTCTTTAAAGCTTCTCTCTCTATTTTCAACTGAATGATGCGACGATCTAGTTCATCTATTTCCTCTGGCTTTGAATCAACAATCATCCGAAGACGACTTGCTGCTTCGTCCATTAAATCAATGGCTTTGTCCGGTAAAAACCGATCGCTGATATAGCGATCCGAATACATACAAGAAGCAACAATTGCGCTATCACTGATGCGAATACCATGGTGAAGTTCGTACTTTTCTTTAAGCCCTCTCAAAATTGAGATTGAATCTTCAACTGTTGGTTCATCCACAACAACAGGCTGAAAACGACGGGCAAGAGCTGGGTCTTTTTCAATATGTTGGCGGTATTCATCCAATGCTGTGGCGCCAATACAATGCAATTCACCGCGGGCAAGGGCTGGTTTTAACATGTTCGAGGCATCCATAGCCCCGTCACCTTTACCAGCACCAACAAGAGTGTGTAATTCATCAATGAAAAGGATAATTTCACCGGACGCATGAGTTATTTCAGCTAAAACCGCTTTTAAGCGTTCTTCAAATTCACCTCTGAATTTAGCGCCGGCTACAAGAGCACCAAGGTCTAGAGACATGAGACGTGTATTACGCAGAGTTTCAGGAACATCGCCTTTGATAATGCGTTGAGCAAGCCCCTCGACGATAGCTGTTTTACCAACGCCAGGTTCGCCAATTAAAACAGGATTGTTTTTGGTGCGACGGGATAACACTTGTACAGTGCGTCTGATTTCTTCATCGCGCCCGATGACAGGATCAATTTTTCCCTCGCGTGCACTTTGCGTTAAATCGCGCGCGTACCGATTTAAAGCGTCATATCCTTCTTCGGCAGAGGAAGTATCGGCTTTGCGACCTTTTCTTAAACTTTGAATAGCCTCGTTCAGGTTTTTAGCCGTTATACCGCAAGATTCAAGCATGGAGAGGGTAGGGGGCGTCATTGCTAACGTTAATAAAAGGGTATCGAGACTGATAAATTTATCGCCTGATTTATCGGCTGTTTTTTCTGCAGCTTCAAAAGCTTTTGCTAAATCAGGGCTTAGATAAACTGATCCAGCGCCACCGCCTGATATTTTTGGTAATTTAGCTAATTCAGCATTTGTTAAATCAAAAAGACGACGGTTATTCGGACTTACTTTTTCTATGAGTTGAGCAGCCAAACCCTCTGGGTCATCAAGTAAAACTTTTAAAAGATGAAATGGCGTGAACTGTTGATGTCCTTCTCGTATGGCCAGCATTTGAGCATTTTGCAGCATGCCTTGGGTTTTTTGAGTATAACGATCTAAGTTCATAACGCTTTCCCTTTTTAATGTCTCTCTACCTTTATTGTACTAAAACAGCCTCTGTTGGGTTGGTTCCAGAATTTTCTGGTTGAGGTTGTATTTCAACGTTCTGTACGTCAATTGGATATTGTTTTGGATTGTTTCTTGCAGCTTGACGTTGCTGCTCTCTCTCTTGCTGATTTCTTTCATTCTGCAATCTTAGATAATGATCTGCATGCTGATAATGAAACTCTGCGGCAACTCTATCTCCAGCTGTTAAAGATTCTCTTGCCATGTTCGTATATTTATCAAATAACTGCTGGTAATTACCTCTATTGCCGCTGTGGCCATTGTGACGAGGTCTTTCTTGACGATTTTCTTGTCCTTCATATCCGCCTTGAAAACCCCCTTCTTTGTTAGGGTTGTGAGAATGAGAAGAAGACATAGGCTTGCGACCATTGTTCTTTGGACGTGGTTTTTTAACTAACATACTGGGTTTCATTAAGCCTCTTTATAATTTGGCAAGTCGTCATAATTATGGAAAATCTGCTTGTCATTTCGAGATCAAGTACCTTAGCAAATTTTTTCGCAAGGCTGCTGCAGATGTGTCCACTTTACCTAGAAATAATTTTCTTTGCCACTATTTTTTTTAATTTGTGCGAGTGATCGGAATTTTGTAAGCCCTGCTTAGGTGATCAAAAACAGACTTGTTTGCATTAAGGCTGCCTAGATCCTCGGAACAAGTCCGAGGATGACGATGTGGGGTTAACAATTGAGTGATTAAGGCTTTAAAGAGTACTTATAAAACCCTTCCGTCGTCTTTCTGCCAAGCTTTCCTTCATTGACATACTGTGCAAGCAAAGGGGAAGGAGTATATTTTGGATCCCCACATTCTTTTTCCATTATTTTCAAAATGGCAAGACAAGTGTCTAACCCAATCATATCAGCAAGAGCAAGGGGGCCTTGGGGAAAGTTAGCCCCTAATTTCATGGCTTTATCAATATCGACAGCCGTCGCAATTCCTAGATGAAGCGCATCAATGGCCTCATTAATCATAGGGATCAAAAGCCTGTTCACAATAAATCCAGGTGTGTCTTTGCTGATAACAGCTGTCTTACCTAAACTTTCAGAAAATAATTTAGTTGTTTCCAATGTGGACTGATGCGTTTGTCCGCCTGGAATGATTTCAACCAGAGGCATAATTTCAGCTGGATTCATAAAGTGAAGTCCAATGAATTTTTCAGGGTAAGGGGTAAACTTTGCCAATTGAGTGATGGATAATGAAGACGTGTTGGAAGCAAGTATCACAGAGGGCGTGAGCAGATCGGATAATTCTTTAAAAAGGCGTTCTTTTATCGCGTAATCTTCGGGCACAGCTTCAATCAGGATATTGGCTTCTTTGAGAGGAGGCAAATCCGAGCAAAGAACCAAATGAACAAGAACCTCTGTAATTTGTTCCTTGGAAATTAAGTTCTTTTCACAAAGTCTGTTTAAAGAGATTTCTATTTTTTGAAGACTCGATTTTAAAACCTCACTTTGTGTATCATATAAAAATGTTTTATATCCGGCAAGCAAACAGGAAATAGCAATTCCTCTTCCCATTTGCCCGGCACCCAATACGCCGACAACATCCATTTTTAAGGTCATCGATTTTCTCCTGGGACCCATAGAACATCTCGCGATTCTTTATCCAACTCTAAATGGTTTGCGTATCGGGCTAAGACAAATAAAAGATCAGAGAGGCGATTGAGGTATCTTAAGATTTCAGGGTTTAAGACTTCTTCATTTTGAAGAGCAACCACGCGTCTTTCAGCGCGCCTTACAACTGTTCTGGCCAGATGAAGAGCTGACGCGGCTTTTGTTCCACCCGGTAAAACAAAAGAAGAGAGGGGAGGAAGGTTGGCATTGAATTCATCAATTTTTACTTCTATAAATTGCACTTGGTTTTGTGTGATGCGTAAGCTTTTATCCTCTTTTTTATCTTCTGGAACGCAAAGGTCTGCCCCCACATCAAATAAGGTGTTCTGAACTTTGGAAAGTAAATCGCTGAGTATTTCAGGGGAATATTGTTGTGCCCACCCTATGAATGCATTCGCCTCATCAACCTCTCCAATTGCTTCAATACGAGGCGTGTCTTTAAAGATTCGCTCCTTAATCCCAAGAGAGGTTTTTCCTTGGTCACCTGTTTTTGTGTAAATTTTTGTTAAGCGAACCACATCAACCTCTCAAAAATAAAAGGAGAAAAAACAACCCTAAGCTGAGTGCTTGAAAAATAATTCTCCAACGCATAGCAGTATTGCTAAATTTTTTATGGAATTCGCCCCCTTTAAAATAGGCACACAACCCAAAAAGCAGACTGCTAAAGGTGAAAAACAAACTTACAAAAAAAGCCACTTCAATAATTTTAATCAATTATTATTATCCATTTTAAAGTATTATTTCTAAAATACAAGGAAAACCATCTGTTAGTGATTTTTTTTTAGGTTTCCTCTTGCACATCGTGTTAAAGTTGCTTAACTAAACGTTAACCAACTTAATCACGTTGGGCAATTAATTAAGAACGCACAATCATTTTATTATAGAGTAGCTAGGAGAAAAAGCCTAATGAAGTTAGTTGAAATGGGGTCGGTTGGGCAATATGAGGCCACAGATTTTAGCCAAGAAAATAGTCAGCAAGGTTCCTTGAAGGCTTGGGCTGTACTGGCTTGTGCGTGGTCTTTTTATCTGTATGAGTATATCTTACGCGTTTCTCCAAGCGTTATGACAAATGATCTGATGTTGGATTTTGGTGTTACTTCGGCAGCGCTCGGTGTGTTGGTTTCGTTTTATTACTTTTCTTATGTAGCTTTGCAAGTTCCTTGTGGTGTGATTGTTGATTGGTTAGGCCCACGCAAAGTGATTACTTTTTCAGCTGTTCTTTGTGTTGTTGGCAGTGTTTTCTTTGCACAAAGCGAAACCATTGCAATGGCGCAGATGGGCAGATTTCTGATTGGTGCTGGTTCTGCTTGTGGATATTTAAGTTGTGCTAAGGTTGGAGCGGAATGGTTTCATTCAAGCAAATTCGCAATGATTGCAGGAATGACCATGATGATGGGAACTTTAGGGGGGACTTTTGGTAGTTATCCTTTCGCGATTCTCTCGAATTCAATTGGTTGGCGGTCTTCTATGTTTGTGGCAGCATCTATTGGTGCATGCATTGCTATTGCTGCATGGCTTATCGTCAGAGATTACCCAAACAGTGATACAAGATCTGCTCAAAAGGCTCACAGCCATGAAGGGGAATCTTTGCTTGATGGGCTTAAAATTATATTCTCTAATCCGCAAAACTGGTTGATTGGTCTTTATGGATGTATGATGTACCTTCCTCTTTCAGCATTTGCTGAATTATGGGGAGTTCCTTTCTTAATGCAACTATACAGCATCAATAATGAGCTTGCTTCTAGTGCAGTTATTATGGTGTTTTTGGGAATGGCTCTTGGAAGTTTGATTGGTCCATGGCTGTCAAATCGTTGTAAGAGTCGCAAGAAAATCATGTCTTGGGCGGCTATTGGGACCTTGTTGTCTTTCGTTACTGTATTTTATGTTCCTAATATTCCTTTTTCACTTATGTTTCCTTTGTTGTTTGTTGGCGGGGTATTCTCTGGAGGTCAAATTCTCTATTTTGCAGCGGCAAAGGAAATCAACCCATCTAACATCAGTGGAACGACAATTGGCTTTACTAACTGTTTGGTTATGGTCAGTGGCGTCGTTTTCCAACCCCTACTTGGGATGCTTCTTGATCTTGCTTGGGATGGTCGTATGACGGCTGAGGGGGCTCCAGAGTATACGTTGGCAACTTATAAAATTGCTTTCTCCGTCTATTGTGTAGCGCTTTTGGTGAGCTGGATTATTGTTCAGTACGTTCGCGAGACTTACACGGATGCTCCTGAAAATAATTAAGTTTTAGATTCTTAGGTTTAATTGCATGTCTGGAACGTATTCTAAGGATTTATCACCAGTGGTTAATAATCTTGGATCTGAGCAAGAAAGTTCGCAAACCATGAAAGCTTGGATTGTGTGGAGTGTTGCAGGTCTATTTTATTTGTATGAAATGGTCTTGCGTGTCTCCCCTAGTGTCATGACGCATGAGCTTATGCAAGAGTTTCAAGTCTCTGCATCCTCTCTTGGTGTTCTTGCCTCATTTTATTATTATGCTTATGTGGCTTTACAAATTCCATGTGGACTTTTTGTTGACAAACTGGGGCCTAGAAAGATTGTCACTTTTTCTGCGCTTCTTTGTGCGTTTGGAACCTTTTTGTTTGCTGAAAGTGGAGATTTATTAACGGCTCAAATTGGTAGATTTCTAATTGGGGCTGGCTCTGCTTGTGGTTTTATAAGCTGTTTAAAGGTTGCAGCAGAGTGGTTTAAACCTTCTCAATTTGCCCTTATTGCTGGATTAAGTAACATGATGGGGACAGTGGGCGTTACATTTGCTGGTCGTCCGCTTGCTATGATGGTTAATTCACTTGGATGGCGTCAGGCCGTTTTTATTGCTGCTTTGGCTGGAATACCAATGGCTCTTTTGGCGTGGTTTTGGATTAAAGATACTTCTGGAAACCAATTGCGCTTGAACCAAAGCATAGATAAACAACCTTCATTAGGATTAGTTCAAAGTTTAAAGATCATTTGTTTTAATAAACAAATTTGGTTAGCGGGTATTATTGGTGGTTTTATGTACTTGCCAATATCTGCTTTTACAGAGCTGTGGGCTGTTCCTTTCTTGATGAGCAGTTATGGAATAAACAATGAACTTGCTTCGACTGCCAGTGTGATGTTGGCAATCGGAATGGCTGTTGGTGGTCCTTTGGCCGCATGGGGTGCTGAGAAAATACAAAGCTATATAAAAGTCATGAAAATTTCAGCTCTTAGCACAGGTCTCCTATTTATAGCCATTGCTCATGCTGAATATTTCAACCTGACGACAATTTTTGTTTTGCTGTTTACAGCTGGTTTAACAATTGGTGCACAAGTTTTATGTTTCACGTGCGCAAAGCATAACAGCGAACATAAAGTAAGTGGTACAACAATGGCTTTCACGAATGCACTTGTGATGATGAGCGCTATTGTCTTTCAACCCATGCTTGGCTTGATCCTTGATCTATTCTGGGATGGCCAGGTTTCTGAGACGGGTGTACGGATCTATAGTCATTCTTGTTACCAAACGTCTATGTTGGCGATTCCTGCCTGTCTTATCTTGAGCTGGTTTCTTTTAAGATTTGTTAAAGAGACTTATAAGAAGTCACATACTGATTAAGTTGATGACTTTCCGAGATCTGACGGGGCCTCCTTGACCGAACCCGCAGTGATTTTGCCTCCTCCTCCTCCGCCACAGAACAACACTCTCCCGATCTCTTGTTTAATCGTTTAAAAAACGGTAACACAAAAGTTATCAGCACTTTTCAGCGCCTCATAAATCATGTATACAATCAACTGATATCGAGTTAATTCCATACACCTATCAGGTCCCGGGGGCTAGAAAAGCAGCTTTTAACAAAGCGACTCAGAATGTTGTCTTTCAGCCTCACTTAGCCGAAAACCACCACGAAAGGTGCCCTCTTAAGTATGAATGTAATACGAAAAAGTTAATATTTCGTTTAAAAATCAAGAAAAAATACAAGAAATAGAATTTTTAATGATTGTTGTAAAAGCAACAGGCACTGTTTCAGAACCGATACAACACAAGCTTTAACATCTTGGCATTTCTTGGTAGCATATAGGACATAATAGTATTAGTTTTTGTTGTCTAAAATGTCAGTTCCGTATCTAACATCTCATCAATTTCAGAGTATTCCCTACATTCAGCATGGCTTCTTTGGTCGAATGGGGGGTGTTAGTCAGGGATTGTTTGACAGCCTTAATACTGGTCTTGGAAATGGGGATATCGATCAGCATGTTTTAGAGAATCGTAATCGTGTATCAAGTCAGTTTGGTTTGAAAAAAGAAAATCTTGTCATTCTAAGGCAAGAACATACGGATACGGTGTACAAGGTTCATGATCTAGATCTTTTTAAAAAATCCGCTCCTATAGGCGATGGTATGGTGACAGATTCGCCTGGTTTTTTGTTGGGGATCCGAACGGCTGATTGTGTACCGATCCTATTTGCAGATAAAACAAAGCCTGTTATTGGTGCTGCTCATGCGGGTTGGAGAGGGGCGCACGGTGGTATTATTGAAAGCACGATAAAGGCTATGGTAGATTTGGGTAGTCACCCCGATAATATCATAGCGGCTCTTGGTCCTTGTATATGGCAAGATTATTACGAAGTGACCTTGGAATTTATGGATACCTTAAAAACAGCGCCACAGTTTTTTAAGCCAGGCCGAGATAACGAACATTTTCAATTTGATTTACCGGGTTACGTTGAACATAGATTGCGAGAAGCGGGGATTTTATCAATTTCATCTTCTCCAGTTGATACATACAGCAACTCTCAGCGTTTTTTTAGTTACCGTCGAAAAACGAAAAATAGGGAAGAGTGTGTTGGTAATCAAGTTTCTGTAATCAGTATTAAAAATGCTTGATGACCTATGAAGCTGATCGCTGGAACAAGTAACTTTAGACTTTCAGAATCTATTGCACATTATTTAGCGCTATCTTTGATGTCGGTAGATATTCAGAAATTTGCTGATGGGGAAATTTGTATAAGAATCCAAGAAGATGTAGCCGATGAAGATGTTTACGTTCTGCAATCTCTTTTTCCAAACATAAATGATTGTTTAGTTGAGTTGCTCATTCTCTCGAATGTGCTTAAGAAAAATGGAGCCAAAAAAATTACAGCCGTGATTCCTTATTATGCCTATGCTAGGCAGCAAGATTCAGCCTCTCTTGTGGTATCACTTTTAACGGCGTCTGGGGTTGATCGCATTCTGACCTTAGATCTTCATAATTCCAATGTTGGAATAGATACGTTAGCCACAACTTCTTTATTTGCAACCGACATTCAAACCCGCTTTAAGGACTCAGTTGTAATCGTCTCTCCAGATGCTGGAGGCATTGAAAGAGCAAGATGTCTTGCTCAGAAATTAAATGTGGATTTGGTAACTTTGAATAAGGTGAGAGAGCCTAATGTTAGAATTCATAAAATAGACGCTGATGTTAAAGGAAAAAATTGTCTTATCGTGGATGATATTGTTGATTCAGGGGCAACTTTGATTGGCGCAGCGGAGGCTTTAAAAGAAGCTGGTGCCAAAGAAATTCACGTTTATGTAACGCACGCAGTTTTAAGCGGTAATGCTGTTAATCATATAAAGAAATCAAAGATTGATTCGATGACAACGACGGATTCTATAAGAGGCTCAAATAGCCTTGGAGGTTTCTATATTCTTTCAGTCGCTGAAATAATAGGGCAGGGAATAAAAGCGCAGAAATAAAGTTGGTGCCCTCGGGGAGACTCGAACTCCCACATCCTCACAGATAGTAGATTTTGAGTCTACCGCGTCTACCAATTCCGCCACAAGGGCGCACCAACTGTTGTTCATCATAACGTTTGTGTGAAAACCGTCAACTAAAAAATGCACCATGTTGCTGACAAACAACAAAACTTTATTGAAATCTTGACATATCTATGTCATAATTTCGTCATATTGTGGAGGTAATTATGTTTATCGATAGGCCAAAATTAATCAAACTAGTAGAGTCAGAATTTGCTATCCATCAAGTATGTGCCTTGCTTGGTCCACGTCAATGTGGCAAGACTACTTTAGTTAAAGAAATTGCCAGTCAAAACAATTGTCATTATTTTGACTGTGAAAATGCGATTCACTTAAGCCGTCTTGAAAATCCATTATATACTCTCGGGACTTTGAAGGGCCTTATTGTTATTGATGAAGTACAACTACGCCCCGATTTATTTTCCGCTATACGTGTACTTGTGGACGAAGATCCCAACAAGAGATTTCTTATTACCGGCAGCGCTTCCCGTGATCTTATAGAACAATCTTCTCAAACTTTGGCAGGGAGGATAGGCTATCATCAGGTTACTCCTTTTACAATTGCTGAAACACCTGATTGGAAATTGTTATGGAAACGCGGTGGATTCCCAAAATCTTATCTAGCATCAAACGACTCTTTGTCCAAAAGATGGCGTGATGAGTACATTAAGACATTTTTGGAACGAGACCTTGCCTTACTTGGATTTGCCTTCAATCCCTCTATTGTTGGAAAACTCTGGAGAATGTTTGCCCATTACCACGGGCAAACCTTAAATTATGCGGAATTAGCAGCTTCCTTAGGGGTTGATCAAAGAACTATTAAAAAATATATTTTAGCCCTTGAGGGTACTTTTATGGTTTGCTTAAACCATGGCACAGCAACCAAAAGAAACGTGAAGTAAAAACGCCAAAAATCTATATTCGTGATTCAGGATTATTGCATAGGCTATTGTATGTCGAGATGGATGATATTGATAACCACCCAAAATGTGGCGCTTCTTTCGAAGGTTTTGCGATTGAAACAATTTTTGCTCTCGTCAATGATCTTGATGAAGGTTATTTCTGGGGCGTGCATAATGTTGCAGAAATCGATTTTCTAGCATCTATTAATAACAAAAAAATTGGTATCGAAATAAAGATGACCGATTCGCCTAAAGTGACAACCTCAATGAATGAAGTCCTGAATGTTTTGGACCTTACGGAAATCGCTATTGTAACCCCACATTCCGGTAACTTTGTGCTTGCTCCCAAGGTTCGTCATGTAGGTATTACAGAATTGCGAGAATATTTAGAGGGTCTGGCTGAACTCAAAACATCCGTCAACTAAAAAATGCACCACAGAAAATAAACGGATAACTTACTCAGCGGTATTCCTTGAATAATCAACAGAACTTACAACTTGTCCTTGATTTAGGCCATCGTTATCATAAACATAAAGAGTGTTAGTCTTGACAGAAACGCTCATCTGCAAAATCAAACGATCAAGTTGTTGTTGGAAGCTTTGAATACGGCAAACTTCATATACAATTTTTTGCAGTTTAACTTTCGTAGATTTTATATTACCCAATCGTACGATTTTTAACATAGTTATCGGGACTCCGGTATTCATACGTGTTTCTAAAAGTGCTGAATACCCTCCGTTTGGGATAAGGACAATTAAATCGGAGTGTTTGAGTGTAGCAGAAGTAAACAGACTATTACTTATATCTCCCGTTGTGAATCGGCTTGATTCAGCAAACCAGCCAAAAAGCTCTGCATAATGTTCGTAACTATCTACATCAGATGCCAACAAATTATCCATTTTTATCATCCATTCAGGTGATTTGACGCCACCAGCAGGATCCTCAGGATTGTGTGTATCAGTTGTTGCAATGCGAAACTTTGATTTTCCTGGAAGATCAATAATCGTATAGTTTTGCGGCATTGAGATTTCCCTTTATTTACCCTTACGCAAAGTCAAACTTTACATGTTATATCTCTATAAACTTATGGTTCCATTTTCTGAGTAAGTTTTCAAGTTTTAAGATTAGTTTTAGTAAAATTTTATATAATTGAAGTGATTTGAATCTCTAAATAATGTATACTAAAACCATATTATCGTTGATTTAAAGGAATTAATCTTGGTCAGATCAGTTTATCTTGCAGAAGCAAAAAGAACACCAACAGGAAGCTTTCAAGGGTCTTTAGCGAGCTTTAAAGGATATCAGTTGGGGAGTGCTGCTATTCGATCATTAGAAACTGGCTCTTCCATTATTGATGAAGTTATTATGGGGTGTGTCTTGTCTGCTGCACAGGGGCAAGCCCCTGCAAGGCAAGCATCTATCGGCGCTGGTCTGTCAGCATCAATTCCTTGTGCAACTGTTAATAAAGTCTGCGGATCTGGAATGAAAGCGATCATGATGGCAAGCGACCAAATAGCTGTTGGGCATGCGAACAGTATTATTGCTGGAGGAATGGAAAGCATGACCAATGCTCCCTATTTACTTGAAAAAGCCCGTTCTGGTTATCGTGTGGGGCACGGTCACATACTTGATCATATGTATAGAGATGGGCTTGAAGATGCTTATCAGAAAAATCCAGATGGGTCTTCGGTGTTGATGGGGATTTTTGCAGAAGCAACAGCTGAGAAATACGGTTTGACAAGGGAACACCAGGAGCAATTTGCTGCGGAGACTTTAGAAAAGGCATTGCAAGCCATAGAAAAAGGCTATTTTAAAAATGAACTTGCGGCTGTTGAAACTCAAGACTCAAAGAGTGGAGCTGTTTTGATCCAAGATGATGAGCCTCCAACCAGAGTAAAACCCGAAAAATTCTCCCTTTTAAAGCCAGCTTTCAAAAAGGATGGCACGATCACGGCTGCAACGTCTTCTTCAATTTCAGATGGTGCGTCAGCTGTTTGGATTGTTGGAGAAGAGGAAGTTAAGACACATTCTTTAAAACCGTTGGCTAGAATCGTTGGTTATGCAAGTTATTCTCATGAACCTGAATGGTTTACAACCGCGCCTATTGGAGCTATTCAAAAGCTCATGACACAAATTAACTGGAAACTTGAAGAAGTTGATTTGTTTGAAATTAATGAAGCGTTCGCAGTGGTGCCAATGGCTGCGAGTAAAGAGCTATCTATACCGCGTGAAAAAATCAACATTCATGGTGGTGCTTGCGCTTTGGGGCATCCAATCGGATCAAGTGGCTCCAGAATTGTTGTCACGCTGGCCCATGCTTTAAAACAACATAAACTTAAACGTGGTATTGCCGCTGTTTGCATTGGTGGTGGTGAGGGGACTGCGATTGCTATTGAGCTTTGCGAATTTTAGACATTTCAAGGCACCTGGATTGCCACGTCGCTACGCTCCTCGCAAAGACGAACGAACGTGCGTCATCGCGAGCAAAGCGTGGCCATCCAGAAAGCAGGTATCTTCATTTTCCGATGAGTGTATTATCACTTCCTCGTAACCTTAAGCTTTGGGAAAGAACTGTACACGCAAAGACCTTCTATTGGCACCGAGTGCAATGTTGTTTCTAAAAGATTATACGCATTGGGATGACTTTTCATGTCCTCTAAAATTTCTAAATTACACTCGACAATATCTTTAATTTTTTCGTCAATACCCAGATGCCCCGCTGCTCCCTGTCTAACATAATTAACAAAGTCCGAGTAATCTTTATGTACTTTAGAAAACACTCGGTCTATTTCAATACCTACAAACCCACGGTACGTCTCATCTTTCTCTGTTTGCAAACGAACATACGCTCTTCGCAAGACAGAATCTGGGTCTCTCTCTATGTCAACAATTTCCTTCAAGGTTTCTGCCTGCCTTCGATCACGGTCTCTGCAACAATTAAGTTCCTCCTGCCGGTTTGCAGGATCAGCAGCCTCAGCATACGCAAAGTATAGAATCGATAAAATAAAGCACACCCTCATGACAAGCTAACTCCCACTACTTCCATCGGCTTGAGGGAAGTCGTGACATAAAGACAGAAAATAAACAGTTGAAAATTAAGATTATTTTCGTAAGATTCAATGAGAATGGTCGGTCAGCCTTTTAAGGCGTTCTATCCAGGAATTCCCAAAAAGTGCCCTAGCTCATCTGTGAGGAGAAAACATGCAACTTTACCCTTTATAGGAGAATTTAGAGTGTAGGGTGTACGGAAAGTCAAACAGTCAAAACAGGGAATATTTGAACGGTAAATTAT
>CANJLN010000033.1 GCA_947475175.1 Alphaproteobacteria bacterium
AAATCACTCGACATCATATGAGATCTTACTAGTTTCTTATAACGACGCTCTAATCTTGCCTCTAAAACCACACTAAACACCACCCTAATGAACAACACTAGAGAAATACTAAACCATCTTTTGCAGACTTGTGTAGATACCTATGGACTTGTTCCGAGGATTTAACACAACAACACCTAAGTCTTCACTCTGGTGGTCACTTCAATAACCCGATCATTCGGTATATGAAAAAACTCCGTGGGATTCATTGCATTTCTCGATAATAAAATAAAAATACGTTCTCTCCAGCCACCTAAAAGTCTTTTGCTTGACATGACAGGGAAAACACGACTCACAAAGAAGGTAGTCGTTTCAAGGCTGGATGCAATTCCAAGCTCATTAATTTTGGTAAAAATATTATGGATATTAGGGGTTTCTTTGAATCCATACTGTGCATTTATCAGATAAACACCTTCTCGTGGCTCCTCAATGCTCAGGCGTTGTTTTGCAGAAACTTTTGGAATATCGTTAACAGAGCATGTTAGTAGAATTGTTTTTTCATGCAAGATTTTGTAATGCAATACGTTTAGCTTAAGCGCTTCCGGGATACTGTCTGTAAAAGGGGCCATGTAGATAGCCGTTCCTTCTCTTTTCGTTAAGTTTTTCTTATCTATAATTCCTAAAAACTGATTTATATCCATAACAGACTTTTTAATATGTTTTTTAAGAACCAGACGCTCCTGATACCAGACTCTCATAACATAAAAAATAGTCAGAGCTATTAACAGAGGTAGCCACCCTCCATGAATGAATTTTGCAAGGTTCATAGCAAAGTATAAAGTATCAACTGTGATTAAAAATCCAAAAACAAGATATACCTGCCATGATTTCCATCCCCATAAGTGCTTTGCCACAAACATAATAAGAACGCTTGTCATCAACATAATCGCAGAAACGACCAAACCGTAAACGACTGCTAAGCTAGCAGAATTTTTAAAAATCAAAACAAGTAAAATTGTTGCAATAGCGAGCAATAAATTAAGTACTGGGATATAGACTTGTCCTATGTGTTTTGCAGACGTATGCAAAATCCTCATTCTTGGTGCAAACCCCAACTGCAAAGCTTGCCAACCAATTGAAAAAACCCCAGAAATGACAGCTTGCGACGCAATAACTGTTGCGATCAGTGCCAATACAATGAGGGGATACAGTGCCCAGCTTGGTGCTAAGTGATAAAAAGGATTTTCAATAGCTTCTGGATGGTTCAGAAGAAGCGCGCCTTGTCCAAAATAATTAAGAATCAAGCATGGAAAAACCAAGTAGAACCAAGCCCTTTGAATGGGTGTTCTGCCAAAATGCCCTAAATCAGCATACATAGCCTCAACACCTGTTAAAGCAAGCACTGTTGTTCCTAAAACCAATAAGGATGAAGGACCATGAGTCATAATCAAATGAACACTATAGTAAGGATTCATTGCTTTTAAAATAAATGGATTTTGGATGATCTGGGCAAGCCCAAGGATACCAATTGTTAGAAACCAAACGGTCATTACAGGACCAAAATAAGCCCCAATTGTTGTTGTTCCCTGGCTTTGTGCAATAAAAAGAACAATAAGGATAAAGATTGCAAAGGGAATGATTAGACTTTGAAGGTGAGGGGAGGCAACAACAAGACCTTCAAGAGCCCCCAAAACAGAAATTGCAGGCGTAATCAACGCATCTCCACAAAAAAGAGAGGCCCCAAATATGCCCAAAAACATTAATCCCGTTGAATTTTTAAAAATCTTTTCCCGACGCATAAAGGCGGTTAAAGCTAAAATTCCACCTTCGCCATTATTATCTGCTCGTAATACCAAGATGGCGTATTTAAAGCAAACGACGATTAATATGGACCAAAAAATGAGAGAAAGAATTCCAAGAATTCCTGCTTCTTGAGGTTGGGATTGATGCTCAACAAGGCATTCTCTTAATGTGTATAGCGGACTTGTACCAATGTCACCGTAAACAATACCAGTTGCACCCAAAACAAGTTTGTTTATGGCTGAACGAGAATTATCAGAACGGTTTTTTGTCATTTTGGATCTTTAATTCAGACTTCTAGCTAGATCTATCGTAAAAGCACTTGGTTAAGATTTCATTAAAGAAAGTCAGTTTGGTTGTAATTGTTTTTAGATCCTCGGACTTATTCCGAGGATCTACGTAAAATTACGCAATTTACTTTCCATAATATTTATTATGCAATTTTTATACGTAAAATGATTTATCTCTCACACCTCTCCATGATCATTTTTTTGCTCTTAACTTGAACCAAAACTTAAAAAAAAGTTTTTGTTTTAACAAAAGTAAGCTAGTCTGTTAATTAAGACTAAAAGAAAAAAGGTTATCTCTGTGACTTATATTCATCGTTGTTTAATACGTATGGGAATTTTTCTCATTCTTGCTGTAACGACAGCAACCCTACTCCACCAATCTTTACTGCATATCTTTTTTCATAATCTTGCTTTGAACATGATTATTATATCGTGTTTGGGATTGGGTGTTGGACTCTCCTTTTTCCAATTGTTTCGCTTACAACAAGAGCAAACTTGGCTTGATACCTTTGAACAAGGAAGAGAACGATTTCCAAATGCGCCTCGTGCGAAAATTTTAGCCCCTCTGGCCATACTTTTCAGTGATCCCAATCATACCGGTGGTATTGCTCCGTTAACGGCACGTTCGATCTTATCAAGCGTTGAAGGACGTCTGGACGAAAGCCGTGATGTAAATCGTTACTTAGTTGGTCTATTAATTTTCTTAGGTTTACTGGGTACTTTCTGGGGGCTTTCTGAAACGATTGGCGCTATCACTGGCGTTATTAACAACATTGATATGGGTGGCGGCGAAGTTAAAGATGCCTTTAGCAACCTAAAAAAAGGTCTTCAATCTCCCCTAACAGGAATGGGAATGGCTTTTAGCTCATCCATGTTTGGTCTTGCAAGCTCTCTTATTGTTGGTTTTCTGGACTTGCAAATCAGTAAAGCAGGAAGCAGTTTTTTTCATTTATTGGAAGAACGCCTAGCAGCAAACACACGTTTGGGTGGCGTTTCCGAAGCCTCAACAGCAGCCGGTAGCGGTCCTGCATATGCAGTTGGTCTTTTAGAGCAGACTGTCGAATCCATGGCAAACCTTCAATCTCAAATGCGACGCACCGAAGACAACCGCGTCAGCGTTGTTAAAGCTTTGCAAACTGTCGGTGAAAAATTATCCATGATGGCTGATCAAATGTCAGCGCACCAAAATGTGATGAAAAAGATTGCTCAAAATCAAATTGATCTTCAAGAAAACTTGATTCAATCAACAAGGAATCCAAGTCAAATGGCTCTTAATGAAATTATCAGCCAGCACTTGCGCAGCCTTGATGCTACATCAACCAAGCTTTTGGAAGAAATGGTCACAGGTCGCACCAGCTCAACGCAAGAACTGAGGAGCGAGATCAGAGTAATTGCAAGAACCTTGTCGGCAATTGCTAATGGTCAAGAGATTGCGGCTGCTTGAGAAAGAAAGAGTGAGGTGATGAAACAATCACCTCACTCCCCCTCGCCGCCAATTCTCTGAGCCAAAGCCGCTTCTAAAAAGCAATCAATATCGCCATCCAAAACACCATGCGCATTACCGCGCTCGACAGCTGTTCTGTTGTCTTTAACCATCTGATAGGGTTGCAAAACATACGACCTAATCTGGTGTCCCCAACCAATATCAGTTTTATTCGCTGATTGGCTGTTTAATTTCTCTTCGCGTTTTCTAAGCTCTAATTCATACAGACGCGCTTTTAACATCGACATGGCCTGCGCGCGGTTACGGTGTTGGGAACGATCGCTCTGACATTGCACCACAATCCCTGTTGGGTTATGGGTGATGCGAATGGCGCTTTCCGTTTTGTTAACGTGCTGGCCTCCAGCTCCTGACGCTCTATAGGTATCAATCCTTAGGTCTTTTTCTTCAATCTCAATGGAGATGGAATCATCAATCACAGGATAAACCCAAGCCGAGGCAAAGCTGGTATGACGTCTGGCATTTGAATCAAACGGCGAAATGCGCACCAATCGGTGCACCCCACTTTCGGTTTTAAGCCATCCATAGGCTTGATGTCCCATGATTTTAAAAGTGATCGATTTAATTCCGGCTTCTTCACCGGCATTTTCATCCAAGATTTCTATTTTATATTGACGCGCATCCGCCCACCGACTGTACATCCGCGCTAGCATCTGTGCCCAGTCTTGAGCTTCAGTTCCCCCTGCCCCTGCATTGATTTCGATAAAGCAATCGTTGGTATCAGCCTCGCCAGATAAAAGCGTTTCTAACTGAAGACGAGCAGCCTCTTTGGTTAGTTGTTCCAGGGTTTTTTCAGCTTCAGCTAAAACCTCTTGGTCCTCTTCTATTTCCGCAAGTTCAATCAGCTCGATGCTGTCTTTTAAAGAGTTTTCAAAATCTTGAATGTGTTTGATTGATCCTTGTAACGAATCCCGTTCTTTTAAAATCTTTTGAGCGGATGCTTGATCATTCCATAGGTCTGGTGATTCAGCTTGCCCATTTAAAAATTCCAGTCTTTTTAAAGCAGCATCCCAGTCAAAGATGCCTCCGAAGGAGTACCAACGATTGGTTAATCAATTTCACTTGGGTTTCAATTTCTGCACGCATTTTTTAATACCTTTTTCTATTCAATCGTCAATACTTTAAACAAAAAGCCCATTTCTTGAGGGGCGATCAAACGTGTTGCTGCTGTCTTAAGTTTGGCTGCATCAGCATTTACACAAAGTTTTTCAACCCATTCTTGCAAACCCAATGACATCAGAAAATCACCTTGTGTAGACAATGTCGTCTTTAGGCTTGGATCCATAAACTCTTTTAGTGCAACAAAACTAACATGATGCGTTAGATCTTGCTCCCCTGGATTTTCTAGCACATTGGTGCTTTTATGTCGACATAGAGCTTGCAGTGTATCTCCAACACGGTTTTTCTCTTCGACATCATCACCGTAATCGATGATGAGCGCCCCTCCTCTATCCTTTAAAAGGCGGCGATTTATTTCAGACATGTAAGGAGCATAGGCTAGACATTTTTCTTTAATGGAAACCATGTCATTTGTAAAAACCAATTGACCATCTTTGGCATCAATACGGAGCTCTACTCCATTTTCCAAATACTGCTCAATCGGCAAGGCATCAAAAAATTCATTGGCCACAAAGAATGTTACGCAATTCTCAGGAAGTTCTTTTAAATCCGGGATCCAATGAACGCGTTCATCCTTTAAAAGGTCTTGTTGGGTTGATTTAAGAGCAGGACTGACTTCCATTAAATATACATCAAGACATTGATAAAATTCTGGAAATTTTTTAAAAATCCGGAGCATATCCTGCATCATCAAGCCGCGTCCTGGTCCCATCTCAACCAGTTGCACATGCTCTGGTTTTCCAAGGCGTTGCCACAGATCAACAAACCATAACCCCAATAATTCGCCAAATACTTGAGTTAGTTCAGGAGCCGTTATATAGTCCCCTTCTCTCCCCAAAACTTTTTGAGAAGCATAATAGCCATGATCAGGATGATATAATGCCAGTTCCATAAACCGCTGAACCGTCATTAGGCCTGTGTTTTGGATTTCCTGCAGAATCAAAGAATGCAGTTGATTCATGCTTTACGACAGCGTAACCAAAAAGCCCCAAGCCCAATCAGTGGCAATGCCAATAATTGTCCCGTTGTGAAAGGGATAGAGATCAAATAATAAACTGTGTCTGGCTCTCTCACATATTCAACCAAAAAGCGAGATACAGCATAGCCAATCAAGAACAGTCCTGTAATTTTTCCGGGAGCCTTGTGCCAATTTGTGCGATGCCAAAGGAAAGCTAGAACACCCCAAAGCACTAAACCTTCTAACAAAGCCTCATACAGCTGGCTGGGATGCCTAGCAAACCCACCGGCATTTGGAAATTCAACCGCCCATGGTACATCGCTGACACGTCCATACAATTCACCATTAATGAAATTAGCAACGCGACCTAAACCCAAACCAATCGGTGTCGCTGCTGCCATAACATCAGCAAATTCCAAGGGATTGATAGAATGACGTTTGCAATAAATAAGCGTAGAGATAATCACACCCACAAGACCACCATAAAAGGACATGCCACCTTTCCAGGTCATTAAGATTTCTAAAGGATGATGTAAATAATAATCAAATTCATAAATGGCAATATGCCCAAGCCGTCCACCAGCCACAATGCCAATGACAAGCCAGGTGATAAAATCATCGAAATGTTGTTCTTTCAAAGACGTTGCATAATGACGAACTAAGTAAATGGCATAACGCCATCCCAAAAGAATGCCAATAACGTACGCAATTCCGTACCAATGAACCTTTAATGGCCCTAATTCAAAAAGGATAGGATTAATGGGTGGGAAAGGAATCGCAAACATTTTATTTCAACAATGGTGACCAGGTACAGTCTGATGCATTCCTGGCTGTTTTAACCAATTGCATGTTACGACCTGTTAAATCAACTTTATAAATTTGGCTTTTGCCACCACTCCCTTGCTCTTTTGTGAAAATCAAATACCGACCGTTTGGTGACCAATCGGACCCTTCAACCAAATACCCTTCAGCAATCAAACGCTCACCAATTCCCTCTGGAGAGATCACACCGATATAAAATCGACCACCTAGTTGTTTTGTGAAAGCAATCAAATCTCCACGAGGGGACCAAACCGGCTGAGAGTATTTTCCTTTATCAAAACTGATACGTCGAACATTTCCACCGTTTCGATCCATGATGTACAATTGCTCTCCACCTTCACGGTCGCGATCAGAGGTGAAAACAATCTGCGTTCCATCAGGTGAAAAACACGGTGATGTATCAATGGAACGGTGTTCAGTTAGCTTCGTTAACTTTTTGCTTCCAAGATCATAGGTATAGATTGCACTCATACCACCCTTAACAAGGCTCATGACAACCGTGTGTCCATCAGGTGAAAATCTTGGCGCAAAGTTCATTTCACCCAAATTACCCAAACTTTCTCGAGATTTTGATTGCAAATTTAATAAATAAACATGGGCTGAGTTACCGACATAGGCAAGATAAGCAATCTTATGACCGTCAGGTGAGTATCTTGGGGTTAAGACAAGACCTTTCCCATCGGTTAGCCCCTCACAGTTTTCACCATCTTGATCCATACGCATGATGCGTTTTCTAGGGTTTTTACCTTTGCTTATTGCTTCAACATAAATGATATGAGTATTGAAATACCCAGATTCATTGGTGACGCGACTATAAATTGCATCAGCAATCATGTGGGCAATCTTACGCCATTTGGTTTTGTCTCCCTCCATAGATAGAGAAACCATTTTTTGTCCTGTAATGACGTCATACAAAGAAAACTCAATAGTAACTTTTCCACCCCAGCCATCCTTGATTTCTCCTGTCAGCAAAAAGCGCGTCTTTAACAGACGCCAATCAGCAAACCGCGGACCTTCTTTTTTGAGAGAATCTTCTTTTTGAATAAAAGCGGACGGAGAAATAAGATCAAACAATCCAGAACTAACAAGATCGGTCCCAACAACTTCAGCTATATTATGTCCTAGGGTCTGCAGATCTACATCTTCACTGTAAAAATTGGTGATTGCAATTGGGTCGGGTCTCACCTCGCCTTTTGTGATTTCAATTTTCAAAGCATGACTTTGAGTTATGAAAAAACAACAGAGGATTAAAAGAGCTTTCTTCATGGGACTATTAACATCTTTCTTTTACTATTGTTTTGTCATTCTCGCATTTATTGCGAGAATCTGAATCCTCGGAACAAGTCCGGGAATGACATGTTGCACCCTAAAACATATCCTTAGGGTTAAAGCTCATCTCTAAATCTTTCCATTGCTCATACTTTTCCTTAGGCAAAGGCAAAGGATTGCATTCAGGATCAAGAACGGCGCGTCTTGCGTTTTCAGCGGCTGTTCTATACCCGTTATCTTGAGCCATTCGAGCTTTATCAACAATTTCTGCATTTTTTACAGTTCCATCAGGAGAAATTTCCATTTTGATGTCAACAACCATATCTTTTGCGCCCTTTAAGCCAGCAGGAACAATCCAGCATTTACGAATCTTTTGACGAATTGCATCTATCTGAGTCGCCGTGACCACTTCTCCTACCGTCTCTGCAGGAGAACCCTCTTCACTGCCGTCACTATCGACTTCTTTTAAAAGGTCATCCAAAGCTTTTGAATCAAGTTTTTTATTCTTTGGGTCTGGCTTTTTATTGCTCTTAGATTTATTTTTTCTAAGATTTACCTCTGCTTTTTCGTCTTTCTTTTTTTTGTCCTTATCATCTTTTTTCTTTGGATCTTTCTTATCTTTTTTAGGGTCAGGTTTTTTCTCTGGCTTTTTAGGCGGCTCAGGCTTCTTTTCCGGTTTCTTTTCTGGTTCTTTTTTTAAAACAGGAGCCCTCTCTTCCTTAGGGTCAGGATCTTTTTCAACTTCTTTAGGCTTTTCAACTGGTTTCTCAGGTTCCTTTACAGGCTCTGGTTCCTTTGGTTTTTCAATTCGATTTTCTTCTGGTTCAGGTTTAGGTGCCTCTGGTTCTATCTTCTTCTCTTCTTTAGGCTCAACCTTTGGCTCTTCAATCTTCTGATTCAGAGGTGACAATTTAGGTGCTGCTGATTTTTCAGCAATTTGGACAAAATCAACAATAATAGGTTGTTGATCCTTGATTGTTCGTTGAAAAGGATTACCGACGCTGAGACTAAACAGAATCAGAATAACGACGTGGAATATAGCAGAGGCAATCGCTGCATTCTTCATTGAAATTACCTAACATTTCCACGCTTTAGAGGTTCTTCTTTCACGGTTTTTGAAGCTGGTACTTTCCCTGGTGTTGGAAGCTCAGCTATCAATGAAACACGTGAAAAACCCGCAGCCGCTACTGCTCCCATGATTTCCATAACCTGCCCATAAGCTAATTTCTTATCGCCTCTGACGTAAATTTTGGCGTCTGCATTATTTCCTGTAATGGCTTTCAAACGAGCAGCGACTTCTTCTACTTTCATTTCTGTTTCTTGCAAGAAAACATTTCCCTTTGCATCGATCGAAATCACCAGGGGTTCTACCTGATCATTCATCTGAGCCGCTTGTGTCTTTGGCAAATCAACAGGAACACCCACTGTCAGCATTGGTGCTGTGACCATAAAGATGATCAACAGCACAAGCATAACATCAACCAAGGGCGTTACGTTAATATCACTATTGGGACGAAAACGACGTTGACGCCGTCCTCCTCTCGAGGGACCTGATGATAAGGGGCCTGCCATTACGCGTGTTCTTCCAACTGTCTTGAAATAATCGAGCCAAATTCACTAGCAAAAGCATCCAAGCGATTCGCGTAGCGATTTAGATCACTGGATATTTTATTAAATGCAATGGTTGCTGGAATCGCCGCAACCAAACCAATTGCTGTTGCAAATAATGCCTCAGCAATACCAGGAGCAACAACAGCTAAGTTTGTATTTTGTTGCGCTGCAATTGACTCGAAACTATTCATAATTCCAAGAACAGTACCAAACAAACCAACGATCATACCGTTTGAACCGAGTGATGCCAAGAAACCCATGTGACGTTCTAAGCGTTCCATTTCACGGCCCACAGTCAATTGCATAACGCGATCAATTCGCTGCTCTAATGTTCCGCGCATATCTGAAGCGCGTGAAAATCCTTTGGAAATAGAACGACGCCACTCACGCATAGCAGCACAAAAGACAGCTGACAGAGGATCCATTGGGCGGTTGTGAATCCGGTCATAAAGGTCATCAAGTGCTCCACCTGACCAGAATGCTTCTTCAAATTGGTCGGCCGCAGCATTCAGACGCTGTAAACGATAAACTTTGTAGATAATAATTGTCCATGACCAGATTGAGGCAGCAACCAACCCAAGCATAACAAATTTAACAATGGGCTCGGCCCCCCAGAACAAACTCCACATCGACATGCCACCATGTAGAATGACAGGTGAATGTTCTACGCTGGTAACGGCCCCCTGAGCCGCATTAGCCAGCTGAGTTGAAGCAACTTGTAATGATGTTTGATCCATAAACTTAACTATCCTATATTTAACGCAGCAGTCATAAAGGGGAAAACCATATCTGGTTTTACCAAAAGATCTTGTCCTCTGACAATAGATTGTTTTACTTTAGCAGGACACAGTCTTCTAATAAATACTTTTACAAAAAATTAAGGTTCATTCCTCGACCATGCGTAAATTGATTTTACTTTTTTCTATTATTATATTTCTTGTCGCTGGATACAAGCTTTACTCTCATTTTGTCAATAAAACACATGAAGTTTCTTTAATCACTGAACAACATTCACTCAAGATTGTGACAAGCTTTACAATACTATGCGATTTTGCTGAGAAAATCACACATGGTGCTCCTCATATTAAAATTACATCGATTGTGCCTCCTGAAGCTGATCCGCATGTTTATCAACCAACGCCTCTCGATGCGACTGCTTTAACAAAAGCCGACATTGTTTTTCTCAATGGACTTAATTTTGAAAAAGGTGTTGAACGCATGCTAAAGAGCACTGATACCAAAGCTATCATCTCTACCGTTACCCAAAATGTTAAAACCCGCCCCGATTTAACAGATCCTCATACATGGCATAATGTTCAAAACGCCATGCTTTATGTTAAAGAAATGACGCATGTTTTGTCTGAAGCTGATCCTGGCAATGCCAAGCTTTACCAAAAAAATTCAGATCTTTTATTAAAGGAACTTGAAAAACTAGATCTCTGGGTTCGAAATGAGATCAATAAAATTCCAGAGAAAGAAAGAATTGTTATCACAACGCATGATGCTTTTTGGTATTTTGGGCAAGCTTATGACGTTAAATTTATGTCTCCTATTGGCATTAGCACAGAGGCTGAAGCATCTGCTCAAGATGTTGCAGCCTTAATCAATTTTATACGGGATCATAAAATCAAAGCTGTTTTTCTTGAAAATCTTGCAAACCCTCGTCTGATCGAACAAATCGCCAGTGAAACAGAAAACATTTTGCAAGGAACTTTGTATGCTGATTCTTTGTCGGCTCCGGGCGGTCCTGCACCTGACTATGTTTCGATGATAAAGCATAATGTTCAAACAATTTGCAAAGCACTGAGCCTATGATTAGAGAAAAACTAATCCAAGGTGGGTTTGAACTACTTGCCTCAAAAGGGCTTGATGGTTTAACACCCGAAGCTTTGGCGGGTCATTGCAATCTATTTTTACCCGATGTAACAGACTTATGCCCTACTCCCTTATCAATTCTGTTATTGCTTTGGAATGATATTGAAGAAAAAGCTCTGTGTATCCAAGGAATGGAGTTATCAGCGCATGACTATCTATTTGAAAGCATCATGAATCATCTTGATCTTTTGGAACCCCACCGCACTGCTATCCAAAGATTGGTTCAGGATTTATCCTTTGCCCCTGGCTGGCTTTTGGATATGAAACCCTATGCCAATCGATGGTCCAGGCAAACCTTGGAGGATTCTGGTATTTTGGTTGATGGGATTCAAGGTGACATCAAAATTAATGTCTTCAGTCTTTTTTGTCTGCACATTTTAAAAACATGGAGCCAAGATACAACGCCGGACAAAAGTTCAACGTTGAGTACTATCGACCAGGGGCTTAAAAACCTGGAAGACTGGCAAGGAAAGTTGAAAGAGATGGTGCTGCCTTTTTTACCCTTCTGTTAAACTGGCTCTTATTGCTTTTAGATTTTCTAGATCATCCACAAAAGTGTAGAAGTAATAAGGATCAAATGGAATGGTGCTCCCAGTCCTTTCCTGTAAAAAGATAGGTGTGTCCTTGTCAAAACTTCTCGTAGGTGCTCGTCTCAGTTCTTCGCCCTTCTTAATGATATAATCAAGCGAAATAACCACATACCCACTCATTTCTTGGAAGGCACGCTCCGTCTCTGCCCCCTGTGCATTCATACAGATTCTACTCATTTCACTACATAACAAAGCATTATTTTGATGCACCACAAAAAGATTGCCCGTTAACGATGAATAAAAAGCTGGTAGTGTTTTCATATACTGCGCAGAGGTTGTTATATTAGCTCTAGATTCCTCCAAGGGACGGCCAGGCGTTGGCGCGTCATTAATTCCGTCTTTCAGCAAGACAGTATAATACCGTGAGGTTTCCTCGTATGTCTCACGAGCAGCGGCATCGTATATATTTTTATCTCCTCGGGCAGACTCAGCACCTCCCCCAGGCAACATGTACAAATTGAAGTGATTATCTAACCCAGCAAATATATATAAACCATCTCTATGCCCATCTGGATGATTTTTGTAGGACTTGATCAAGAGTATTCCTCCCCCTCGAGCATAGTAACCATTTACAGTAAATGGATGTGCTGTGCCGTCGTTAAGGGCCTTGTTGAAAATCTCTGCAACACCGTCTAAATAACCTGAATATTTTCTGGATTTTTTATAGCTTTCCAAAATTTCTGAGATAGTGCGGCCACTGGCATAAACCTGGTAATGGCTTTTTAGAGAACCAGCACTAATTGAAGATGATTTCTTTTCAATCGCTGTGGCAGCTATGACGGACCAAACGACGCTTTGGTGACGCCTGATATTGTTATCGGAATAGGATGTTTTATTTGCAAAGTAAGAACTAGGATCATAACCCAACTCATTAGCGGCAAAAGCCAACTTTGCACGCATTATGACAGCTTCTTCAGGTGTTGCCTGTCTTTTTTTTGCGCTAAAACCAACGCCGCAACCAGAGCCCAATATTGCCGCAATCCACTGAGGTTTCATCAACCTATCAAGATACTGAACAGAAACGCGCAGTTTCTCTGTAGATTTGTGATGAGAACGGAATTTCTGATAATCTGCTTTGATCTCTTTATCCAGAACATCGAGAGACATTCCCGCTGATGAAAAAACAATAAGACAGCAGAATAGCCGCAAAAAGGATCTTTTGTTTTTCATTTTTTAAGTACTGCGGAGTATTGAATTCGTTATTACATATATGAATGTTATCCGAAAATTACAAATATTTTATTAACGCAAAGAATTGGCGCACCCGAGGGGATTTGAACCTCTGACCTTTGCCTTCGGAGGGCAACGCTCTATCCAGCTGAGCTACGGGTGCACGCAATATCAACCCAAATCCCATATTAAAACTTACAATTCAACTTGTCATCCTCGGGCTCGTCCCGAGGATCTATTTTCTTAGATCCTCGCAATAAATGCGAGGATGACAAAACTCTCAAGTGTTCATTTTAATTCAAAACCTAGTATCATTCTTTATACAGCAGATTTACTCATCTGCCAAATCGTTTGGCAACCCTTGCTCATTTCTCCATCGATCTATCGTGTAGTCAGCCTGCCCTCTTGTAACCTCAGCTCCTAATTCATCAAGAACTTTTTGCTTTGCATCTTTACGAGGTGTGCGTGAATTATTAGTTAAGGCTTTATGGTACGCATCAAGCAAGGCAACTCTAATATGTTCTTCTAATGGATCGGCTCTTAGATGCTGTGGGGCTTGTGGTAAATGCCCTGCTGCTTGAGCCTCAGGCAATTGATCTTCGTCCATAGAAAAAACTGGACTATTAACGGACAACATTAACAAACAAGACAAAGGGGTAATAAAACGAGCGATACTCTTCATAAATGTAACTCCAAAATACGCAGGAGATTTAGACTCATACAAATATGGTAACTCAAAAATTGACAGCTGCAACCACAAAAGCTTGCATTTTTTTATTTTCGATGTATCTTGGATAAAGAGACAAAACCCTATTTTAGAGAGGAGTTGAGAGAATCAGTGGAAGTTACCGTACGCGACAACAATGTTGACCAAGCTTTGCGCGCCTTGAAAAAGAAAATGCAACGTGAAGGAATTTACCGCGAAATGAAGTTACGACGTCATTTCGAGAAGCCTTCTGAAAAGCGCGCCCGCGAAGGGTCTGAGGCCGTTCGCCGTTATCGCAAGTTAATGCGCAAACGCCTAGAACGCGAAGGATACTAAATCCTCTCTCACAACTTAAGTGAAAATAAGCGGTTTGTTTTTGAATTTAAGAACAAGCCGCTTTTTTTATAATGATTTTTTATGACAATAAAAAAGACCATACTCATCACAGGGGCAGCCGCCCGCATAGGTAAATTCATTGCAACTCATTTCGCTGAAAATGGGTGGAACGTTGGTATTCATTACAATACCTCGAAAGAAGCAGCAGAATCTCTGGTTGATGAATTAACCTCCAAAAATTTATCAGCAGCATGTTTCCAGGCAAACTTAGCCGTAGAAGAAACCTATCTTGATCTGGCTGAACGCGTTCATGCTCAATTCGGCACGCTTCATTGTTTGATCAATAATGCTTCCTTTTTTGAATACGATTCCGTTAAAACGACAACGCGTGAGAGCTGGAATCAGCATTTGGAAACAAATCTACGAGCACCATTTGTATTATCACAAGCTTTTCAAGCACAATTGCCAGAGGACATTGACGGTAATATCATCAATATCTTGGATCAGCGCGTTTGGAATCTAACACCTCATTACACAAGTTATACGGTAAGTAAAGCTGCCCTTTGGACATTAACACAAACCATGGCTCTTGCTTGTGCGCCGCGTATTAGAGTCAATGCCATTGGTCCCGGCCCTACCCTTGCTAATCCAAAACAAACACAACAACATTTTGACAATCAGTGTAAAAATGTTCCCTTAGAAAAGGGGCCAGAGCTTATCGAAATCACTCACGCCATTGATTTTATTCTCGAAAGTTCGTCTATGACAGGGCAAATGCTGGCTTTGGATGGCGGGCAACACTTAGGATGGGCTTTTCCAGATCAAAAAATTTCTGAGTTTGATTAAAGAATGCATTGCGCATACAAAAAAAGACAGGTGCCTAAAACTCTTTATCCATTTATAATCTTTGGTATTGATCCTGCTTTAACAACAAAGAGAAACAATGTCGCAATCAGCTGCTTTAACAAAAGACTCACTTCATCTGGACTTAGGAACGCTACCTGAATGGGATTTAACGCATCTCTATTCTTCTTTAAAAGATCCAAAAATAAATGCGGATCTAAAAGACTCTGAAACAAAAGCTGAAGATTTTTTAAAAAAATACGGGGAATTGTTCAAAGGCGACCAATGGACAGGACAAGATCTATATGGGGCGATTTCTCTTTATGAAAAAATAAGCGAAATCTTGGGCCGGCTCGGTAGCTTTGCGGGACTTTCTTATTATAAAAATCTAAAAAGCACAGAGATCCAAAAATTCTATCAAGAAATCCAAGAAAAATTGACAGCCATTGGCGCCAATTTTATCTTTTTTACGCTTGATATCAATCAAATCCCAGAGGATAAAATTTCAAAAGCGCTTGAAAGCACAACCGATCTTAATCATTACAAACCTTGGCTTGATCAGGTGCGTACATTTCGTGATCATCAGCTCAGCAATGACCTTGAAAAACTTTTCATGGAAAAGGCGTTAACGTCCAGTCGTGCTTGGAATCGCCTGTATGATGAGACCTTGGCCAGTATGAAATTCATTCTAGATGGTCAAAGTCTAACACTTCCCCAGATTACCGAAAAGATGAGCCATCTGGATCCAAGTATTAGAAAGCAAGGTGCTATAGCCTTATCAGATGGCCTGCAGCAGAATCTTTCGCTTCTGACAATGGTAACTAATACTCTTGCTAAAGATAAAGAGATTGAAGATACATGGCGGAAATATCCAGATTCCACAAGCGAACGTCATTTAGCCAATCAAGTCGAACCCGAAGTAGTCGATGCCCTCGTGAATGCTGTTAAAGCCAGCTATCCCAAATTGTCGCATCGGTATTACAAGCTCAAAGCCAAATTACTGGGGCAATCAAACTTGCAATATTGGGATCGTAATTCCCCTCTCCCGCAAGCAGATGACCAGAAAATTAGCTGGTTGCAAGCGCGGCAAATTGTATTGGATGCATACCAAAAATTCAATCCCAAGATGGCTGATATAGGGCGACAGTTTTTTGATCATAACTGGATCGATGTCCCTGTTTTAGAGGGAAAAACATCAGGCGCTTTTTCTCATCCAACGGTGCCCTCGGCTCATCCTTACATTCTTTTGAATTACCTTGGCAAAAGACGCGATGTGATGACGCTGGCTCACGAGCTTGGGCATGGGATTCACCAAGTTATGGCAGGAGAGCAAGGCTATTTCTTATCCAATACGCCTTTAACCGTAGCAGAAACAGCTTCTGTCTTTGGAGAAATGTTAACCTTTAGGTCTCTTTTAGATCAAGAATCAGATCCCCTTCAAAAACGTCAATTGTTGGCATCTAAAATTGAAGACATGCTGAATACAGTTGTACGGCAAATCGCCTTTTATAACTTTGAGCAAGAGGTGCATCAAGCAAGGAAAAATGGAGAATTATCCTCTGAAGACTTAGGCGATATATGGATGAAAACCCAAGCAGAGGCTTTGGGAGATGCTGTCATTCTGGATCCTATCATTCGCCCATTTTGGGGATATATTTCGCATTTTATCCACGCTCCTTTTTATGTTTATGCGTATGCATTCGGCGATTGTTTGGTCAATTCTTTGTATGCCATTTATGAACAACAACCAGATGGCTTTGCTGAAAAATATAGCGCCCTGTTATCTTCAGGAGGATCCAAACGTTACCCAGAATTGTTGGCTCCTTTTGGACTTGATGCGAAACATCCTGACTTTTGGTTGCAAGGCTTGAATATGATCAGTCGCTTTATTGATGATCTTGAAAAAATGGTTTGATGGATAACGGATCCCTAACTTCCACCTTAAAACGCTATTTCCAAGTGGGAAGCACTGTTGGTGGTCTTGCAACGCGGGTCGCTGGGCAGCATTATTTAGGGCGCCCTATTGATGATGCGTATGCGAAGTCTTTAAAAGATGCCCTTGGTAACCTTAAGGGGCCCTTAATGAAAGTGGCGCAATTCTTAGCCACAATCCCTGATGCTATTCCGCCTGAATACGCAAACGAACTGTTGGAATTGCAATCTCAAGCACCTTCCATGGGAACTCCTTTTGTTAGACGACGCATGGCAGCAGAACTGGGTCTCAATTGGCAGCAGCATTTTAAAAAGTTTGATCTTGTGGCTTCAAATGCTGCTTCTTTGGGGCAAGTTCATAAAGCCTTGGATCACAGTGACAATACTCTGGCATGCAAGCTTCAATACCCCAATATGCAAGGGGCGATCGAAACGGATCTTAGCAATCTAAAAATGATATTAAGTCTTTATCATCTATGGAATAAAGCCATTGATACAAGCGAAGTCCAGCAAGAAATTATCACACGCCTTTTAGAGGAACTGGATTACGAACATGAGGCTGAACAAATAGCAATATACCGAGATATTTTTAAAGATAACCCCATAATTCATGTGCCCACTGTTTACCCAGAGCTTTCTACAAAACGTCTTTTGACGATGTCTTGGATGGATGGACAACCGCTTTTGAATTGCGTTGATAAAGACGAAGCATTTAGGAATCAAGCCGCTGACCGGTTATTTGAGGCCTGGTACAAGCCATTTTATCATCATGGTGTAATTCATGGTGATCCCCACCCCGGCAATTATCTTTTAACGGATAACAGCCATGTACAGCTTTTAGATTTTGGATGTGTGCGTCATTTCCCAGATTCATTTATCCAAGGAGTGATTGATCTCTACCACGCCCTTTTGCATGGAAAACCAGAGCAAGCAGTTCATGCTTATGAAACTTGGGGGTTCACCAATCTAAGTCATGAGTTGATCGATATTATGAACGAATGGGCTAAGCTTTTATATGATCCTTTACTGGATGACAAAGTTCGCCCGATTCAAAGAGGTTTCAGTGGAGCAAACGGCTGGGAAACAGCCACCAAAGTTCACGCAGAATTACACCGATTGGGTGGTATAAAACCCCCAAAAGAATTTGTCTTTATGGATCGTGCTGCGGTTGGGTTGGGATCTGTTTTTATGCGTTTAAAAGTAGAGCGCAATTGGCACCAGATGTTTGAAAAATTGATTTCACAATAATCTTGGACTGTTGTTTCCCCCTCATCATTACCCTCCTCTCACTCGTCATCCTCAAAAAACCACCCCGCCATCATCCTCGCTCCCCCACCTGTCATCCTCGGACTTGTTCCGAGGATCTAAAAAATACACCCAAAACCAAACTATACTTAATTGATGGGCTTTTTTCGAAAATTTGACTTTTATTGATTCTTTTGATACTCTAACCAAGAGTAGAGTTGTTAAAGTGCCCCATGAATCTCAAAATGACCCAAGAGAAACCCTCTGAAGTC
>CANJLN010000034.1 GCA_947475175.1 Alphaproteobacteria bacterium
CTGCCAAGTAAGGCCGTCTTCACAGACCTGTAAATTGGGATAAAGAGCTTGAACGGAAAAGGAGTGATCAACGAGGTGTTGCGTTTTTTCAGTCGTATCCGATAGGGGAATAAAAACCGACTGTTTCGGTGTCGTTGGTTGATCCTCATCATCCCATCCGTCAACCATGACGGCGACTTCAATGCCCGTCCTTTCTTGATGACCCTTGGCTTGATCCGCCTTGGACAAGAAATGGGAAGGCAAAAAATGAGACTGAGGAACAGAGTGTAAAACTTCAACATCAGCGGCAAAAACAACCGAAGGCCATAAGGTCTGGAAATAAAAACAAAAGAGAACGAGATAGGTTAAAAAACGGTTACCCTGTGTTTGTGTTCTCAACATGATACGCTCTCCTTTTGTAAGATACGCTTTTATCTCCTCACGTCACCTTAAGGGACGACATGAGCGATACCTTGAAATAAATGACCTAGAACGCGCGATGGATCCTTTTTTAGGGTCTTAAATTTCTTATTTTGATAATCCATCTAACTCTCTCCTTTAAAAATTTTACAAAAAATGGTTTTGTAATGGTCACTCATTTCCGGGTAAAGAGATTCCACAATGTCTCTATAAAATTCCTTAGCGGTTGTTTGGGGAGTCACAGTGTAGCTTTTTCTGATGGTTGCCTGATAGATTTCCTCAAGCTGTTTTAAAAAGCCGCTTTCGAGAAGATAATGATTGATCAGGCTATCGCTTTTATTGACGTACAAGAAACTAATGGCATTCTGACTGATGTATATCTCGCTCCTGGGAACCCTCCACCCATTATCCTTTTGACCTTTGCTATCAATCAGAAATTCTTTCTCTTCAATAAAAGCATTCTTCGTGATGGGTTTGATGTCACATCCCATAGGATCATACAAAACATCAAATATCTGTACTTCCTCTTCCGCAACAACAATGGCCTCGAAGACACAAAAGCCACAATAAAGCTTAAAGGAAATAGGATGCGTAACCGCTATTTTAGGATGACTGATAAATAAGCCGGCTTTTTTCTCATAATAAGCATAAATTTCTTTTGATTCATCCCCATATTTTTTTGACAAAACCAGTCTAAAAAATTTGGTGAAACTGATCATGTTTTCGATGCTGGTGGGGGTCATCACGCAAACTCCCCTTTTCAGAGTCAGAGCAGGCTTTGGAGCCCACTGGATTTTATGCCTAGAAAATACGCGTTAATTTTTAATAAATCAATCGCTTTTTTTGTTACTAGGATAGACTGAGATGTTTTAAGGCGTTCTGGGGTTAAAAGTTTTCTGTTTCTAACACCCTACTGACATTTAACACTATAGAAAAGTTAGAAATCCATGAAAGCGTTGATTTAATTGGCGTCCCCAACGGGATTCGAACCCGTGCTGCCGCCTTGAAAGGGCGATGTCCTAGGCCTCTAGACGATGGGGACTGACTTGAACAAACTAGGCTTTCTGCTTCACAAAGTCAACCGGAAATTGCATGTCATGTAGACACCTCATTTAAAGACGGGGGTTCTACAAACCTCTCCATTTTCTTGGGTGGTGGTTCAAGATGCTCCCCTTTCCAGTAGCGCTTTGTCGTTTCATCTGTGAGATTTAGAATGGTTAGTCTGTTTGCTAATGGATTTGTTGGTTGTTTGTTAGCAGGAACAAGCACTGGAGTGCAACTGCTGCCTCTTGTTTGTTCTGCTCGAGATAATGACATGCCTAGTTTTGGGGGTTCACTGATAGATCGTCCTAAGCTAAAAAGCGGCTCATCTTCATCTTCAGATGAAGGATCAGATAACTCATAACTTTGTGGTGCAAAGCTTATCTCTGGAGAAGAAGAGCCCTCATCTCCTATCGGTCTAAAATTGGATGCAAAAATAAGGCCGAACTCCATTGCCTCTTCATCGGTCATTTCTTGAGACTTTTCTTCGTCAGGAGAAGGACTTCTGCTTATTGGCAACAAATCTAAAGGTCTACTCCGTGTGAATTTGGTTTTCGGCTCAATATCTTTTAGAGCGTCATCATCTGCAAACAATACAGTAGCGCTCAAAAGGAGCAATAATATTAAATACACGAATCACTGTCCCTTTTATTAAAATAGAATTATTCTAAAAAAAAAAAATAAGCGCAAAAGTGAATATATATTTAATAATTTAGCAGATAAAAATTAACGAAGAGTTAATGGGATTGATTGTTCAGGCGCTAAAACAGGAGTCGCACTGTCATGAATTGTGTTCTCTACCCCTCTCTCACAACGACCCATTCTACGATCTCTTCAAAAAGAGGCGCTTTTGAACCAAAGCCAACCAAGGCATCCTTGATCTCATTTTTATAAGAATCAATCATCACCCGAGCTTTATCATATCCCAACAAACTCACAATGGTAACTTTGTCCAAGTCTTGATGCGTTGGTTTTCCAATACTGGCGACATCCCCTTTTAAATCAAGAAAATCATCCGTCATTTGATAAATAAGGCCAAGCTTATAGCCCGTTTCTTTTAACGATTTTTTGACCTCAGGGCCAGCCTGAGCGACAATAGCCCCCACTTCACAGCAAAACGCAATCAACTCGCCCGTTTTTAATTTTTGAAGGTATTCAATTTTTTCAAGGTTTCCACCATGTTCTTGACTAATATCCAGCATTTGACCTGCTGCCATGCCATTTCCACCACAAGCTCTTGCAAATTTTGTAACCAGTTCTAAACAAACAGGTGCTGATAAGGGGGCAGACGCTAAGGTTTCAAATGCCAAGGTCAACAACGTATCCCCTGCTAAAATTGCTGTTGCCTCATCAAATTGACGCCAGCAGCTTGGCTGTCCTCGACGTGTGTCTGAATCATCCATTGCCGGTAAATCATCATGAACCAAAGAATAAGCATGAAGGATCTCGACAGCGACAGCGACTGAGACAAGGTCTTTAAAAGGAATGCCGAATAAATCACCAGAGGCTTTAATCAGCAAGGGGCGAAACCGTTTTCCCCCTTTAAGAGTAGCATAGGCCATAGCCTCTTGTAGCCGGGTAGCCCCGGTTTGTTCATCGATAATTTTTTTGATAGCCGAATCGATCTCAAAAGAAGAGATTACTTCATCCAAAGAATGAACGTTAGGCTGCGTTAAAAGTTTCTGTTTTAACACTACCGTCCGGCATCCTTGTAATTTGTTCCACACGCATTTTCGCAACAAGCAATTTCTGTTCGCAATACTTCTTTAAAAGCGAACCACGTTCAAAAGCAACAATCGCTTCTTCAAGCGGCAAACGACCATCTTCAAGACGTTTTACCAATGTTTCCAGCTCAGCCATCGCTTGCTCGAAACTGAGAGAATCAATATTTGTATCCAATTGCGCCTCCTGCTCTATGTAATATATTGGGGTCATATAAGCAGTGTTTAGGATAAAATGCAAGTCGTATGAAATCTTAATGTAGTCAATGTTTCTTAAACGGTAAATGAACGCACCAACAATCAGCTACCTATTGAAACAAATCTCTCATAAAGGTAGGCTTAATCATATTCTACCTTACTGTATGATTTTATATGACCTCCAAAAGCATTCTTACCGTTGGTAACAAAACGTATCATTATTACGCCCTTCAATCTTTGGGAGATTTAACATCCCTCCCCTTTTCTCTCAAGGTTCTTTTAGAAAATCTTTTGAGGCATTTTGATGGACAGCGTGTCAAAAAAGAAGATTTGAAGAACATCATTAATTCTACAAAAAATACAGGCGCTTCCAAAGAAATCTCTTTTAGCCCCGCACGCGTGTTGATGCAAGATTTTACAGGTGTTCCGGCTATTGTTGATTTGGCAGCCATGCGAGATGCCATGCAAAAAAATGGTGGTGACGCTAAAAAAATTAATCCGCTGATCCCTGTTGATCTTGTGATTGATCATTCTGTCATGGTGGATCAATTTGCCTCCAAAGAAGCTTTTGGAAAAAATGTTACCATTGAATACCAAAGAAACTTGGAGCGCTATACGTTTTTAAAGTGGGGACAAACGGCTTTTAAAAATTTCCGCGTTGTGCCACCTGGAACAGGCATTTGCCACCAGGTTAACTTGGAATATTTATCCAAAGTTGTTTGGACCTCTGAAAATGAAAATGGAGAGGTGATTGCTTACCCAGATACGCTGGTTGGCACCGACAGCCACACAACCATGGTCAATGGATTGTCTGTTTTGGGTTGGGGCGTAGGCGGCATTGAAGCGGAAGCTGCCATGCTCGGGCAACCAATCTCGATGCTCATTCCTGAGGTTGTTGGTGTGCACTTAACAGGTTCTCTGCCAGAAGGCGCCACGGCAACGGATTTGGTTCTAACCATCACTCAACTTCTTCGTCAAAAAGGTGTGGTTGGCAAGTTTGTTGAATTCTTTGGCCAAGGTTTGGATCATTTGACTCTGGCTGACAGAGCAACCGTTGCGAACATGGCCCCTGAATACGGCGCTACTTGCGGATTTTTCCCAATTGATGCTGAGACAATTCGCTATTTGAGATTAACGGGGAGAGCAGAAGACGATATTGCTCTGGTCGAAGCTTATGCCAAGACACAAGGTCTGTGGCGAGATCAAGATACTCATCCACATTTCAATAATATTTTAGAGGTTGATCTGGGTTCCATTCAACCCTCCATGGCAGGGCCAAAACGCCCTCAAGATAAAATTGTTTTAAAAGATGTCAAACAATCAGCCCTTTCTTTAATGGAACCCGGCGTTAAAAATCCTGTGCAAGGCCAAGATTACACCCTTCAAAATCATGACGTTGTCATTGCTGCTATTACCAGTTGTACGAATACATCCAATCCATCAGTAATGATTGGTGCTGGTTTACTGGCGCGCAAAGCCAGTGCTTTGGGACTAACTCGAAAACCTTGGGTTAAAACTTCTTTAGCCCCTGGATCGCAAGTGGTAACAGAATACCTGGAACAATCAGGGTTAATGAAAGATTTAGAAGCCATTGGTTTTTATTTGGTTGGTTATGGATGCACAACATGCATTGGTAACTCTGGACCCCTTTTACCTGAAATCACTGAGGTTATTGAAAAACAGAACCTGACAGTCGCTGGCGTGTTATCAGGAAACAGAAATTTTGAGGGGCGTATTAACCCGTACGTTAAAGCTAATTATTTAGCATCCCCTCCCCTGGTTGTTGCTTATGCAATCGCTGGCAGCACAGCCATTGATATAACAACGGAATCTCTTGGGAAAGATAAAAATGGTCAAGATGTTTTCTTAAAAGATATTTGGCCTTCTTCCAAAGAAATTCAAGATGTTATGACCCAATTCATGAAACCCGAGATATTTAAAAAGAGATATGGGGATGTATTCAAAGGCGATACCTTTTGGCAAGGAATTGAATCGACTCCGACCCTGACTTACCCATGGGAAGAAAAAAGCACATACGTCAAACACCCACCTTATTTTCAAGAAAAAGAATTTACCATTCAAAATATTAAAAGTGCCAGAATTCTTGCTCTGTTAGGAGATAGCATCACAACAGATCACATCTCTCCCGCTGGTAGTATCAAGCAGAATGGTCCCGCCGGTGATTATCTAACACAGCATAATGTTACCCCTGATAATTTCAATTCGTATGGTGCCAGACGAGGCAATCATGAAATCATGATGCGTGGCACCTTTGCCAACATTCGCATTCAAAACGAAATGACACCTGAAAAAACAGGTGGGATAACGCGTTACATCAATGGTGAAGATAAAGTCATGTCGATCTATGAGGCGGCTTTGAATTATGAAAAAGATGGAGTTCCGTTAGTTGTCATTGCGGGACGTGAATATGGCACAGGATCATCCAGAGATTGGGCGGCAAAAGGCACACGTCTGTTGGGTGTGAAAGCCGTTATTGCTGAAAGCTATGAGCGTATTCATCGATCCAACCTTGTTGGCATGGGTGTCTTACCCTTAGAATTTCCAAAAGGGATAACGCGAAAGACTCTAGGGCTCACAGGTACAGAGACACTTTGCTTAAATGGTTTGGATAAAGAGCTATCGCCAGGCATGAAAATCGCCTGCATCATTGAGGATGCAAAGGGGCAATCTCAAACTATCGAGCTTTTGTGTCGCATTGACACCCAAGACGAAGTGGCGTATTTCGAAAAAGGCGGCATTTTGCCTTATGTATTGGAAGGGCTTGGGGTTAATTAAGGGGTGATTTTTAACTGTATTTAATAGATCCTCGGAACAAGTCCGAGGATGACAGATGGGGGCGAGGCTGGAGATTCAGGCTTATTTTGCCCCCTCACAGCTCCAATTCCATCTTATCCAGCCGCTTGATTTCATCACGAAGTCTGGCGGCTTCTTCGAATTCTAAATTACCAGCTGCAGCTTTCATCTGCTTTTCTAATAGAATTTTACGCTTGGTAATTTCTTTTGGATTCAGCATCACCATTGTTGCCTCAACGTCCACATAATCCGCATCACAAACAGCTCGCAAAGCGCCACTGATGGATTTTGTGATGCTGACCGGCGTGATATTATTATCCTCATTATATTGCTGTTGTTTTGCACGACGGCGGTTGGTTTCGGCAAGCGCACCTTCCATGGATTTTGTCATTTTATCAGCATAAAGGATGACTTTTCCTTCAATGTTCCTAGCCGCTCTGCCTATGGTTTGAATCAGCGATGTCTTAGACCTTAAATATCCTTCTTTGTCTGCATCTAAAATAGCAACAAGACCACACTCTGGAATATCTAACCCTTCACGAAGCAAGTTAATGCCAACCAACACATCAAAATCCCCAAGACGCAAACCTCTGATAATTTCAATACGCTCTAAAGTTTCAATGTCAGAGTGGAGATAACGAACCCTAAGCCCTGCTTCATTTAAATAATCAGTTAAAGCTTCGGCCATTTTTTTGGTTAACGTTGTCACCAAAATGCGAAACCCTTTGGCAACGGTTGCTTTGCATTCATGAATGAGATCATCCACTTGGTGATCACACGGATGTATTTCACAAACAGGATCAATTAAACCTGTCGGGCGAATAATTTGTTCTGCAAAATGACCTTCTGTTTGAGTAAGCTCCCAAGGACCTGGTGTTGCCGATACAAAAATAGTTTGCGGGCGCATTTCATCCCATTCTTCAAACTTTAAGGGGCGGTTATCCGCACAAGAAGGCAGTCTAAACCCGTGCTCATATAAGGTTGTCTTGCGTGACCTGTCGCCTTTGTACATCCCGTTTAACTGTGGGACAGAGACATGGCACTCATCCACAATCAAAATGGCATCCTTTGGAATATACTCAAATAATGTGGGAGGTGGTTGCCCGGGTGATCTACCCGTTAAATACCTTGAATAATTTTCAATACCAGAACAAGAGCCCGTGGCTGCCATCATCTCAAGATCAAATCGACACCGTTGTTCGAGGCGTTGATATTCTACTAATTTATTTTGTTCATCAAACTCTTTAAGGCGAATCTTGAGGTCAACTTGGATCTGTTTAATAGCTTGTTGCATTGTGGGGCCAGGAGTGACGTGATGGCTATTGGCAAAGATGGTGATGTGTTCTAAATCAGTAAATTTCTCCCCCGTTAAAGAATCAATTTCAATAATCTTTTCAATCTCATCACCAAAAAAACTGAGTCGCCATGCACGGTCTTCATAGTGCGCTGGAAAAACTTCTAAAATATCGCCTCTGACTCTAAATGTACCGCGCCCAAAACCAATGTCATTGCGCTTATATTGCAATTGAACCAATCGCCTCGTTAGGTCTTGTTGATTAATGGTTTGCCCAGTTTTTAAAGGAATAATCATTTCGCTATAGGTTGTCACTGACCCGATGCCATAAATGCACGAAACACTGGCCACAACAATCACATCACGGCGCTCGAGTAATGAACGCGTAGCCGAGTGACGCATACGGTCAATCTGCTCGTTAATAGAAGCTGTTTTTTCGATAAACGTATCTGTTCTTGGCACATAGGCCTCGGGTTGATAATAATCATAATAGGACACAAAATATTCAACCGCATTGTTTGGAAAAAACTCTTTCATCTCTCCATACAACTGAGCTGCCAGGATTTTATTGGGTGCTAAAACAAGTGTTGGTCTTTGAACGGCTTGAATAACTTGCGCTATGGTAAAAGTTTTTCCTGATCCAGTAACGCCCAGCAAAACTTGATTTTTTTCCCCCTCCTCTAGCCCATGCACCAGCTGTTCAATCGCCTGAGGTTGATCACCTGATGGTTCAAAAGGGGCTTTAATACTTAAAGGAAGAGAGTTTGTCGATATCGCATCGTATAGAAGTGGCAAAATAGCCGTCATAGTTGACCTTGAGGGGCTTAGAGTTGGAAAAAGCTGTCATCCTCGAGAGGCTCGAAGAGGCAAGTCGGGGATCCAGAAAAATACAATCTGGATTCCCACCTTCGCGGGAATAACATATAAAATTTATGACAGGCTTGTGATGTTTTTTAAAGAAAAATTAATACATGTACCTTATAATGATAAACACAGCTATCAAATTTGTTTTCATTAGTGAGGTTCAATCATGCGTTCATCTATTTCTATAATTTCAGCCCTATTCTTAGGGGCAACTTCTCTTTCTGCGGCAGTTCCTGTTCCTGCTGCAACCCCTGCTCCTCAGGCACAAGCGGCGGCGCCATCACACGGTGATATTGCTGTTAGTCGCATGGTTTTAGCAACAGGTGTTGTCAGTCATGAGCCACAAGGCGCTAAAGAGAATTTCTCAGTTCATGATGGTAAAGTTTTTGCCTTCGCTGACATAAGCTCTCATGGTCACGACCATGTTACGTTTCATTGGAAACATGAAGGGAAAACATATAACGAATTTAAAGCTGGAATCAAAGATTCAAAGCGTTGGAGAACTTTTAGCAGTGTGAGAGCTTTGGCAGGATCTTGGAGCGTCGCTTTACAGGACGCGCAAGGTAACGTTCTCAAAGAAATATCATTTAATGTTGCTCATGATGCTCCTGCGGGCACACCAGCTGTTGCTCAACCGGCAGTAAAAGAAGCAAGCGGCATCAAAGAAGTTCTCAGTTCACTAGAGCCTGCAAAGCCTGCTCACTGAACCTCCGCCTATGCTCTCCGCTACTGTGATCTTGGATCAAGTCCGAGCATGATAGTAGCGGGGTTCACGATTAAATAATTTTATGATATCGTATCCTAAATTTCAGATTATTCAAACCGAGTTACCTTTTGCAACAAGCCGAAAAAGCAATCATTCCAAGAAAGCCAGCATGGATAAGGGTTAAAGCGCCTATCTCGCCGGAATATAAAGAAACAGCTAATTTGATGAAGTCGCTTAAGCTGAATACGGTCTGTGAAGAGGCTGCTTGCCCTAATATCGGAGAATGTTGGGCTAAAAAACACGCCACGATCATGATTTTGGGAGATACGTGTACAAGAGCTTGTACTTTCTGCAACATCAAAACAGGGCGTCCCGATAAGCTTGACCCTCATGAACCAGAACGGGTTGCAGAGGCTGTGGCTCAAATGAACTTAGCGCATGTGGTCATCACATCTGTTGATAGAGATGACCTCGATGATGGCGGTGCTGGACATTTTGCAGAGGTTATCAAACAAATACGAAAGAATACACCTCATACGACCATCGAAGTATTGACCCCTGATTTTTTACGTAAAAAGGGAGCCATTGAAACCGTCGTAGAAGCCAGACCTGATGTCTACAATCATAATCTGGAAACGGTTCCACGCCTTTATTCAACCGTCAGGCCTGGAGCTCGTTATTTTCATTCTTTGCGTCTTCTTGATACTGTTAAGCAGTTGGATCCAACCATGTTTACAAAATCAGGCATGATGGTTGGGCTTGGAGAAGAAAAACAAGAAGTTCATCAAGTGATGAATGATCTAAGAGCGGCAGACGTTGATTTCATCACAATTGGTCAATATTTGCAGCCTACACCAAAGCATCATCCTCTCATCTCCTTTATAACGCCCGATGAATTTGAGAGCTACGCAACCACTGCCAGAGGGAAAGGCTTTCTGATGGTTGCAGCGTCTCCTTTGACACGTTCATCCTATCATGCAGGAAAAGATTTTGAGAAATTAAAGGCAGCAAGGCTAGCTCAACAAGATGTGGCTGTGTAATTGCCCAAACATTTGGAAAAAAAAATCCTCCCCTATTCTGCAGAGCAACTTTTTAATGTTGTGGCGGATGTTGAATCTTACCCACATTTCTTACCCTGGGCAGTAAAAAGTTCGGTCTTTAACCAAGGTGAGAATCAATTTGATGCAGAACTTATCATCGGCTACAAACTGATTCAAACATCTTATACATCACGTGTTCATCTAACTCCTTTTAAAAGGATCGATATTGATTATATCAATGGCCCATTTGAGTATTTAGAAAATTACTGGCTTTTTAATCCCTTAGATGATCATCAAACAGAAATTGAGTTTTTCATCAATTTTCATTTTAAAAATATATTTTTTCAAAAAATAGCCGAACGTTTGTTTGTGGAATCTGTTAAACTGATGACGGGATCCTTTGAGAAACGTGCCAGAGAAGTTTATTCGAGTCGTTAAGAAGGGCCATCTATTAAAATAATGCTTCCTGTTGAGGGAGAAATCCCCGCATCAGAGATGATGTTGCACTTCGTATTTTTCCAACTTGGTAGAATTATATAGGCTAGCAAAGTTGGACTGGTATATTGCGTGGATATTTGAACCTGTTGATTGTTTGGAACGCTGACCGTATAGGAAGGGGTAATTCCTAAATATAATATATTGGCCGCATATAGGTAACTTGCTTTTGAACTGGCTTCGACGGTATTGTTCTCATTCCCGTTACCATTTCCGTTATTACCTTTTTCATTCCCATTATTCTTGCACTCGCCTTTTCCATTCCTCTTTCCATTCCCATTGCAATTGTTGCTATTTAATGCACCCACACCGCCTAAAACGGCACTATCCGCACAACTTTGAAGAGTCAATTTATCATAAAAAATGTTTGCACGATCAATAACTAAAGCCGCAATTCCAAGCAAAGGAATAAGAGATAGAGCAAATATAACTAAAATGGCTCCTTTTTCTTTGCGAAAAACAGATTTAAAAGTTTCTTGAAACGTCTCGAACATAAACATATTTATCTTTCTATCCAATTGTTGTGAACAAAGTTGAATCACCACGGTAATCAATACAAAATGTTTTTTTAAGTGTCTGAGCAGATATGAAACTCAAACTAATCATAGGCTTATAGGTGTAAACCACCTCAACAACAATAGTCTGGTAATCCAAAGAAAACGCAGACGAATTGGAAAGATTAGGAGAATTCTTTGTTATTCCACTCACCCCAGATCCCATAACCCACTGAGTTTTGTTAACATTTGCCTTTCCAGTTCTAAGTCCTGTTACCAAAATAGATCCCTGGTTTTTTAAATCAATAGAACTACCAAGGTCGTATCCTTTCTGGATGTACTGGCTAACAACAGATGTATCGACACTGCTCCACATGCCAATTTGAGTTGCTATATTATAAGTTACTGTGTGAGCGTTATAGAGACGATAAAGCTCATACATCCCAAAACATAAAGAAATCATAATGGGCAAGCACAAAACAAACTCAATTAAAATAGCGCCCCTTTGTTTTTTAATAATATTCATTTTTCACCACAGTATTGACTGTTATTGATTTCTTGGTACCACCCGGCATGAGATAAGAAGTCATAAATGTGTAAGGATATGTTGCACTATACAAAACATACTGCCCAGATGCGCCTGTACCACTTTTACCATTACTGTTGTTGTTTAAATCTGTAATGCTTGGGTAAGCTGTCATTGTAATATTAGAACTACTAATTGTACCAAGCCCATACACAGAATACTCACTTATTATTAAAGAAGTAATTTTTGAGGTGTCGGAACCAATAATCCCAAGCCGCGATCCATAATATAGCCCTGCTTCAAGACCAGTTGTAATACATAACATAAAGCCAATTTCAAAAGTGGCAAAGATAAGAGATAAAAATACGCTGGCAACACACGCAAACTCAACCAATGACCCTCCTCGTATATTTTTAAATATTTTCATCTGATTCCTCATTTTTTAAAAAGATTTTCAAGATTGTGCATATAAGGGCCGAACAGAACAATAAACATAAGAGGTAAAGTAAATATCACCGTAAAGAGAGTTAAAATACCAGGCATTCGATGGGCATCTTTTTCTAGAACAAACAATCTCTCTCGATGAGCAAAGTCAGCAAGGTGAGCCAGAGCTTTACGAAGAGAAGATCCATGATTGATATTCTGCAATACAATAATAACCATTTTTTTAAGAGAGTCGCTCGGTACTCGATAAGCCAAACGTGCATAAGCAACTTTCTGGTCCAACAATAGGTTCGATGTGTTATAAACGCGATCCAGCTCGTACGCAATAATAGGGTGTGAATATTGCAATTCCTTAGAAACATAAAAGATTGCTTCCTTAAAGGTTATACCGGCATCCAAACAAACCAAAAACATGTTCATCAACGTTGATAAATTTTTTTCAAAAGTTTTGATCCGATTTTTCTTTCTGATGTGTAAATCTAAGTCTGGAATAAAAAAGGCTGCTATGCCTAATACAGCCAACAATTTGTAACCCAAAGCTATTCCTATTGAGAACACTGATTTTATAACAAAAAAATACAGTCCTAGACTACTTGCCAGTATCAACAAAGTAGCTTTAATGAAAACAAAATATTTAGGGTACAAGCTGTTATCAATGCCCGCTTGTACAAATTTATCCTTCTTTTTTTGTTCTTCCTGAAATGCAGGGTGCTTGGTGTAAATATATTTATCTACTTCCTCCCCCGGCCATTTAAGCATTCGGCCATCTTTCTGCCTCATGGAGTAAATCTCATCTTTAAAATACAGATAAAATCCCCATATTATAAGAAGAGAGGCATTAAGAAAGATGACGGGCGTAAAAATATATTTATAGGCTTCAATCATAAAGTACGCTTTCTTGTTAAAATTTTAACAACCGTAAAGTTTCCAATAATCAGTGCTATAGCAACGATCGCTAATAGTTTCCCATACTCATTATGCAGAAAAAAATCTCTGGCTTCAGGGCTTCTGTAACAAATGAATCCAAACATACCTATAGGAATCATCATGCTTATTATGCCATTTGACTTAGCTTCTTCTGTCAACGTCACTATTTTATTCTGAAGCTCTTTTCGGACATTAATAATTTCTTGTAACCGTTTAACCAAATCAGATGTATTTCCACCCGTGCGAAAACCAATCGATAAAGCACTGCAAAATAAAATAAAGTCCACATCATCAATTCTTATTTTCTCACGCTCAAGAATTTCGTCCAAAGGTATACCAATTTTAAGTTTACAGACGATTTCCTCAAACACCTCTTTAATGGGTTCTCCCAGTTCTTCACCTGCTAGATTAAGAGCTATTTCCAATGGGACACCACTTTGAACTGCATCAGCAACAATATTAAAAGCAGCAGAAAATTTTTTCTCAAAAATGGAATGCCAGACTTTTTTACTTTGTAAGACCAAGACATAACCTAAGGCAAAAGTGGAGCAGAATGAGATGATAAAGGCGAGAAAAAAAGGCATTACAAGAACTGTCACTATTTGATTCACTAAAAATATAGCCATCATTTGAGTAATGAAGCGTGACAAACTGGGGCGAGCAATACAGGATTGATAGAGAGTAGGAACAAAAGAATTAGGAATGGACATTTCCATTTTCCTTAAAAGCTTCTGTTCTATAGTAATAAGATGATTTCCCCCTATATGAGACAGCACAAAAAAAGATACAATTTTATCTACAATTCGTTTCACTCAGTTTTAACCTCTTTTGTTTAAAACACTACTTGAGCCCAAAGCACTCTTTCATTTCGTCAATATGATGCGCCATTAAAATTTTATCATAAAATGAAGGACTAACCGTGGAAGCAACATAGTCGCCAACAATAAATTGATTGCTATCTAGTCCTTTTGGCTCAAAACGAAAAAGCATATTGGTTACTATGTTGCCCTCTTTTTGATCAACAACATCAAGAATTTCTGATACACGACGCGTACCATCTCGAAAACGTTTCACATAAACAATTAAATCAATAGCACTTGCAATTTGAGAGCGAATTGTTGCACTTGAAATACCCGCATTATAAGTTGAAACCATGTTCTCAAGGCGAAGCAAACATTCTTCAGCCCCATTCGAGTGAACGGTAGACATAGATCCATCGTGTCCAGTATTCAAGGCCTTTAACATTTCAAAACTCTCTGCTCCTCTTACCTCTCCAACGATAATCCTATCGGGACGCATTCTTAAACAGTTTTTCAAAAGATCATGAATTGTAATTTCACCTTTATCTTCTGTATTAGAAAGACGCGCTTCGAGACGAATAAGATTGGGAATAGAAAGCTGAAGTTCCGCTGAGTCTTCGATCGTAATAACGCGTTCATCTTCAGGAATCATTCCGGAAATAACATTAAGAAGGGTGGTCTTACCCGTTCCTGTCCCTCCTGTTACAATGATATTGACTCGACTAACAGCACATATTTTTAGAAATTTTGCTATATTTGCGGAAATAGAATTTTTTTCAACAAGCTCCTCAATTTTAAGTGGGTTCTTAAAAAACTTTCGAATTGTTAAAGCAACGCCATCCACTGCTATCGGTGATAAAACAATGTTAACACGACTTCCATCTGGCAAACGCGCATCAACCATCGGGCTAGCAACATCGATTCGTCTATGCACTTGATGAGCGATACGTCGCGCTATATTTAAAAGATGTCTTTCATTGCGAAAACGTAAACTAACAGGTTCAAGGCGGCCTCGACGTTCAACATAAATATTATGATGATTGTTAACCATAATTTCTGTAACGGTTTCATCAGCCAGTAAATGATCTATTGGACCAAACCCCAAAAGGTCATTTTTGATATCGACAGTTATACTTTTCTTTTTCTCAGAAGATATATGAATTGCATGGGTTGCACAGTACTGATGAATAAAATCTTCAACTTCCTGCAGAATTGCTTCCTCTGAAAGTTTAAAGACTGCTTCTGAATCAATTACATGCAAAAGTTCTGTGTAGATTGCCTCGACAAGCTCAATATCGTGATCAATCTCTCTATTTTTTTTTGAAAAATTAATAGCAGCCATTTTTTATTTATCTTCCCCTGGTTTTATAAGTGAGTTCACAGAAGAAGTAAGAGAAGAAGCCGTTTTATTATCTTCTTTGGGTGCCCACTCTTTATCATGAGCTTTGATAGCTTCAATGCCGTCTGACGCATGGGAACTTACAGTTGATTCAGAATTAAAAAAAACTGAAGGATCAGCGATCATCATCGCCATATTATTATCAAAAGCACAGCGATGGTTTCCTGGATCTACATATTCATATTTATCACATCGCGGTGGAATGACTTCGTAATAATCAACTTTGATAGTGGTTTTATGAGCGGGTTCTGCTTGTTTCAAATTTTCATCAAAATGAAGCTCATTCTTTTTTACACCCTTTTTCATAAGGAAATTTTTCAGCTGTTCCATACGAATTGAGTTTTCAGTATTCCCTGCAAATTTCGGAAGAGTGAAGTGCGTAGAAAACTTACCTCGACCAACGTGTGCTATTTTTCTCAATATGGCTTTCTCGGTGAATGAATCAAACGTGACTCCGTCTTGTTGATAGGAAATGATAAGTTCTTCTTGGCGGTGACGATATTGTGTTTTTGATTTTTCAACCGAGTAATCTGTTTTTTGACACCCAACTAAGAAAACAAGATTTAAACTCAGTATCATATACCCAATGAATTTATTCATAGTAAAAGCCGGCCTCCCCAATAAACTCGCTTGCTAGAAAGGATGATTGCGTGTCACCACTTGTGTTAATAGCAAGTTTCCCTGTGATCAAACGATCAATCATGTTTACGAATTGAATGCCTTCAGTTGGAAGCTTTGCGTCTTGTATTGCGGGTAAAGGTTCAACCAGAAAAGGTGTCACAATAATAACCAATTCTCGTTTTTCATTGTTAAGACTGTCCGATCGAAATAATGCTCCTAAACCAGGAATCTCTGATAAGCCAGGCGTGCCGCCACTTGATGCTGTGGTTGCATTATATATCAAACCCGCAATCATAAGACTTTGTCCGTTTTGTAAAACAACCTCTGTGCTTGCCTTTTTAGTGGTTAGAGCTGGAACAACATATCCCTGAAGCTTCACAGAAAGCGTATTATCAGGACTGCTTACTTCCGTTTCTAATTTAAGATAAATAGAATCTCCTATCAAAGTTGGCGTAAAGGTCAGAATGATACCGTATTTTTTATACTCTATCGAAATAGAGTTATTAGATGGCACAGGATAGGGTATTTCCCCTCCTACATTAAAGCTCGCTGATTTCCCAGATACCGTCATAAGATTTGGCTCGGCTAAAATACTTGCAAGACTGCTCTGCACCAAGGCATCAAGAGTTAGCAAAATATTACTATTAGTGCCTCCGTTAAAATTTAGGGTCTGAGTTGTGACCGCAGCCGTCGGTGTCGTTAGACCGAGCGTGAAATTACCTTTTTTTATTGTTCCCGATAAATTGGCATTCAAATTATTCATAGCCGTGTACGTGACTTCAGCAACCTTAACATTCAAGCTAATTTGTGTGCTTGGTCCTTTGTATACTAAGTTATTGATTAAAATATCCTTCTTTCCAAGAAACTGCCGCGTGAGTAAATCAATAGTTGATGCTGCATCTGTTGATAAAACATCCCCGCTCAACATCAATCCATTTGGAACAGAAGTGATATCCACATTGTTTTCTGGAGCAATTCTCTCTATTAGCTTCTTGAGTTTACTAATCGCATGAGTAACTTTAACATCAATAGCTAACTCTTGTTTTTTATCTTGAGAAATAGCCAGAATCTGCGTGCTTCCTGTTTTAAATCCTTCAATATGGAAACTCCGTTTATCTCTAAGACGCACATCCGCGACCGCAGGGTTAAGAACGAGAAGTTCTTTGATATCAAAGGATGTCTCAACAACTTTTGATGTATCCACATCTAACTCAACGCCTCTATCCAATGCCTGTTTCTCAGTGAATGACGCTTGCTTCTCTGCAGAAGAAGCGCTCTCACCCGCTACAACAGGAAATGAATAGAACAAACATAAAGAGATAACACACAATGAACCAAACAGCTTGTTGCCCCATCTACTCCGATCGTGATCACTCCTATGATGCGTCTTTTCCATGAATACCTCTTATTATTGTTATAGAGTCTTCTTCTCCTTCTTTTTTTAATACACCGCAAGTTGTATCAGGTTGACCTTTGTCCTCTAAAATAGGCACAGTACCAAAAGTTAAGTCCCCTTCTTTTTGACCTGCAACAGCAATGTCAGCACCACTGTTATCGAGCTCGACAATAATTGTCGTTTCGGTAATTTCAAGAACTTTAACGCTACACAATATTCTCTTAGCACTGAATTCTTTTCCATGCTGGAAAGCTACCTGAATATCAACACGACTTCCTGGAATAATCGATGAATTATTAATACGTTCTTTTCTTATCGGTAAGGTTACAGCCCTATAACCTGGGATTAAAATCTTGGAAATATAATTTGGATCGCTACGGCTAATGATGTTCTGTTTTGTGATTTTTTCACCGGTATCTATATGCTTTGCAATGACAAAATCAGATTCCTTTGTAAGAATATTAAAGCTCAGTTCTTCTTCTTTGAAAAAGTCAGCATTAAATTTATCTACTTCTATTTTTTCTAATTTTACGTACTCTTCTGCTAAAAACGTTCCTCTGTGCAAAGTTTCCTTGGCAACCCACACATTCACGAACTTTCTACTTTCAAGGAGATTTTTGTAATCTTGAAAACGCACGGCAACAACAATAACGTTAATAAGAATGATAGCTGCGCCGAACATGATGAACCTATTACGAAGAAGTAATTTCATCACTAACTCCCTGCTTTTGTAAAAAAGCAGATAATTGCTGCCGCCGCAATGGCTATGCCATAAGGAACCATCCCTTTGTATTCTTTGAAAGTTATTTTGGCTTCACTCTCCTCAATGTTGGAAATAACATAAGAATTTATTTTTCTGACAATCCTTATGTTCCATAAAATTTGACGAACTTTGTGAAGATACTGACCCAAGAAAAGGATCATAAGAGCAATCACGCCTCCAATCAGAGACATCATGAGAAGCATATGTAATGTTTGCTTGCCTCCCAACCCATAGGTATCTACACAAGTCTGCAAAAGATGGTTTAGTATTTCTCTAGTGTTGTTCATTAGGGTGGTGTTTAGTGTGGTTTTAGAGGCAAGATTAGAGCGTCGTTA